>JBHEMD010000171.1:0-10110 GCA_046262735.1 Chthoniobacterales bacterium | reverse complement strand
AGCGCCGGCAAAAAGAAATAGAACACAATGTTGGGATTGAGTTGCACCTCAGGCAGGCGCGGAATGAAACTGAGCGCGAGGCCGACAAGGACGAGCACGACCGGGTAAGGCAGCGCCAGTTTGCGCGCGATCAGGACTGAGGCGGCGACGAGCGCGAAGAGCAGGACGATCGTTTCGGCCTCGTTCATTTTAAATCGACAAACTGTGGGGGAAGTCGCTGACGCCGGCCGATTCGAGATTTGTCAGTAACCGCGGTCGGCCACCGCGCTTACAGCCTTCGCTTTCGCCCGGGCGCGATTGGCTTGCAACTCGGCCAGGTGTTTCTCCGACCAGCGGCAAAGCGTGCGGAGTGGTTCGATCAACGTGCGGCCGAGCCGCGTCAGCGAATATTCCACGCGCGGCGGCACGACCGGGTAAACCTTGCGCTGGACGAGTCCGTCGCGCTCGAGACTGCGCAGCGTTTGTGTGAGCATCTTTTGTGAGATGCCGCCGATGCGCTGCTGCAGCGCGCTGTAGCGCATCGTGCCATTGGCGAGAATTTGAATGATCAATGCGGTCCATTTATCCGCGATTCGCTCGAGCACGAGCCGGGAAGGACACTGCGGCTCCATCACTGAAGGCGGCGACGCAGTCCTGGCCATGGCCCTCTTTTATGCGGCAGCGCCTGTAAGGCAAGTAACATTCCAAATCGGATGTATGGCCGGATCGATGGGTAGTTGACGGAGCGGCTGGTGGCGCGAGATTTGATGCATGTCGCTGCAGTTGGTTTTGAACGGCGAAGATACCCGGGCGGAGGAGACGGCGCAGGACACGGCGATTCGGCCGGATGATTCATTTTTGCTGGATGAATATTCGCGCACAGTTGTGGCTGCGGTGGAGCGTGTCGCGCCCGCCGTGGTGAACATCGCGATCGCGGAACGATTAAACGCGCGCGGTGGGGAACGTGAGATCAAGGGCAGCGGCTCCGGGTTTGTGATTGCGCCCGACGGATTCATTATCACCAACAGCCACGTGGTTCATAATGCGAGCGAGATCAGGGCGAACGTGCCGGGCGGGGGCGAATATCCGGCGCAATTGATTGGCGACGATCCGGACACGGACCTGGCAGTGATTCGAATTAGCGCGCCGCGACTTGCGCACGTGCGTCTTGCCGATTCCGAGAATTTACGAGTGGGCCAAATTGTAATCGCGATCGGCAATCCGCTTGGATTTCAGGCCAGCGTGACCGCGGGCGTGATCAGCGCCCTCGGGCGCTCGATGCGCGCGCAATCGGGTCGCTTGATCGACAATATCATTCAGACCGACGCGGCTTTGAATCCGGGGAACTCCGGCGGTCCCCTCCTTAACTCAGCCGGCGAAGTGATCGGCGTGAACACGGCGATGATCCGCCCTGCCCAGGGTATTTGTTTCGCGATCGCCAGCAACACGGCCAAATTCGTGGCCGGTTGGCTGATCAAAGAAGGCCGGATCCGGCGCAGCTACATCGGCGTGGCCGGCCAAAACATTCCGATCCATCGGCGCATCGTGCGGTTTTACAATTTGCCGCGCGAAACCGGCGTGCTCGACGTGTCGGTGGAAAAGGATAGTCCAGCTGAGCGAACCGGTTTGCGCGAAGGTGATCTCATCGTTGCTTTCAACGGCCAACCGATGGGCAGCGTCCACGATCTCCACAAGATCCTGGTCGGCGAACAAATCGGCGTTGGCGCGAACGTCACGCTCATCCGGCACACGGAAAAATTGGACTTGTCGATCCTGCCCGCCGAAGTGGCGCGCTGATGAACCTTCTTGTCATTGGTGGGGGGGGCCGGGAACACGCGCTCGCCTGGAAACTGAAACAATCGCCGGCTGTTGATCGGATTTTTTGCGCGCCGGGAAATGGGGGCACAGCCGAGATCGCGGAGAACGTTGCGATTCCAGCCGCGGATCTCCCGCGACTGCTTCAGTTCGCAAAACAGAACGATGTCGATCTTACCGTAATCGGACCGGACGACCCGTTGGCGCTGGGCATTGTTGATCTTTTCGCGGCCGACAAATTGCGCGTTTTCGGGCCGACGAAATCGGCGGCCCGCCTCGAGTCGTCGAAAATTTTCGCCAAGGAACTGATGCGCGCACGGAAAATTCCGACCGCGGAAGCGCAGACCTTTTCCGAGGTCGTTCAAGCGCTGGAATATTGCGAGTCGCGCAAATTCCCAGTGGTGATCAAAGCCGACGGACTCGCGCTCGGGAAAGGCGTGATCATTGTCCCGGATCAGGCGTCGGCCAGATCGACAATCGAGGCGATGATGCAGGAGCGCCGTTTCGGCGAAGCGGGGAGGCGAATTGTGATCGAAGAGTTTCTCCGCGGCACCGAGTGCTCGCTGCACGCGCTGGTCGATGGGAAGAGCTATCGTCTGCTCGAGAGCGCCCGCGATCACAAACGCGCGTTCGACGGCGATCGCGGGCCGAACACCGGCGGAATGGGCGCGTTCAGTCCCGCGAATAATTGGAACGGCCGATTACAGGCGCGGTTCGAAAGCGAAATCATGCAGCCGCTTCTGCGCGGTTTGGCGAAGGAGGGCGTTACCTATCGCGGGCTGCTTTATCCGGGATTGATGATAACGAGCGAAGGTCCGCGCGTGCTGGAGTTTAACTGCCGTTTTGGTGATCCGGAAACCCAGGCGCTTTTGCCGCGAATGAAATCCGATCTGCTGCCGCTCCTGGAAGCGACGCTCGAGGGCACGATTGATGATTGCTCGATCGACTGGGAAGACCGCGCGGCCGTTACGGTCGTGCTGGCTTCAGCCGGCTATCCCGACAAATACGAAATTGGCAAGCCGATTAGCGGACTATCCGACGCGGCCAAGATCGACAACGTCCAGATTTTTCACGCCGGCACAAAGCGCGCAAACGGCGAGGTTGTGACTTCCGGTGGCCGCGTTCTGGCGGTCACCGCGCTCGGACCGACGACCGAAACGGCGCGCCACCGCGCCTACGAGGCGATCGGGGGCATCCACTTCGAGGGCTGCCACTACCGGCGCGATATTGCTCTGAGCGCTCTGAACGGTTAACAATAACCGGATGTTCAATTGGGCGGCCGCAACAACCACAGCGGTGTTGTTGATTGCCGCGAATGCACCGGCACAAACGCCCGCGCCGCTGAAGTCATCGTCGACGGCCACACCAGCGAAGCTGTCACCGACACCGACACCGACTCCCACCCCCGTCCCCGTCCCCGCCACAGCCCAACTTCTAGACTCGTTAGGCCAGGCTGATCTCCAGGCGGCAATCGCGCTGCTAAAAACGAATTTTGCCAACCCGGACGCGATCAGCGAAACCGAACTGAATCGTGCGACCCTGACGGGCTTGCTCCTGCGAATGCCGGGCGCACTGGTGTTGCTGCCGGCTCGGGAAAACGCGGCCGAACCCGCAGCTCCTTTCTACAGCGAAGTTTTCGAGGGGCGAACTGGCTATGTCCGCTGCGGCGGCCTGACCGCGGCGAATCTGAAAGAGCTCGACAAGAAATTGGAAGAAATGAAAAAGCTCGGCGCGCTGATTGTCGATCTTCGCGACAGTGCGGTCGGCGATTTCGCGACCGCAGCCGAGTTCGCGAAACGTTTTTGCCCAAAGGGCAAAACGCTTTTTAGTCTGCGCAAGCCGGCGGCGCGCCAGGATCGTGTTTTCAATTCCGACCGCGACCCTGCGTTTCAAGGGTTAGCCACGGTCCTGATCGACGGCGACACTGCTGGAGGCGCGGAGGCGCTCGGGGCTGCGCTGCGATTTTATAATAAAGCGTTGCTCATCGGGCAGCCCACCGCCGGGCGCGCCGTCGAATATGCTGACCTGCCGCTGCCGAGCGGAACAATCTTGCGCGTCGCGTCGGCTGCCGCGCTCGGTCCAGGCGGGCAGCAGTTATTTCCCGGCGGAATCAAACCGGACCTGCCGGTTGAAATGCCGGCGAGCGAGAAGCGGCAAATCTTTCGGCTGAGTCTGGAAAAAGGAATGGCGCCGTTCGTTTATGAGAGCGAGCGGCCGCACCTTAATGAGGCGGCCCTGATTGCCGGCACCAATCCGGAGCTGGACGCCGCGGGAGCACAACGCCGCGCCGCGCGCGACCGGGACAAACAGCCGGCGCGCGACCCGGTCATGCAACGCGCGATCGACCTCGTCACATCGCTGGAGATTTACCAGAAGCCTTGAGATGCATCCGCTCGAGGAACGAATCGGATACAAGTTTCGCAACGCGCTTTTGCTAACCGAGGCACTGACGCACCCGAGTCTGAGGCATGAGACGCAGCAGCGGCATTTCGATAATCAGCGATTGGAATTTTTGGGCGACGCTGTGCTGCAATTGGTCATAACCGAACATCTTTATGAGCACTTCGCAGATCAACCGGAAGGGCAGCTGACGAAGTTGCGTTCGCGCCTCGTCTCGCGCGACGCGCTAAAACATCATGCTGCAATGCTGGACCTGGGACGTTTCCTTTTGATGGGACGCGGCGAGGAAGCGAGTGGCGGCCGGTCGCGCATCTCCACCCTTGCGGACGCCTTTGAAGCGTTAATCGGCGCGATTTATCTGGATGGCGGCCTGGAAAAAACGAGAAAATTCATCCTCGCGCAGGCGCGGGAGAACCTGCAGCAAGTCGCGGAGGAACCGGTCGACATAAATCCGAAGGGACAGCTGCAGGAACTGCTCCAGAGCATTTCGCCGCAGAGCCCAGTTTATGAGACGATCTCCCAAAGCGGTCCCGAGCACGACAAGAGATTTGTCGTGCAAGCGGTCTGGGAAGGAATCGTGCTTGGCCAGGGCAGCGGGCGCAGCAAAAAGCAGGCGGAAACGGCCGCTGCAGCGGAAGCTCTCGAATCGAAGAAGTGGCAAAAAAAGCCCGCGCGCCGCACAAGATCGACAAAGCCCCGGCGGAAGATCACTCGCCGCGCTCGTCAGGCCGGTGATTGAGGGCGTCGAGGTCGGTACCTGATTTCGACGTCCACCGGAAGCGCTTCTCGATCGAAACGGTCACAAATTTTTTTGCGCGACTCACCGCATCCAGGAGCGAGAGGCCGGAGGCGAGGCCCGCGGTAATAGCGGCGGAATAAGTGCAGCCGGTGCCGTGAGTAGCGACGCCGCGAACAAACGGCGCGCTGAACTCGGTTAGTTCTCCGCCGGCAAGGAGAAGATCGACCGCATGCTGGCCGTTTAGATGTCCGCCTTTGATGAGAACGGACGTGTCATATTTTTGCGAGAGGCTTCGCGCGGCGCGTTACAGCGCCTGCCGATCGAATATTGGTGCGCCGGTAAGTCGTGCGGCTTCGTCGAGATTGGGAGTGAGAAGCGTCGCACGCGGCAAGAGTTCTTTCTCGCAAACTTCGATTGCGCTTGGTTCCAGGAGAACATCGCCGGTGGTGGCAACAAACACGGGATCGATTACGAGCGAAATGTTTGGGAAAAGATCGACAATCGCCTGCGCGACGGTGGCGATGATCTTCGCCGAACAAAGCAGCCCGGTTTTGACGGCGGCGATAGGAAAGTTGTTTGCCAGCACTTCGATTTGCTCGCGGACGAGGTCGGGAGCGAGCGGCTCGATTCGCGAAACTTCGCCCGGGATTTCGGCCACCACGCAGGTGAGCGCGTTGAGGCCGTAAACGCCGAGCGCGCTGAAGGTTTTCAAGTCCGCTTGGACGCCCGCGCCGGCGCTGCTGTCGGAGCCGGCAATGGTGAGGGCGACCGGGATTTGGGAATCAGCGAAATGCGCCAGAGTGATTGTCGATCTTTGGCGCCGTCGTTGCCGATGGCTTCGACCGGGCAGCCTTCCATCGCTTCCTTGCAAAGGCCTTCTTCCTCCGGGGTCTCCGATTGTTTATAAACGTAGGAATGGCCGCCGTCGTCGTTGCGTTTGAAGTTGGCCGGCGCGGTTTCGCGGCAGAGGTCGCAGTCGATGCATTGGTCATCGACGTAAAATTTTCCCGGAACATTCTCGGGGTATTTGTTTGCAGCGTCAGCCATGATTGCCCTTTAACTGAAGCGGAGGAAGACGTTAAAATAAAACCGGGGTATCACAATGCAATTTGCTTTTGAAAGCTTTGGGACGCAACCGGCGAAGCGCGCCGGCGCGAAGCATGTGGAAGCTTTGGGATGAAAAGGGAAATCGCCAACACACTGCGCGCGTTTGCGATCGAGCTGGTCGTCTATGCCGTTCTGGTTGTCGCGTATTTTTTTCTGGTTCTGCATTTTTTGGGGGACGGGCTGCAATGGCTGGCACGCCATCATCGCTACGGCTATGCGGGCGCGGCCGTTCTGCTGATGATTGGCCAGGCGGTGGTTCTGCAAAATGTCACGACGATCTTGTTGCGGCTGATTCGCGGCCGCGCGCCATAGCTTTATGTGGTTCCCGATCTCCGGCGCGCAGATCAGCCCGATCTATCTGGTGGTGATGGGATTCGTGATCGGCATTATGGGCGGTTTTTTCGGTGTCGGCGGCAGTTTCATTGCCGGACCGGCGCTGCGTGTGGTCGGGCTGGACTGGAACTTCGCGGTCGGAACCGATCTGGCACACATCGTCGGCAAATCGGTCGTGGCGGTGCGACAACATCGGGCGTTTGGCAACGTCGATCTGCGATTGGGGCTAATCATGGCGTTAGGCACGATTTTCGGCGCGGAAATGGGCGCGCAACTGATTCAAATGTTGAAGCGCGCGGGCAATGTCAACCTGGTCGTGAGCATCGTGTCGATTGCCGTGTATGTGAGCATCTCGACTTTCATGATTTGGGAAAGCCGAAAGACCCTGGCCTCCCGCAAACGGGTGCGTGCACCAGGGGCGGCCAAAGGCGCAAGCGCAAGGCAAGATCATTCCGCTTTTGGCCACGTTACGCGTGGAATTCAGCGGCTGAAGATTTGGCCGATGGTCGAATTGCCCACGTCGGGAATCAAAGCGATCTCGCTCTGGATAATTCTCGGGGTCGCTTTTGTGGGGGGTTTTTTTAGCGGGTTCCTCGGGGGCGGGGCCGGTTACATTCGGATGCCATCGATGGTTTACGTGCTTGGCATCCCGACTCACCTCGCGGTCGGGACCGATCTGTTCGAAATCATTATTTCAGCCAGTTATGGGACCTTTACGCACGCCGTGAAAGGCAATGTCGACATCTTGATTGCACTGGTGATGCACACGGGCGCGGCGGTTGGCGCGCAGATCGGCGCGATCTGCACTCAATATTTCGCCGGCCCGAAGATTCGGCTGGCCTTTGTGCCGCTGCCGCTGATCGGCGCGGCGATCGTGATCTACACGCTGATCAGCGGTCATAAAATTTAGAATGCGATGAAAATCCTGATTTGCAGCGACGGAACCCCTGAGGGAGAAAGCGCGACGCGATTAGGCGGGTCGTTCGCCGCTCCGCTGCATGCCGAGACGACGCTGCTCGGCATCGCGGAAAAAGCTCGCGACGAACAGCCGTTGCGCGAAGCGATGGAGCGCGAGGCGCAAACGCTCCGAGCGGCTGGCGCTTCTCCGCTTATCGTCGTAAGCCGGGGCGAGCCGGTCCGGCAGATTGTCGATCAAAGCACGAAAGGAAAATACGACCTGGCCGTAATTGGCGCGCGCCGGACCGGTTCGACGGGCGCGTATTGGCGGTCCGCAAAAACGTACGAGGTGATCAAGGCAATCTCACCGCCGGTCCTGGTAGCGATCGGCGAGTGGGCTCAGTTGAACCGGTTTCTTGTTTGTACCGGCGGCAAAGAATTCATCGAAGAAGCGGTGCAGTTGACGGGCCAACTCGCCGCCGCCGTTCACGCATCGGTCACGCTGCTGCACGTGATGGCGGAGCCGCCGGCGATTTACGCCGACCTTGTGCAGATGGAGGAAGACATCGAGCGATTGCTGGAATCGAAGTCGGAACTGGGAATAAATTTACGCAGTCAAAAACAAGATTTGGAAAAAATGGGCGTCGCGGCGGAAGTGCGCATTCGGCATGGGCTGGTAGTTGATCAGGTCTTCGCCGAAGCCCGCGAAAACAGCTACGACCTGATCGTGACCGGTTCGTCGCAAGCTCGCGGCATGTTGCGTCATTACATCATGGGCGACCTGACGCTTAGCATTCTCAATCATGCGGACTGTCCCGTGCTCGTGGCGCGCGCAGGCCAGGCGCCGGCGCGTCGATCGCTGTGGCGTGCGCTGAGCAATCTATTCCCTGCGCGAGGCGCGTGATTGAGGCCAGCAGGAGCCGGCCCTACGGCCGGATCCATTCGCCGCGGACGGGCGGAACGCGGCGGCGGGGACGATAGACCGGGGCTTTGGCGCCGGGGAGTAATTCGAGAGCGGCCAGGGTTTCCAGATCGAGCCGGCCGGTGACGGGCAGGCCGACCTTTGATTGATAGGCCCGCAAGGAAAATTCGAGTGCGGAGCCAAACGTTCCATCGACTGGACCATGATAGTAGCCGCGGCGCGACAGTGCGCGTTGGGCGGACGAGACAACATTGCGCTGCAGTTCCGGAGGCGCAGTGGCATAAGGCGTATCGGCGAACAACCCGCCGGGCTGCGCCGGAGTGTTCGGTACATTCGGCGGGTAGAGTTGTTGTCGATCTTGTTCCTCGGGGTACGGATTGGCGGGACCGAATTGCGGCGGCGGTGCAGTTTCTTCCTCCTAAGGCGCCGGCGTGGCGGTTGGATTCTCACGCTCAGCTTGCGGGGGCGAACTTCGCGCGATTGGAGTTGCAGGCGCGCTCGCTACCGGTGCCGGCGATGAAGTCGAGGAAACACTGCGCAGCGCTTTGAGCGTATCGTTGTCGAGCTCGCCGGTGATCTTGAGGCCGTTACGAATCTGGTAGCGGCGAATGGCCGCTATGGTATCGGCATTTTTGTCGCCGTTGATCTCGCCGTAGTAAAACCCCTGGTCTTTCAGCGCCTGCTGCACTTCGGCAGTCACTTCGTCGCCGCGGATCGCTCCGGGGCAGCCGAGCAAAATAATCACGAGGGCGATGCGTATCTTCATGTCGCTGGACCGCGATTTGACGGCAAGGCAAGCACGATTATTCGCTTCCCCCCGCAGTGGTCGGTGCCGTTTTCAATTGCTGCTCTTTCAAGTCGCGAAAACGAATGACGCCTTCGCTGATCGCAGCCGCGATCTGGTCACGATATTCGGCGCTGGTCAGCCGCGCGATGTCTCCCTTGTTGGTTAAAAAGCCACCTTCGACGAGCACCGCCGGATGCCGCACGTTTGCGATGACATAAAATTGTCTCGGTTTCGTTCCGCGATTGACCGCCTGCGTGCGCGCGACGAGCGCCTCCTGAATAAATCCAGCCAGGCTTTGGCTTTCGACGTCGGGCCCTTGCGCCGCCGCGGCCACGGTTTGTAAAAATGGCAGCCAGGAAATGAGCGGTTCCCCGAGCGGAATCCTGTGATCGGCGTAGTAGGTCTCGATGCCGCTGGAGACGGGTTTGTTGTCCTCGTTGAAATGAATGCTGACGAGGACGCAGTTGGGGATGCGGTTGGTCAAGGCGGCGCGCTCGGCGAGCGACACATAAGCGTCGCCGATGCGAGTCATGACCGTCGCGAGACCTTGCGCTTCGAGCAAACGATCGGTCCGTTGTGCGATATCAAGAGTGAGATCCTTTTCCAGCACGCCCGCGCACATCGCGCCCGAATCCTGGCCGCCATGGCCGGGATCGAGCACTACGACCGGGAACGCCGCGCCTGGTGTTGGCTGTGGTGTGGTCGCAGACCGCGGGGGCATTCCGACGGGCGGCAAGTTCCATTGCCACCACGCGAACGAGCCGATCATGAGCAACAGCCCAAGCCACGCCAGCAGACTGCGCAGCCCGCGCCGAATTTGTGATCGCCGGCCAAACATTTCTCTCCCTCTTCAATCCCGGATCAGCTCGCGCGTTTCCTTTTCCGGCAACGAACGATAGCGAATGGCGGTCGTGCTCTTGCGCTCGAGCACCGCTGCTTCGAGCGAATTGGCGGCAAGCTGTTCCTGCCGATGTTGTCTGAACGCAGTGCGCTCCGGGAGTGCGGTCGCCTCTTCTTTGCCGAGGGCGATGTGTCCAATGCTCCAGGCATCGAGCGCCGTGTTCAGTGCGGTTTCCAATGTCGCGTCCGGCGCGTGCTCGGTTTTGAGAAAGGACTCCATCAGCTCGGTCG
>JBHEMD010000170.1:0-12220 GCA_046262735.1 Chthoniobacterales bacterium | reverse complement strand
AATGTGCTCCTGTAGCCGTGCCGAGGACGCTACGAAATCGTCTGGAAACTTAAGCTGAATATTGTTCTGGCCGAGCGCGAAGGACATCTGCGGAGTGCTGGTGATGCCGGCAAGCGGAACTTCCTGGACGTAAGTTCCGTCCGGGTTTCCCGGCTTCAATCCGAGGCGTTTGTATTGGTCAGTGATGTAACTGACCGAAAGCTCCTCGCCTTTGCTTCCCGGCGCGCGGCCTTCGAATTCATCTGCCGACAGAATTTTGATGTGGGCGAGCAAGCCATCGGGTGTGATCGTGTCCAGCGCCGGTCTAAGCTGATCTTCTGGCCCGGCTGCGAAGATCGACACGGTAGTCGCCGCGAGAACTCCGAGCGTCGTTTTCATGCTTCTTCTGTAGCGGCGCTCTGTGACCGTCGCAAATATTGTAGCCGCATCGCTGCGCGACGCGACACCGGCCACAGGCCGGCTGCTCCAGCTCACCTCGCTTCCTGCGAAGGCCCGGCGGGTTTGGTTTTCTTTTCCCCGGTGATGCCGAGCTTTTTCAAGAACGGTTCGATCGACTGTTTGCGCCCAAGGAATGTTTCGACGGACAGAAGGACGTCGCGCGAGTCGCCCGGCTCGTAAATCTCGCGGCGAAGTTTCATTCCGGCCTGCTTGTCGAAATAGCGATTCTTCGCCTTTTCGAACACGGTCGCCATGTCGGCCGCGATCGCGTCGGCCCAGGCGTAACCGTAGTAGCCGGCGTCGTAGCCATTGAGGTGACCGAAGTAGGTGACGAAGGTCGTGCTCGGGTCGATCGGTAGAAAAACTTTCACCAGGATTGGATTGGTGATGGCGACGCAATCATACGGCGCGTCTTCTGGGTGTTGGTCGTGCAATGCGAGGTCGAGCTCGGCGAAAGCGAACTGCCGCCGATACGTCACTCCAGCGGTGGCAAGCTTTGAATCGTTGAGTTTTTTAACGATGTCGGCCGGGATTTTTTTGGAGGGATTGCGGTAATCGGCTGCGAAGGTGTCGAGCACCTTTTTGTCCCAGATCCAGTTTTGCAACATCTGCGAAGGCGCTTCGACGAAATCGCGGGGCACGTTGGTGCCGGCGAAGCGGCCGTATTTCGCGCGCGTGACGATGGTGTGCAGCGCGTGACCGAATTCATGGAAAAGCGTTTCGACGTTGGCGTGTGTGAGCAATGACGGCTTGTCGCCACTCGGCGGCGGAAAGTTGCACAGCAATGTCACGGTGGGCCGCTGATATTTGCCGTCGGGCAACAATTTTCCCCCGATGATTTCAAACTCGGCAAAGTGATTGAATTTTCCTTCCCGCGGGAACATGTCGAAGTAGAACATGCCGAGCGGTTCGCCGCTGGCCGCATCCGTCACGAGGAAAAGCTGCAGATCGTCAGTCCATTTGTAGGGCGCGGCGATCTGTTCGAACTTTAGACCGAAGATGCTTTGATAGATGTTGAACATCCCGTCGACGACTCTTTGGAACGGGAAAAAGTCGCGCAGCGCTTCGGTGTCGACGGCGTATTTCTCTTTCTTGAGCTGGTTGGTGTAGTAACGCCAATCCCAGACATTGATCTTCGCTTCAGGGTCCTTGGTGTCGGCGGCCTTCATCCTTTGCAGGATCGACAGCTCGGCGTCGAACTTCGGCTGGATCCCGGCGATGAGATTGTCGATATACGATTTGGCGCCCGCGCCGCTTTTGGCCATGCGCGTTTCGGTCTGGTAATCGTCCCACGATTTGTAGCCAAGGCGCAGCGCAATTTTGTTGCGCAACTCAAGCATCTTATTGAGGAGCCCGCTGTTTTGCTCCTTCGCGAGACTGTCGTGCACGATGTAGAGGCTTTTGCGGGTAGCTTCGCTTTTTGCGTTTTCCTCTACGGCGAGAAATTGCCACGTCACATTCGCCATGACCGCGTAAGTGTTGTCGCCGGTCTTGACATCCGGCGCACTGAGCAGGCTATCGGGCACGCCATTGAGTTCTAACTTCGTAAAGGTCACCGGTGCTTTGGCGTTCACGATGTTCGTATCGAAATCGGTGCCAAGTTTCGCCAGCTCTTTGCGCAATTGTTCGACCTCCTTGCGTTTGTCTGGCGGCAACTCCAATCCCGCGCGTCGATAGTCGCGCATCGTTTCGGACAACAACTTTTCATCTTCGCCGGAGAGCTGCGGGTGCGTGTCGGCGAACGTTTTCAGCGCCTTGTAAACGTCCTCGCGGTAATCGATGCCGACGGCCCAATCCTGAAATGTCTTCACTGCCTTCTCCGCGGCAGCGCGCATTCCGGCATCGGTGTTCGCTTCCTTGATGACGGTGGCTTTGTTGGCCTGGAGGTTTGCCTCGTATACGAGGTCATCCAGCGCGCCGACGGTGCTCTTGAAAGTGACCGCGCTCAGGTCCTGTTGCCCAATCTGGTCGAGCGCCTTGTTCGCTTTGGCGATGGCGTTGTTCATCGCAGTCTCGACTGCTTCGGCCGTTTGTTCCCAGTCGGGGATTGTGAGCACGGCGTTGGCTTTTGCCGCCGCATCGCGAAACGCCTCCACGGTTTTCAAATCGGCATTCGCCGCTCGAGCAACCGCAAGAATAAAAACAAGACCAAGCGGATGTAAGATCGACAATCGTGAGGTTTTCATGGGATGGGTTTGAAAGTGGCGCAACTTTGTAAGTTGCGCTGCGCAAACGCGCAAGTTACAAACTTGCGCCACAATTTCGTGCTCAAGAATTTTCTGCTCGCATTCATCCCGATCTTTGTGGCGATTGATCCGATCGGGCTGATTGCGCTGTTCCTCGGCCTCGGGACGAGCGCTTCACACCAGGATCGACAACGCCAGGCGCTCCTCGGAATTTTCACCGCGCTGGTCATCGCGGTCGGCTTCATTTTTCTTGGCAAATTCATTTTCGCCGCGCTCGGAATTACCGTCTCCGACTTTCAGGTCGGCGGCGGCTTGATTTTGCTTGTATTGGCGGTGCGCGAGATTGTCAGCATTGGACCGCAGGACCGCGGCGGCAGCAACGAATTCGGTGTGGTCCCTCTGGGGATGCCATTGATCGCCGGGCCGGCTTTATTGACCGCGCTCCTGATCCTCGTCGATTCGGTCGGACTTTTCTTCACGCTGCTTTCCCTGCTCGTGAACCTTGCGCTGGTCGCAATCGGCCTTTGCAATGCCGAGCGTTTTTCCCGTTGGATGGGCCAGCAAGGATTACGCGGTGTCTCCAAGATTGTCGCGCTCTTGCTCGCCGCGATTGCGATCAGTTTGGTCCGGCGCGGTTGGCAGGCGACCTAATCGGCAGTGGCGCAGCTTATTCATCGCGGCGCGGTCGTTCTCGTCGCCCTTAGCATTGTTGCTCTTTACGGGTGGGAAGCGCATGCGCGGCGCGCAGTTGACCCCACGCCATTGAACCGCGCGGACCAGGCGGCATATCTCAATTATGCCCGGCGCATGCACGAGACGCATTACGCCGTTGCCGGCGACCGGAACCGGATGCCGGTGTTCCCGTTTTTGCTCTCACTTGTTTATCGGCGAGGAATGACAGACGCGGAGTTCCTCAACCGCGCCCAGTCGTTCAATATCAACTTGTCGATCTTGCTTCTCGGTTTGCTCTCTCTGATCCTGCGCAAATTTTTCCAGCCGTTTTACGCGCTGGCATTGCTGGTTGTGACGGCGTTTGGCGTGTTCGTCTACCGCGCCGGTACCGCCGCGGTGGAGCCGCTTTTCTATTTCCTCGGCTTCTGTTCGTTCGTTCTGCTGCTGGAAATGCTGATCGCCCCGCGCTGGTGGCTGGCCGTTCTGGCCGGCGCGACGACCGCGCTGGCGTATCTGACGAAAGCGTCGATGCTCCCGGCGATCGCGATCTGGGCGATTGTGTTTGTCGCCCAAACCTTCTGGCAATACCGCAGCGGTTCAGCTCAGCGTCTTCAAGGAGTAGGGCAGCGATTCGGCCAGTTGCTGCTTGCGCTCGGCGCATTCGGCGCGGTCGTTTTTCCGTACGAGCGCACAAGCAAAGAACTTTACGGCCACTACTTCTTCAACGCGAACTCGGCTTATTACATGTGGTGCAATTCGTGGCCGGAAGCGCTCGCCTTCACCGACGCCTGGAGGAGGGGGAAGGTGGCGCCAGAGGACGCACCATCGCCGCGCAAATACTGGCGCGACCATTCGCCGGGTCAGATCGTCGAGCGCCTCCTCCACGGATTTAAGACGCTGCTCACCCGCAGTGCGAAGCCCGCCGGTTACTACAAATTCATCGTCTTGTTTATTCTCGCGGCGGCGATGCTCGCGATCCGGCAGCCGCAGCGAGCCTGGGCAATCATCAGGGAAAATGCATTTGCGGCCGCGTTCTGTTTTTTCTTCTTCGTTGCCTACGTGATTTTGTACGCGTGGTACGATTTGGTGGTCACGGATAGCCGCTTTGTGCTGTCGCTGTTTCTGCCTTTTGTCTTTGCGTTGTCGCTGTTCGTGCTCCGCGTCGGGGAAAATTGCAGCATTGCGATCGCCGGTCGCCGTTTAGCCTTTGCCAACATGTTCGCCGCAATGTTGATCGCCGGCGCACTGATCGATGTCTGCTATAACGCGCTGCGAATCGCGCGCATCGCGACTTGACCCGAAATCCCGTTGCCCCCGCAGCGGGTTTACGCGCGATTACGAGATTACGTGTCCGCCGAGACTTCCCTTAAAGTCAGCTGGCCGGGTGGCTCAGAAGACCGCGGGAGTTGCACTACTATGCCGGCGCGACGACGGCCAGGCCTCTGCGAGTCTGGCGGTTTTGTCACCGGCCTGATAACGGTGGTTCAACTCGACCTCGATGGCTTTGATCTCATCCTGCTGGCGCAATGGGATTCCTTCGTAAATATAGAAAGGAACGCCATGACGATCCTGGCCTTGGGGGACCATGCCGTAGAGGTCGAGGCGTCGTTTCTGCAACGCCGGCGTCGTCCAGGTCGCATAGGCCGGGTTCGGCGCACCCCAGGCTTCGGTCGTGGTTGAGTAGCGGCTGTAGGGATAATGGGTATTTGCGACGGTCACCTGTTGCGGCTCCTGTGCGCAACCGAACAGGCCGGCCGCGGAGATTACTGCCAGTAATTTTTTCATTTTGTGTGGGTTGTCTTTCGTTTGGGCTGCCGCCTTCAACTTATTCAACCGCCGAACTGTGTCGAGGTCGCGAATGTTTTCCTCGAATTTGCCGCCGATTCACCTCTAATAGGGAAGTTGGCGCTGAGACATTGACACTTTTGCAGGGTTCAATAGTGTCCACGGCTTTATGAGATTTCCGCTTGCCCTAACGACCAAGATCGCGGGCTACATCATCGGGCACAAGCTGCGCCGTACGAGGAAGTTCGCCACTGTCCTGCAACTCGAGCCCCTTCATACCTGTAATCTCACCTGCACCGGCTGCGGCCGAATCCGCGAATATTCCACCTCCCTCAAGGACATGATGAGCCTGGAGGATTGCCTCGGTGCGGCGGCCGAATGCAACGCGCCAATGGTCTCGATTTGCGGCGGTGAACCTCTCATTTATCCGCACATCGAGGCCCTGGTCAAAGGCTTGCTCGAACAAAGCCGGATCATTTACATCTGCACCAATGCGATGTTCATGCGCAAGAAAATGCGCGAATGGATGGCGTCGCAGTTATCCAGCCAGCCGAAGTTTGTCGAAGAAAAAATCGCGGAGCTTTCGGCCGCGGGATTGATGAGTGAAAAAGACGCCACTGAGATTCGCAAAGGCCCGAAAGATCCGGCGAAGCCAACGATCGGTCCGAGCGGCTGGATGTATTGGAACGTCCACCTCGATGGCCTCGAGCGCATGCACGACCTCATCGTGTAGCGCGAAGGCGTCTTCAAGGAATGCATTCTCGCGATCAAGATGGCGAAGATTCTCGGCTATCAGGTCGCCACGAACACGACCATCTACAAAGAGACCGACATGAACGAGGTCGAGCAGATGTTCGATTACCTGAGCGACCTTGGCGTGGATGGTCACACTATCTCCCCGGGCTACGAATACGACGCGGCCAAGAAGGACATGGTCAAGCGCCTCAACCTGCGCCCGGAGAATTTCTTCCTTACGCGCGAGATGACGAGGCAGAAATTCCAGAAGATCGAGCAATGGATGCGGCGTTATCCGTTTTTTGGCACCCCGATCTATTTTGAATTCCTCGCCGGCCATCGCGATCTGACCTGTTCGGCCTGGGCAATTCCGACGCGCAATATCCGCGGCTGGAAAGGCCCTTGTTATTTGATGACGGACGCGCATTACTCGAGCTACGCCGAGTTGCTCGAGAAAGTGGAGTGGGAAAAATACGGCGTGGTCAATGGCGTCGCCCGCGACAGCCGCTGCGAAAACTGCATGGTCCATTGCGGCTACGAGCCGACCGCGACCCTCGGCCTGCAGGCGCAGCGCGGCGATACCTGGAAAAATATTACCTTCAATTTCGGACCGAAACCGAGGACCCGAGGCAGGGGCAGCGAAGTCGTTGCATTCAACGGCGTGAGCTGCGGAAACGGTCATCTTACGGGCAAAAATGCGCAGGTGGCGTCCGCGCAAGCATCGTAAAATCGACAATCGCTGTCTCGTTAGGTTAAGATCGACCTTTTATGAGCCGTTCCACTGACGTGATCGCATTGGCAAGCGCGGCGCCGGATGTGGCGCCGGCGTATTCCGCGACCGACGCGGACATGGCGGAGGCGATTAATCGTGCCCGGGACAATCTGTTGCGGCAACAGCGGCCGGATGGCGATTGGTGCGGCGAATTGATTGTCGATAGCACATTGTGCTCCGACTTCGTTCTGTTCATGCATTGGACGGGGGAAGTGGACGAACAACTTCAGCAACGCTGTGTCCGTCACATTCTCAAACGGCAGCTGCTCGATGGCGGGTGGAACATTTACTACGGCGGACCAAGCGAGATCAACGCGTCGGTCAAAGCCTACTTCGCGCTCAAACTCGCCGGTTATTCGCCCGATGCGCCGTTCATGGCCGAGGCGCGCGCGAACATCTTGCGTCTCGGCGGTATCCCGCGCCTGAATACTTTCAGCAAACTTTATCTCGCGCTGCTCGGTCAGTTTCCCTGGAAATATCTGCCCGCGATTCCGGTCGAAATGGTCCTGCTGCCGCCCTGGGCGCCATTCAACATTTACAAAATGTCCTCGTGGAGCCGGGCCATGCTGGTGCCGCTCGCGATCATCAATCATTTCAAGCCCACGCGCGAGCTGCCCGGCCTCAAACAACTGCACGAGCTTTATCCACTCGGCACCGAGCACAAGGATTTCACGCTCCGGCGCGATGCGCGCTTCTTCACCTGGCGAAATTTTTTCCTGCGCGCCGATCGTGTTCTGAAGTTCATCGACGGCCTGCCTTTACATCCGCTGCGTCGAGTCGCCTTGGAAGAAGCGGAACGCTGGATGGTCGAGCGCATCGGCGAAGGCAGCGATGGTCTGGCCGCGGTTTATCCTGCGATGCTGAACTCGCTCATCGCGCTGCGCGCTCTGGGTTATCCAAAGACGCACCCGATTTGTAAAAAGGCGCGCAAGGATTTCGCCGGTCTTTTTGTTGATGATCCCGACGATTTTCGGATTCAACCGTGCCTCTCGCCCGTCTGGGACACGGCGATCAGCGCGATCGCGCTCGCCGAGTCGGGCTTGCCCGCCGAGGACGCGGCGCTGCAAAAAGCAGCCGGCTGGCTCGTGGACAAGGAGGTGCGAATCCGCGGCGATTGGGCCGTCAACAATCCGCATCCTGAAGCAAGTGGCTGGGCGTTCGAATACAACAATGTCTATTACCCTGACACCGACGACACCGCGATGGTCCTGATGGCGCTGCGGTTGGTGCGCCCGCAAGATCGACAATCACTCGAGCAATTGTTCGGGCGCGCCCTCGATTGGCTCCTCAGTTTCCAATGTCGCGACGGCGGTTGGGCCGCGTTCGACAAGGATGTGACCACGCATTGGCTCGAAGACATGCCCTTCGCCGATCACAACGCGATCCTTGACCCGACCTGCAGCGATCTGACCGCGCGCATGCTCGAGTTACTCGGCTACATCGGCTTCGATCCCGACGAATCGTGCGTCCGGGATGCGATCCGCTATTTGATCGACACGCAGGAAGACGACGGCTCGTGGTACGGGCGTTGGGGCGTAAATTACATTTACGGCACCTGGCAGGTGTTGCGCGGGCTGCGCGCCATCGGCCAGGACATGAGCCAGGATTGGATCCTGCGCGGACGCGATTGGCTGGAAAGCTGTCAGAACGAAGACGGCGGCTGGGGCGAAACCTGCGCGTCATACGACACGCGCGAGCTCAAAGGCAAAGGCGAGAGCACCGCATCGCAAACGGCCTGGGCCGTGATGGGCATTTGCGCCTGCGGCGATCTCGACCGGCGCAGTATACAGCGCGGTTTGCGTTTCCTTCTCAGCCGACAAAAAGCCGACGGCACCTGGGACGAACCGCAGATCACCGGGACCGGTTTCCCGAGGGTGTTCTACCTCAAATACGATATGTACCGGCAAAGCTTCCCGCTTCTCGCCCTCGCGACTTATGTGAACTCTCGCAATGGCACCGCGGATCGCCGGAGCTTTTATCGCTGCGATCGCTAGGGCGCGACCGCCGGGCGTGCCGTGTGCCAACGGCAAAATCAACAATCGCGCAGAAACAGTGCCGATTGATTGACCTCAATCATCGCTGGCCTAACGTTGAGTATTATGGCTTACGAACTACCGAAATTACCTTACGCTTACAACGCGCTGGAGCCGCATATCGACGCGCGGACGATGGAGATCCATCACACCAAGCATCACCAAGCCTACATCACCAACGTTAACAACGCGATCAAAGGCAAGCCCGATCTGGAGAACAAATCGGTCGAGGATTTGATCAGCAACCTCAGTGCGGTCGCGGAAGACATTCGCACCGTCGTGCGCAACAACGGCGGCGGCCATGCCAATCATTCCTTCTTCTGGAAAATCATGGGGACTAACGCCGGCGGGGAACCGAAAGGCAAGCTCGCCGATGACATCAAATCGGCGTTCGGCAGCATCGACGGGTTCAAGGAAAAATTTGCCGCCGCGGGCGTGGGCCGTTTCGGCAGCGGCTGGGCGTGGCTGATCAAAAACAAAAGCGGCAAGCTCGAAATTATCTCCACGCCGAACCAGGACAGCCCTTTGATGGACGGCAATATCCCGGTCCTCGGAGTGGACGTTTGGGAACACGCCTACTATCTCACCTACCAGAACCGCCGCCCGGATTACATCAAAGCCTGGTGGAACGTGGTCAATTGGGAAGCGGTCGCGAAGAATTACTGACGCTTGCTTTCTGTAGCGGCGGTCTATGACCGTCGCAAAATCTGGGTCAAGAATATGCGACGGTCGCAGACCGCCGCTACAAACCATGGCCTATCTGAACGAAAATTATCTCAAGCTGGAGGCGGGCTATCTCTTTCCCGAGATTGCTCGCCGTGTGCGCGAGTTTTGTAACGCGAATCCCGACGCGGCCAAACGATTGATCCGCTGCGGGATCGGCGACGTGACCGAGCCGCTCCCGCGCGCCGCAATCGAGGCGATGAAGGATGCGGTCGAAGAGCTCGGCCATCGGGAGACGTTTCGCGGCTATGGACCGGAGCAGGGTTACGACTTCTTAAGATCGACAATCGCGCAACACGACTATCGCGATCGCAATATCGACATTGCCGATGATGAGATCTTTGTCTCCGACGGATCGAAATGCGATTGCGGGTTCATTCTCGACATTCTTGGCAATCAAAACAAGGTTGCCGTCCCCGATCCGGTTTACCCTGTTTACGTCGACACGAACGTGATGGCCGGCCACACCGGCCCGCCGCGAAAGGGCGGCAGTTACGAAGGCCTCGTTTATCTGCCGTGCACGCCGGAAAACAATTTCGTTCCCGACCCGCCAAACGAACATGTCGATCTTGCCTATCTTTGTTTCCCCAATAATCCGACCGGCGCGGTCGCGACGCGCGAGCAGCTCGCCGGCTGGGTCGAATACGCGCGCGAACAAGGCGCCCTGCTTTTATTCGATGCCGCTTACGAGGGCTACATCGCGCAGCCCGAAATTCCCCACTCGATTTTCGAAACTCAGGGCGCGCGGGAGTGCGCCATCGAGTTTCGAAGTTTTTCGAAGAATGGCGGCTTCACTAGTGTGCGTTGCGGCTTTACGGTGATGCCGAAGTCGGTCCTCGCGCGCACCGAATCGGGAAAGAGATTGTCGTTGCATCCGTTGTGGCAGCGCCGTTGGAGCACGAAATCCAACAGCGTCAGTTATCCCGTCCAGCGCGGGGCTGAAGCGTTGTACTCTCCGGAAGGCCGGAAACAGGTGAGCGCGTTAATCGAACATTACATGGGCAACGCGAGAATCCTGCGCGAGGCGTGCGCCGGCGCCGGAATGGATGTCTACGGCGGGGTGAATGCGCCTTATCTCTGGGTAAAAACAACCGGTGGCCTAACGAGCTGGCAAATGTTCGACCGTATGCTGCGCGAGCTCAATGTCGTCGTCACCCCCGGTAGCGGCTTCGGCGCTCAAGGCGAAGGCTTTTTCCGGCTCTCGGCGTTCAACAGCATCGAGAACGCCAAAGAAGTCGCGCGGAGAATCGCGACGTTCCGTTAGACCGCACCGATTGTATAACAAGCCAGCGATGCGCTTCCCATAGGGAAGCGGCTACAGATTCGCCGCTTGTCGATCCAGCCGAGCCGCGTAATATGCGGCGAATTTTTGTAAGCGAAGGGTGCCGGAGTGCCGGAGTCGAAAGAAAATCTTCCTCAGCTTTATCGGTTTTGTTTTTTGATGCTGGGCGACGCGCAAAAGGCGCGCGAAGTTTTCGAGGCGACTTTGCGCGCCGCCACCGAACGCGCCGGAGAGACTGAAACACCGAGCGATCGCTTCTGGCTCTATCGCGAGGCGCGCGGCCGCTGCCTGGAAGCGAGCGAGCGGGCGTTGCAGCCCGAAGATGTCGATCTTCCGCAGGAAGAGCTTTCCCCATCGGCTGCCGAACAGCTGTTGCAGATCGATGCGAACCAGCTGGCGATCTGGATTTCAGCCGCGCCGGAGCCGCAGCGGACCGCACTCGCGCTTTTTTACCTGGATGAATTCACCCATCGCGAGATTCTGAAAATCGCGGAGCTCAAGACGGCCGAGCTTTCCGAACTGCTGGGCTCGGCACGGCGGCAGTTCCAAGCCTGGCTGAACACGATTGTGCCGGCCGAGGAGGTGAAATGAAACCGGTGCAATTATCCAGGCGTGAGCGGGCGCTGATTCATTGCGCCCCGATCAGTGAACGGGGAATCGATGATCGCGCGCTGCGCAGCGCGGTCACGCGCGCGGCCAAATCGCCCGAGCTCAAAAATCAACAGCAATTCGATCGCGCGATGGCGGCGTTGGTTCACGATTTACCGATTCCGCCGGAGATCGCGCCATGGCTTTCGAGTGAAGCACTCGTCGCTCGACCGCGGTGGACATGGAAAAGGGCGGCCAAAAATCCCGCCGTCGCAGCGGTCGGCATCGCTCTCCTCGTCATCGCCGGAGTCCTCGTTGTGAAATTCATCGAGCATCTGCATGACTTTCCCGGGTCCGGTAAAGCGCGCCGGCTCTTGAGCGTGGCGAACTCGTCGCGCTCGGTGTTGCTCGACCCGGTGCGCACCGATGCCGGCGCGCTCGGCGATCTGTTTTTCATGAAACACAATCTCGAGCACTACGAAGTGCCGCCGGAGTTCGCCGAGTTTCGGACGATTGGCTGCCGCGTTTTCGACGACGAAGAAGCTGGCCGGGTTGCGCAGATCTGGGTCACGGAAAAACGCATGCAATTTTTCCTGGTTCCGGCCGAGCGCGATCCGAAGACCGGGAACGCGCCGCCGGATTTCTCCGATTGGCGCTTTGTGGAGCAGGAAGGCTGGAGCGGCGCAGTGCGGCAACAGCAGGGGGTATTATTCATGGCGGCGATCCGCGGCGACCGAAATCAGCTCGCGCCGTATGTGAAGAAAAAAGACTAGAAGCATCGCCTCAACACGGAAAGCGATTGCGTTGACAGCTTGTGGCAGTCGATCAACCTTTGTCGCTCTCGCCAGGGTAGCTCCGTGGTAGAGCAGCCCCGAAAGCTTTCGGGATTGGGCGGATTGACCGGATTGGATCACCGCATTAAGAAAAACTTCACGCCAGGGTAGCTCAGTGGTAGAGCAGGGGACTCATAAGCCCTTGGTCGGGAGTTCGACTCTCCCCCCTGGCA
>JBHEMD010000169.1:0-19740 GCA_046262735.1 Chthoniobacterales bacterium | reverse complement strand
GCCGAGGCGTTGCTCGCACAGAACGAGGAGTTGCAACATCAGTTGTCGATCCAGCAGGAATCGGTCAAGACGTTGACGACGAGCCTGGCGGAATCGAACGCCGAGGCGGAATCGTTCCGGCGCAAATTTGCCGATCTTAATCTGCGCATGGAAGCGCTGGGGTTGGCGTCGGCGAGCAAAGATCGAGCGAAAGTCGAGCAGCGGTTGCTCGCCGCGGTGAGCGATTTGCAACTGGCGCAGAAAGAGCGCGACGAATATCGCGACCAGATGCTGCGCCTGCACGAAGCGATGTTGCGCTACCTGAAGACAGCCGAAGGCGGCGACGCCCAGGCGCGAATGGAAGTGGAAGCACAATTACGCGGCGCAAACGCACTCGTCTCGAAAGCAACCAATGCGGCGGCGGACGAGGCCCAGCCGAATCTGCTCGACGGCAGCGTCATCAGCGTGAAGGAGGAATGGTCGTTTGTGGTCGCGAACCTCGGCGAAAAACACGGCGTCAAAATTGGGATGCCGCTCCGGGTGGTGCGCGGCGAACAAAGAATCGCAACCCTGCGCGTGGTGGACGTACGCCAGCAGATTTGCGGCGCGATCATCGAAGAAATGGATTCTGAGAAGGAAAAAATAAGAGTAGGCGATCACCTGGAGGTGGATGCCCGCTCGAATGTAAGTTTAAAATAATGGAAGTAAGATCGACATATAAGTACGCGCGGATTTCGCCCTTCAAGGTGCGCGAAGTCATGCGTGAGATTCAGGGCCTGCCGGTCTCGGCCGCGCTCGACGTGCTCGCTTTTACTCCGAAGAAAGCGGCGTTTCTAATCAACAAAACCCTTAAAAGCGCGATCGCGAACGCGGAGAACAACGCGAACCTCAAAGCCGACGGCCTGGTCGTGAAAGAAGCCGTGGTCGGCGAAGGGCCGACGGTCAAACGGATCATGGCGCGCGCTCGCGGCAGCGCCAGTCGCATTCTGAAACGAACGAGTCACATCCGAATCGTGCTGAGCGACGAGATTTCGATTGAAACCCGAGAGACACGGAAAGCTAAACGGGATCAGGAGAAGAAAAAGGCGAGTAAGCGAGAAGGCGCCGAAGAATCAGCTGCGGAGAAAAAGCCGAGGGCGAAAAAGAAACCGGCAAAGAAAACGAAGAAATAATTTCTATGGGACAAAAAGTTAATCCGATTGGATTCAGATTAGGCGTCAACCGCGACTGGCGATCGCGCTGGTACGCTTCGCCGCAGGAGCTGCCTGAATTTCTCCACAGCGATCTCAAGATTCGCGACTACGTGAAGAAAAAGCTGCAGTTCGCAGCGGTCGCGAAAATCGTGATCGAGCGGGCCTGGAACTCGATCCGCGTGACCATCCACACCGCGCGACCCGGCATCGTAATTGGGCGCAAGGGCGCCGAGATCGAGAAAATGACCGAGGAAATTTCGAAGATGGCGCAGGGCAAACAAATCAAGATCGACATTCAGGAGATCAAGACGCCGGAGCTGGACGCGCAACTGGTGGCCGAGAATGTGGCGCTGCAGATCGAGCGCCGGATCGCTTATCGCCGCGCCATGAAAAAAGCGGTGCAGACGGCGATGGATTTTGGCGCACAGGGAATCCGGTTACGCTCCTCCGGGCGATTGAACGGCGCCGAAATTTCACGCTCGGAATGGTATCGCGAAGGAAAAGTGCCGCTGCACACCTTGCGCACCGGAATCGATTACGGTTTCGCTGAGGCGAACACGGTTTACGGCAAGATCGGCGTCAAATGTTGGATCTGCAAAAAAGAAGAAGCACCTGCCGAAGCGCCGACTCCTTCCGCGCCACCGCCTCCACCTCCCCCGCCACCCGAGCCAGCCGAGGCTTAAGTCATATCCGACGCATACGACTCATAAGGAGACACTGACATGCCGTTGATGCCGAAACGCGTGAAGTATCGCAAGTCCCAGCGGGGAAGCCGCAAGGGAACTGCGTCGCGCAATCTGAGAATCGACTTTGGCGAGTTTGGCCTGCAGACGCTTGAACGCGCTTGGCTCACGAACACACAGATCGAAGCTGCCCGCGTGGCTTTGACTCGCAATATGAAGCGCAAAGGCAAGCTCTGGATCCGCATTTTTCCGGACAAATCCGTCACCTCGCGTCCGCCGGAAACGCGTATGGGCAAGGGCAAAGGCCAGCCCGAGTATTGGGTCGCGACCGTTCGGCCCGGCAATATTTTATTCGAGCTCGACGGTGTGCCGGAGTCGGTCGCGCGCGAATCATTGCGCCTGGCCGCCGATAAATTGCCCGTGCGAACCAAATTCATCAGCCGCCACCACGTCGCGGCAGCCTGACGACTAATGAAAAGTATTTGTCATTTCGAATGGAGAGAAGCGCAGCGGAACGCAGTCGAGAAATCTCTCACGGTTGTTTGGCTGAGGTTGAACGACCTAACAGTAAGAGATGTCTCGACTCCGCTCGACATGACAGAAGGCCGCCATCACGTGGCCGCAGCCTGACGAAAATGAAAATCAAGGAAATCATCGAGATGAGCACGGACGAGTTGCTGACGAAACGTCGCGACTTCCGCCAGGAAAGTTTGCACCTCCGGTTGCAGCAGCAGAGCGGCCAGCTCGAGCAACCGAGCCGATTGCGTTTGCTCCGGCGCGACGTGGCCCGGATCGAGACCGTGCTGACGCAGCGCGCGAAACAACCGGCCGAGGCGCCGGCTGAACCGACGCCGAAGACGAAAAAGAAGTAATTTTATGGCCGAGCAAGATCGACAATCGACCGCAAACACGCAGGCAGCGTCATCGACTCCGGCGCAGCCGCCGCCGTTACCGGCGCGCTTTACTCGCACGCATCGTAAGACCCGCGTGGGTGAAGTTATTTCTGACCGCATGAACAAGACGATTGTCGTGCAAACCGTCACACGCGTGCCGCATCGGCGCTTCGGCAAGATCGTCAAGCAGATGAAAAAGTTTTACGCGCACGACGAGGAGAACAAGGCCAAGACCGGCGACACCGTGCGCATTATGGAGACGCGGCCCCTGAGCAAATTAAAACGGTGGCGGCTCGTGGAG
Source organism: Chthoniobacterales bacterium (assembly GCA_046262735.1). GTDB lineage: Bacteria > Verrucomicrobiota > Verrucomicrobiia > Chthoniobacterales > UBA10450 > AV17. Next base: position 16,691 of record JBHEMD010000169.1, on the reverse strand, counting down.
GTTTTGCAGAAGTAGCGAGAAGAGGAAGAGAGAAAGGAAGATTTCGATGGTGCAAATTCGATCCAGGCTCGATGTGGCGGACAACACCGGCGCGCGCATGGCGACGATGATCGGCGTTATCGGCAAACGGACCCTTTACGCCGGGATCGGCGACGTGATCACCGCGAACGTGAAAGAGGCGAGTGCGACCGGCACGGTGAAGAAAGGCGAAGTCGTCCGGGCGGTGCTCGTGCGTACTCGTCACCCGATCAAACGCGACGACGGTTCGCTCCTGCGCTTCGACAACAACGCAATCGTCATCATCGACAAGGATTTGAACCCGCGCGGCACCCGCATTTTCGGACCGGTCGCGCGCGAATTACGCGAGAAGAACTTCATGAAAATCGTCTCACTCGCTCCGGAGGTTTTATGAACCGACTCAAGTTTCACGTGAAGAAGGGCGACCAGGTCGAGGTCGTCTCGGGGAACTTCCGGGGTTCGTCCGGCCGGATCCTGCAGGTTATTCCTCGGAAACAACAGGTGCTGATCGAAGGCGTGCGCATTATCAAAAAACATCTGCGCAAATCGCAGGACAACCCGACCGGGAAAATCGCGGAGCGCGAAGGCCCGATCCACATCTCGAACGTGCGGTTGCTCGAGCGCGGTGAAAAACCGGCCGCGGAAAAGAAGAAGAAGGAAAAGGAGCCGGCGAAAACGTGAAAGAAGAGAACGAATTTTATCGGCACTACAAGGAACGTGTGATGCCGACGCTGCAAGAGCGGCACGGCTACAAGAACGTCCACCAGATCCCGAAAGTTGAGAAGGTGGTGATTAATACTTCGGTCGGTTCGCAGAGCGACGTGAAGACGGCGCTCGAGGAAGCGAAGGCCGAGTTGGCGTTGATTACCGGCCAACGCGCGGTCGAAACCCGCGCCAAGAAAAGCATTTCCAATTTCAAACTGCGCAAGGACCAGGCGATCGGCGCGAAAGTCACTCTGCGCGGCGAGCGCATGTACGAATTTCTCGAGCGCCTGATCAAAGCCGCGCTGCCGCGCATCCGCGATTTTCGCGGCGTGTCACCACGCTGTTTCGACCGCCATGGTAACTACACGCTCGGCGTGGCCGACCAGACCATTTTCCCCGAGGTTGAGCTGGATAAAATCAAGCGCAACATCGGTTTTGATGTTACAATCGTCACCACCGCGCGGACCGATGAGGAAGCCAAATCGCTCCTGAGCGAAATGGGTATGCCCTTCAGCGACCGGGCCCGCAAGCCCGCCGCCGCGCAGACCACCTGAATTTTATGAGTGCTGTGACTGATCCGGTTGCCGATCTTTTGGCGCGCGTGCGTAACGGCGTGCGCGCGCAAAAGATGGACATTCTGGTGCCGTACTCGAGGATCAAGGCCGAGATCGTCCGGATTTTGAAGGAGGAAGGGTACATCTCCGATTACGCCGTGGACACAACCGCGGCGCATCCGCGGATCAAAATCACGAACAAGCTCGTGGACAAATCGAGCGCGATTACCGGATTGCGCCGGGTGAGCCGCCCGGGCTTGCGGCGCTATGTCGGGGCCGATGAAATTCCGCGCGTCCTTGGCGGCATGGGCGTGGCGATTCTTTCCACCTCACGCGGAGTGTTATCGGGTCGCGAAGCGAAAAAACAAAAGGTCGGCGGCGAACTGCTCGCCTATGTCTGGTAACGAATTTGACGTTGGACCGATTTAACGAATCACAAACTCATGTCACGAATCGGAAAGAAAGCGATTGAGATCCCCGACAAGGTCAAGGTCAACATCGACAATGATGGCGGCGTGGCCGTGGAAGGCCCGAAAGGCAAGCTGAATTGGAAACTGCCACGGGCGATCTCGGCGAAGGTGGGCAACAACCGGGTAATGCTCGCGCGCACAGCCGAGAGCCGCAGCGTGAAAGCGTTGCACGGTCTCTCGCGCAGTCTCGTTCACAACATGGTCCGGGGAGTGAGCGAAGGCTTCACCAAAAACCTCGAGATCGAAGGGGTCGGTTTCAAAGCCGCGGTGCAAGGGTCGAACCTCAATCTCAGCCTGGGTTTTTCGCACCCGGTTCTGTTTCCGATTCCACAAGACATCAAAATCACCGTCGCCGATGGGACAAAACTCACCATCCAGGGGGTCGACAAAAAACTCGTCGGCCAGGTCGCGGCCGATATTCGCCGTTACTACCCGCCGGAGCCGTACAAAGGCAAAGGCGTCCGTTACGCCGGCGAGCAAATCCGGCGCAAGGAAGGCAAAACCGTCCAGTAAGTTATGGCGACGTTTAATCGAAAAACCGCACGCGCGCGTTTGCATCGGCGGATCCGGAAAAAAATTTCGGGCACAGCCGTCCGTCCACGCTTGTCGATCTTTTTCTCCGGCAAACATGTTTACGCTCAGGTGATCGACGACGACGCGGCGAAAACGCTGGTCGCGGCTTCGACCGCGGAGAAAGATGTGCTCGGCAAAAACAAAGCCTCCGCCAATCGAGCGACCGCCGAAGTCGTCGGCAAAGTGATTGCCGAGCGCGCGCTGGGAAAGAAGATCGACAAGGTTGTGTTCGATCGCGGCGGCTTTCAATATCAGGGCAAAGTAAAGGCATTGGCCGATGCGGCGCGTGAAGGTGGATTGAAATTTTAGGCGATGGCACAAACGAGTTCAGGCAGACGCCCAGATTCACGGAATCCCGACCGCACTCCCGCGGCCAGGGGCGACACGACCGAGAAAGTCGTGTTCATCAATCGCTGCGCGAAAGTGGTGAAAGGCGGCCGGCGGTTCAGCTTCAGCGCGCTCATTGTGGCCGGCGATCACGACGGGAAGGTCGGTTACGGTTTCGGCAAGGCGAACGAAGTTTCCGAAGCGATCCGCAAAGCGTCCGAGGCGGCGCGCAAATCGATGGTGAAAGTTTCCCTGCACGAAAACACTATACCGCACGAGACAATCGGCGAGTTCGGCGGCGGGCGCGTTTTGCTGCGGCCGGCATCGCCGGGAACCGGCGTGATCGCAGGCGGCGGCGTGCGCGCGGTAGTGGAAGCGGCAGGTATTCGCGATGTCTTGGCGAAATCGCTTGGGTCGAGCAATCACGCTAACGTGGTCAAGGCTACCATGGCGGCGCTGCAAGCACTGCGGCGGCGCGACCAGATTCTGCATGTCCGCGGAATAAAAGGCGGCGGCGACGGAAAGGCTTTACAACAATGATGCGGCTTCACAACTTACGACCGCGTCCCGGTGCGCGGCATCGGGTGAAGCGACTCGGCTGCGGAGAGAGTTCCGGTCACGGTAAGACGAGCGGGAAGGGCCACAAAGGCCAAAAAGCGCGCTCCGGCGGAAGCATTCGCCTGGGATTCGAAGGCGGACAGATGCCGCTGATTCGTCGTTTGCCAAAACGCGGTTTCAATAACGCCGCCTTTCACAAACGTTACGCAATTGTGAATCTGACCGATCTGGGAGAGTTCAAAGCCGGGACTACTGTAAACGAGCAGTCGTTGCGTGAATCAAAACTGGTGCGCGGCCATTTCGACGGGATCAAAATCCTTGGCGATGGCGAGCTGAAGCAAGGTCTCACCATTGAAGCCGACAAGGTAAGCGCCAACGCACGGGAGAAAATCGAGAAAGCCGGCGGCACAGTCACGCTGCGCGAGCGCAAAACGCCTGTCCGAGCGAGCGCGGCTGCAGATGTCGATCTTGCAACTGCGGAGAAGGGCGTGTCGCCTGCCGAGGGCGAAATTTCGCAGCCGAAACCGCTGACACCGCAGAAGAAACCGAAAAGCGCGGCGAAGGTGAAGCCGAAGAAAACATCACGCAAGAGTTAGCGCTCGATGTGAGTTGTTCCAGATTTAGCGAATGCTCTCGGCGTTTGTAAATACGATCAAGATCCCGGAGCTGCGCCGGCGGATTTTGCTTACGCTGGCAGTGATCGTGATTGTGCGCCTGGGCGCGGCCATTACCACGCCGGGCGTCAATCAGGCCGTGATCCAGGAATGGTTCCGGACCGCGTTGACCGAAAAAACCGGCGGTCAAATCGCAGCGTTGTTCAATTTGTTCAGCGGCGGCGCGCTGGAGAATTGCGCGGTGTTTTCGCTCGGCATCATGCCTTACATCAGCGCCTCGATCATGATGCAGCTGCTCACGGCCGTGATTCCGCGACTGAGCCGCCTGGCCCGGGAAGATGGCGGACGGCAAAAGATCATGCAGATGACCCGGTACGCGACGGTCGCCCTTTGCATTTTTCAGGGTTACATGCTGGCCGTGTCGTTTCAGCACCCTGAGTCATATCACATCACTTTGCCCGGAATCACCGACACGATCCGCAATCTCGGTATCCCATTAGTGGACGATCTCGGCTGGACATTTCGCATCGTTACGGTGATCTCGCTCACGACGGGCACGCTCTTTCTCATGTGGCTCGGCGACCAGATCACCGAGCGCGGCATCGGCAACGGTATTTCTCTCATCATTACGATCGGCATCGTGGCGCGATTGCCCGCGGCGCTGGCGCAGGCGTGGAAAACATTTGTGCCGTCGGGGCCGACCGGCACCAGCCAGGTGAACCCGGCGATTCTCGTGCTGATGGTCGCTTTCCTCTTTCTGGTGATCGCGGCTGTGATCGCAATCACCCAGGGCCAGCGCAAAATCACCGTGCAGTACGCCAAGCGCGTCGTTGGCCGCAAAATGTATGGCGGCCAGACTCAATATATGCCGTTGAAAGTAAACTACTCGGGCGTGATGCCGATTATTTTTGCGTGGGCCTTGCTCTTGTTCCCGACAACGATCGTCAGCTACGCTTTCAAGAGCAGCCCTTTTGCCGCGCGCGTCGCGGCGGCGCTCTCCAACGGCTGGCCCCATTATGTCGTCCTCGGCGCGATGATCTTTTTCTTCAGCTATTTCTGGGTCGCGACGCAATTTCAGCCAACCCAGATCGCGGATGATTTAAAAAAATACGGCGGCTACATTCCAGGCGTGCGGCCGGGAGAACCGACCGCGAAATTTCTCGACCACACGATGTCGCGATTGACCTTTGCGGGCGCGGTTTTTCTGACGGTGATCGCGGTCTTGCCGAGCTTGCTCAGCCAGGGGCTGAATGTGCCCACGATTACCGCCCAATTCTTCGGCGGCACAAGTTTGCTGATCATTGTCGGGGTGATGCTCGACACCATGCGACAGGTGGAAACACATTTGATCCAGTGCCATTACGACGGCTTTTTGCGCAAAGGCCGCATCCGTGGCCGCGCGTTCGATCGCGCTTCCTACGCGCGCGGCGAAGCGGCCGGACATGGCACGCTCATGTGGCTTTACGTCGGCATCGCAGTTGTCATCATCGGGGGGGTCGCGGCTTTTCTCGCCTCGAAGTGAAGCGGCGACTCGTTCTTCTTGGCGCGCCGGGTTCCGGCAAAGGCACCCAGGCCGAAATGATCACCCGGCAGTTCGGCATCCCGGTTACTTCGCCGGGTGCGATCCTGCGGCGGGAAAGAGACCTTGGCACGCCGCTTGGACTGGAGACCGCGGAGACACTTCAGCGTGGCGATCTGGTTTCGGATGAGATCATCGTGAAAATGATTGAAGACTGGCTGCGGCTGCATGGAAGTCACGGCTTCGTCTTCGATGGCTTCCCGCGCACGCTGCCACAGGCGCAAAGTTTATTGTCGATCTTAGCTCGACTGCGCACAGCGCTTGACCTGGCGATCTGGCTGGAGGTTTCCGAAAAGACGGTGCGCGATCGTATCTCCGGCCGCCTGCAATGCCGCAGTTGCGGTTTTGTGACCAGCGCAAACGCAGCGAAATTTTCGGAGCGCGCGGTTTGTCCTTACTGCGATGGACCGCTGGAGCGGCGGAGCGACGACGACGTGACGGTGCTGCAGAAACGCCTCGCCGAATACAACACGAAGACGCAGCCACTGGCCGATTTTTACAGGAAGATGTCGATCTTGCACCGCATTGACGGGAACCGCGACCGCGATGCCGTATTCGCAGATATTTCGCGCCTGATCGAAGACAAAGTCCCGGCATGATCCCGATCAAGAGCGAGCGCGAAGTCGAGAAGATGAGAAATGCCTGCCGCACGGCGAGCGAGATTCTCGACCGGGTGAGCGAGCTCGTCCGCCCCGGCATCTCGACCAAGGAAGTGGACGAAGCCGCGGCGGCGTTCATGCACGAAGCTCGTGTAAAGAGCGCCTTTCTCGGCTACCGGTTGGGGCACCGCGTATTCCCCGGCAACATTTGCATTTCCCTGAACGACGAAGTCATCCACGGCATCGGCAGCGCACGGCGGATTCAGTATGGCGAAATTGTTAAGCTCGACATTGGAATCATCCAGGAGGGCTGGGTTGGAGATAATGCGACAACGATCTCGGTTGGAATAATCGACGATCGCACCGAGCGCTTGCTCCGAACCACCGAGACGGCACTGGCGCGCGCAATCGCGGTCGCGCATGCGGGACGCCGGCTCGGCGACATCAGCGCCGAGATCGAAGACGAAGCGCGCCGAAACCATTTCAATGTCGTGCGCGAGTTCGTCGGCCACGGCGTGGGACGCAAATTGCACGAGGAACCCCAGGTTCCGAATTACGGCCGCCACGGCACTGGCCCGAAATTGAAGCCCGGGATGACGTTGGCGATCGAGCCGATGATCAATTCCGGCACTGAAGCGGTCATCCTGCTCGACAACGGCTGGACGGCCTGCACCGCCGACGGCATGCCCTCGGCGCATTTCGAGCACACCGTCTTGATTACCGACGAGGAGCCGGAAATCCTGACATGGCACGCAAAGAAGCAATTGAAGTAGAGGGCACGGTCGTCGAGCTGCTGCCCAATACCATGTTTCGCGTTGCGCTGCCCAACGGCCGCAAAGTCCTCGCCCATATCTCGGGCAAAATGCGGCTCCACTTCATTCGCATCTTGCCAGGCGACAAAGTTATGCTAGAGATTTCCCCCTACGATTTGTCGAAGGGGCGGATCACTTACCGCCAGAAATGATCGCGAACGCGGCCGTTTCTCGTTTTTCGCCAAGATCGACAATTACTTTTTTATGAAAGTGCGACCATCAGTGAAACGGCTGTGCGCGAGCTGCAGGATCGTGAAGCGCAAAAATGTCGTGCGCGTGATTTGCAAGAACCCCCGTCACAAACAGCGGCAAGGATAGTGACGAATGACGAGAGGAAATTGAACCATGCCACGTTTACTTGGAGTTGAAATTCCGCCCGATAAACGGATTGAGGCGTCGCTGACTTACATTTACGGGATCGGCTTCTCCACGGCGCGGCGGATTCTCGAGCAGACGAACATCGACCCGAATACACGCGCGAAAGAACTGAGTCCGCAGCAATTGAACGAGATCATTCATGCGATCACCAACAGCAAGATCCCGATCGAGGGCGATCTGCGCCGCGAGGTGCAGGGCAACTTGAAGCGGCTCCAGGCGATCAATTGCTATCGCGGCATTCGGCATCGGCGCGGCCTGCCGGTGCGCGGCCAGCGCACATCCACCAATGCGCGCACTCGCAAAGGCCCCCGGAAAACCGTCGGCGTGATCCGCAATCCGGAGGCGAAAGCAGGAAAAGTTTAACTATAGCCGTCGCCCTGTGGGCGACGCGCCGCACACAATCTATTTTGATTAACCATGGCTGAACCAAAGAAACCGACCGCCCCAAAGGCGGACGAAAAACCAGCCGCCAAAGCGGCTGATCCGGAAAATCCAACTCCTCAAGCCGCCGCGACAGAGGAGCCAAAGGCGGGAAAAAAAACGGCCAAACCACGTAAGGACGAAGCCGCGCCTGCTGCCGCGCCGCCACGCGAAGACCTGTCGTTGACCGGCGAAGCGATTGAACCGGTCAAGATCGTCAAGGCGAAGGGAAGCAAGAACGTTCATTCCGGCATCGCGCATGTGCTCGCCACGTTCAACAACACGATCGTGACCATTACCGATCTGCAGGGCCGAGTCATCGGTTGGTCGAGCGCCGGCAAAGTCGGGTTCAAAGGCTCGCGCAAAAGCACCGCCTACGCCGCGCAAATGGTGGCGCAGGACGCGTCCCGCCAGGCGATGGGTCACGGCCTCAAAGAAGTAGAAGTGCGCGTCAAAGGCCCCGGCGCCGGTCGTGAATCCGCCGTGCGCGCGCTGCAGGCCATCGGCCTCGATCTCACCGTCATCCGCGACGTGACACCAGTCCCGCACAACGGCTGTCGCCCACCCAAACAGCGCCGCGTTTAAATTCTCGTCACTCGTAACTCATCACTTTTCTAATGGCCAGATACACAGGACCCAAAACGAGAGTCAGCCGCCGCTACGGTGTACCGCTCTTCGGACCATCCAAATCTCTCGAGCGCAAAAATTATCCGCCCGGAATGCACGGACCAAAAGGCTCACGGCGTAAACAATCCGATTACGCGATCGCGCTCGGCGAGAAGCAAAAGCTCCGTTACCAGTACGGCCTGCTCGAGCGCCAGTTCCGCCGCATTTTCCAGCACGCGTTGCGCAAGCGTGGTGTCACTGGCGAAACGCTGCTCCAGCTTCTCGAGACCCGGATCGACAACGTCGTTTTCCGCCTCGGCTTTGCCAATACGCGCAGCGCCGCGCGACAGCTCGTGTCCCACGGGCACGTGCTCGTGAACGGCCGCACTGTCAACGTCGCCTCCTACAACGTCAAAGCCGGCGACGAGATCGCGATCAAAGATAAACCAAAATCGCGTCAGCTCGTCGTGCGCAACCTCGATCTCACCCAGATCGTCCCCGTGCCCGACTGGCTGACCGTCGATCGTGACGCGCTCAAAGGCAAAGTCGCCCACATCCCCTCGCGCGAAGAAATGCAGCCCATCGTCAACGAACAGTTGATCGTCGAGCTGTATTCCCGGTAAGCGGGAAAATAATCCGCCCGGCAAATACGCTTGGTTCTCGCCAGGTGAAGATGACTGATCCGGAGCGATTCGTCATTTGGTTCAACTTCTGGGAGGCGCTTCTCTGGATTAGCGTCGCCATCGTTATTCCCATTTATCAAAGCATCGCTTTACACGCTCACGACATACTTGGATTTTGGCCTCTACGTTTCTGGCCTTTGGCATTTCCGATTTCGTCGAGATACGGACCGGAGCATGGTATTCGCCTATTCAACTCTTGGTCTTGAAAGCGATTTGTGTCGGCATCTTCCTCTTTTATCTTTTCCGTTACTTGGGAATTCGACAGCGTCGCGTCGAGCAATATTCCAAGTAAATGGAGAGATGTCCTCTGTGGCGTCCCGAAATTTAGGGACGGCACGGAGCGCATCTCTCCAGGAACTCGAGGGCTTTGTCGTAGCTTTTTCGTTTGAGGCAGTGCGCGAGTTGCGGGTCGAGCGGGCGGGGCAGGGCGGCTTCGAGGCGCTCGATTTTTTCGGAGACGTTCCTTAATCGGGTGAGGTGCGCGCTCTCATTGCGGCGGCTTTGTTCGTCGAGGATGATGGCGAGGCGTTCGCGGAGCGCATTCCTAAGATCGACAAGCGCGTTTTGCATCGGAGTTCAACCAGGAATGGACACGAATTTACACGAATTTACAAAGACGCCGCGCTAGATCGGCATTGTAGGGCAGGCGCGTCGCCGGCGTCTCGATTCATTGGTTGGCAAGCGGAGCGCTTGCCCTACAACAGGCGCGGTTGTGGAGCATCGTGGCTGGAAATTCATTCGTGTGTATTCGTGTTCATTCGTGCTAAATCTGCGGCGTGAGCGTCGCGGAGCCGAAGAAGATTTTGATCGTCGATGACGAAGTGGTGCTTTTGCGCGTAATGCGGGAAGCGTTTACCGCTTCGTTGCGCTGCGAAGTGGACACTTCGCCACGCCCGGAATACGGCTTCGAGCTGGCGCTGCGGAAAGATTACGACCTGTTCGTGTTCGATTTTCAGATGCCGATGATCGACGGAGCGATGCTCTTTTTTCTCATCGGCAAGGTTTACAACCATACCGAGCCGCCGCGGATGGTGCCGCCGCTGTTGCTCGTCTCCGGAAAAGCCGACGAGGAACGGGCGCGGGAATTGTTGAAGGAACCCGGTGTGGCGGGATTGGTGGCGAAACCGTTTCGGATGAATCGGCTCCTGAAAAAAGCGCAGGAATGCGTGCCGGGAATGGAGGAGATCGGCTGACGGCTACAATTACCGCGGACCCAGTTCGGAGACGAGCTGGCGCTTGGCTTCGAGCCAATCGGAGCTGGCGCCTCCGGGGAGGCCAAGGCGGTGGCGGCGTTCGGCGATGAAATAGGCGCGAGTGCGAATCATTTCGTCGGACGGCTCGGCGTTTGATATCGGCGCAACTGATCGGACCGGCATTTTAGTCTTTCGCGGGCGACTCGCGCTTTTCCTGGTCGCCGGCTTTTTGACTGCACGGGGTTTCTTTGAGTTGGAACTCAGGGACGACGCAGAAGCCGTTTTTCCGGAATTTTTTTCGATATCGGTGGTTTTCGTTTTTCTCGGCACAGGGTAATCGAATTAGCGCGGCTTGCGATGTTCGCAAGTGGTTTTCTGGCCAAAAGGCGTGGTGCGAGGATGCGGAAAGGGGCGCAGCCGCGCCGCACTCCAAATTGGCGGGGCCGCGATTTGTTCGTAAGATCGACATATGCGGCATTTCGTTTTCCGCTGGGCGATCACGACGGTGGCGGTGATGGTTGCCTCCTCCTTTCTCCATGGCATTCGCTATGACTCGGTGCCGGCGCTAATTGGTGCAGCGCTGCTTTTGGGCATATTGAACGCGTTTGTGCGGCCGGTGCTTTTGCTCCTGAGCGCGCCCCTCATCTTGCTGACGCTCGGGTTTTTCATTCTGATCTTGAATGGGCTGATGCTCTATCTTGTGCCGAGCATCGTGATTGGTTTTCACGTGGACAGCTTTGGGAGCGCGTTTTGGGGCGCGATTGTTATTTCCATCATCAGTTGGTTACTCAGCGCTTTTTTCCGCGGGAGCGATGGACGGGTGCATGTGCTGACTCACCACACGCAGATTCGGCGGGTGCGCGGGCGCGTGATTGAGCCGGGACAATAAAACCCCACCAAAACCCAAAGAAGTTCCAAGCCCCAAACCCCAAGCTTTGTACGGCCGATTTCGTCGGCTCGACAGAGTCTCGCCCGACCGGCTACAGAGCTTGGAGCATTGGGATTTCTTTGAAGCTTGGGGTTTTGGGTTTTGGTGCTTCCGGCGGCGCTCGATGCCAAGCTGCCGCGCGTGCAATTCCGACTGAGCCCGACCGCGGCAAAACCGCCCCGCCGGTCTGGTCTGCTTCCTGCTTTAGACCAGCCCGGCAGTCATTCATCCGATCTTAACCTATGGTAAATCCCTTCAAAATCCTTGGCTGTGCAACGGCGGTGCTGGTTGCGGCATGGTCGTTCGCACAAGCCCAAACCAGCTCACCCGCGCCCGCGGCGCAGGCTAGTCCAGCGGCTGCAGCCCAAACGAGCACTACGACAACTTCGGCGACCAAGAGCAGCGATAGTTCCCCTGTTCTGTTCGCGCAAACTTCGGCCGCGGCTGCCGCAACTCCGGCAGCGCCGGCAACCCAAACGAGCACCACGGCCGCCAGCACATCTATGGCAGCGTCGCCGGCCGGGACGACCACAGTTGAACCGGACAATCTGACCGAGAATGGCGGCGTCGGCGTGCGCGAGTTTCAAGGCGACGACGTCGGCCAGGTGCTGCGGCTGCTCGCGCGCCAGGCCAAGATCAACATGGTAGTGAGCGAACAGGTCACCGGCACGGTGACGATGCGCCTCGAAGATGTGACCGCGCTACAGGCGATCGCCATCATCGTGAAGGCGAAGAACCTGTTCATGGATAAGATCGACAATGTCTATTACATCAAGACCGGCGCGGAACGGACGGCCGAGCCGACTGAGAGCGACAACTACCAGTTCAGTTACTCCCGCGCCAAGGACACGGTGACACTGATCGCGTCGCAGTTGGCGAGCAAAGATCCACCCCAGGTGGACGAGCGCACGAACACCATTTTCTTCCGCGAGACGCGCGGCAACATCGACAACATTCGCAAACTGCTGGTGCAAATCGACAAGCCGACCAAGCAGGTCATGATCGAGGCGCGCCTCGTCGAGGTAACCGCGAATCCGAAGCAGAGCTACGGGATCAACTGGGCCGGCACATTTGGGAGCGCGGCCAATGCGAAGACTGTCAGGTTCGCCGGGTCCTCGCCTGGATCGTTCAAAGTCGAGGACGGCCAGCCAGTGCTGGACACGCTGCCGGCTGTCAAGACGACAACCAACGGTGAGTTGAGCGGTTTCGATTTCCTGCGCAACGCCGAGCATGGATTGGAAGCAATCAGCGGCCAGTTCGCCATCCTCTCGGTCCCGCAATTGTCAGCCACGATTCGGTTTCTCAACGAAGACGCAGATGCAGAATTTCTCGCGAACCCGCGCGTCGTTACAGCGGATAACCAGCAAGCGAAAATCGAGATCAGCCGCAATCAGCCTGTGCCGCAGCTGAATTTCAACGAGCAAACCGCCACGGCGGTCTTCGGCGGTTTTCAGGATAAGAAATTCGGCAATACACTTCTGGTCCGGCCCTCAGTAAACAAGGACAACTTTATCACGCTGTCGGTGAAGCCCGAAATCAGCAACAAAGTGGGCGATGCGCAATTCACATTCGCCGGCGCAAATGTCTTGAGTCCAATCATCGATACCCGTTCGCTCGAATCGAGTGTGTTAATCAAGAGCAGCGACACTCTCGCGATTGGCGGCCTGTTGCAGGATGAGCAGACAAAAGCGCGGAGCAAAGTCCCTGTGCTCGGCGACATTCCGATACTCGGTTATTTCTTCCAGGAAAAGCTGAACGCGCGAACCAAACGCAACCTGCTCGTTTTTGTTACGCCGACGATCATCGATCAGCGTTACGGCACCGGATTGGAAGATCAGGTTTCGGGTCTGCATCATAGCGGCGAAGAATTCGCCGATCCGAACGGCTGGCGTAATAACGCCAAAGGCGCGGTCCGGCTGGTTCCGACAGCGCAGCGCCCGCTCGCGGCTGATTATGCAAAGCCGGGAATGCCTCCGCCACCGGAAGCAGCAACCGAAGTGCAGTTCCGTTCGGGCGCAAAAGATCGCGACTTTTAGATAAACGAATGTGGGGTTGAGAGGGGGCGGGCGCCCGCAAGGGAGTCCGTCCTCCTCTTTTTTGGTAACGCCACAGCAGAATGCTCTCGCTCCCGATCAAACGTCCAGGTATTTGCTCAACCGGGCGCGCAGTTCGGTGCGAGCGCGGAAGAGGAGACTTTTTACCGCGGGCACCGAGAGATCGAGGACTTCGGCGATATCCTCATAGCTCAACTCTTCGTAGCGGCGCAGGATCAAAGCCATGCGCTGGGCATCGGGTAATTGCGTAATTGCATTTTCGATTGTCCGCCGGAGCTCATCCTCCAGGAGCGAAGCGTCCGGGGCGGGCGTACTCTCATCGGGCAGCGCGATTTCCTCTGCCTGCGGCTCAGTCTGCAAGGACATCTGCGCGCGGCGCTTGGTTCGCCGCAGTTCGTTGAATACCAGATTGCGCGTGATCTTTAACAGCCAAGTGGTGAATTTCGCCCGCGGCCGGTAGCGGCCGGCACTTTTCCACACCCGAATGAAAACCTGCTGCGCGATGTCTTCCACGTCGGAGTTGCTGCCCAACATTCGCCCGGCGGTGCCCGCCACAAGCGCCTGATGCCGCTCGACCAGCTGCTCGAACGCCGCCATATCGCCGCCGGCGATCAGACCCATGAGCCGTACGTCTTCACTCTCTTGTTCGTCTGCGGCGCGGCCGGCTCGTTTCAGATCCATGCGGAAATTGCCCTGACAGCTCTGTGGAATGTTTCGGCGCCGCCTGCTGGCAAGTCTAACTGAAAACCGCTGCTTCGCGAATCGCCCACAGCGGTTGGACGACGCGCCGATTGTTTTGTTGCAAGCGCCAATCGCCCTGTGCAAGCTTGCTCGCACCATCGGGTTGAAGCGGCAGCGATGAATTACCTGCTCATTCCAAAGGAACTTCGCGCAATCGCTGAAAAGGTTGAGGCGCAGGAGCGAATCTTCGACGAGGACGCGCTCGCGCTTTATCGTTCCAGCGACATCAACGCGATCGGCATGATCGCGAACGTTGTGCGGGAGCGAAAGAACGGCAATTACGCGACCTACATTCACAATCGCTACATCAATTACTCGAACATCTGCGTGCTCTCGTGTCAGTTCTGCGCGTTCGCGGCAAGGAAACGCGACGCCCACGCGTTCGAACACGCGATTGATGAGATCGTCGGCGCAGTGGCCGAAGCGTTGCCCCTCGGAATCACCGAGGTTCACATGGTCGGCGGCCTGCATCCGACGCTCAAGAAAGAGTGGTATCTGGAATTGCTTCGTCGTCTGCGCGCGCTCGATTCCGATTTGCACATCAAAGCCTTTACGGCAATCGAGGTGCGGCACCTCGCCCAGCGAATTTTTCGGATGTCGATTCCCGAAACCCTAGCACTCCTGCGCGACAACGGCCTCGGCTCGATTACCGGCGGGGGCGCCGAGATCTTTGATCCAGCGGTACGCGATCAAATTTGTCGTGGCAAAGAAACGGCGGCCGAATGGCTCGACGTCCATCGCACCTGGCACGCCATGGGCGGGCGGAGCACCTCCACGATGCTTTACGGGCACATCGAAACCCTGGCTCAGCGCGTCGATCACCTCCGACAGCTGCGCGAGCTGCAGGATGAGACCGGTGGCTTCAACGGCTTCGTTCCCTTCGCCTTCGAGCCGGCGGGCGCGCTCGGGACTCTGACCCACATACAGCGCGCGTCCGCCGTCGAGCAGTTGCGCAATCTCGCCGTCTGCCGGATTTACCTCGATAACATCGAGCATCTGACCGCCTACTGGGTCAGCCTCGGTTTGCCGCTTGCCTCTGTTGCTCTCAACTACGGCGTGGACGATCTGCATGGCACGATCATGGAAGAGAAAATTTTCCACATGGCCGGCGCGACCACACCGCAGCAGCAAACCATCGCTGCGCTTGAACACGCGATTCGCGAGGCCGGCCGGATTCCATCCCAGCGCGATAGTCACTACCGCCGGTTGAACGGGGCGACCGTAAAATCGACATCGTCGCACGCTGAAGCCGAGCTCGCCTGCGCCTGAGGCGCTGTGAGAGAGATTAGTGAGAGTGAGAGGTGAGAAGTCAGAAGTGAGAGGTGAAACCGCGGTTTTCTGATTTACTTCTCACTTCTCACTTTGAACCCGCTCCGCCTCGGTTGCGCTAAATACCTCAACGCCCGGCCGCTCATTCACGGCTGGCCCGGCGAAGTTGTGTTTGATCACCCGGCGACGCTTTGCACTCAGCTGGCGCGTGCCGATCTCGATGTGGCCCTTGTTTCGAGCTTCGAATTTTTGCGCAACCCGATCTACCGAATAGTGGATGACATTTCCATTTCGTCAGACGGCCCGGTTTACAGCGTCGTCGTCGCGTATCGCGGCGACATTGCGGATGTGGTGGAGATCGAACTCGACCCTGCGTCGCAAACTTCGGTGAATCTGCTGCGGTGCATCTTGGCCGAGCGCAAGGTCAAGCCAAAGCTCTCCTGGCGGCGGCGTGCCGCCGATAATGGGGAAACCGCGAATTCCACAGCACGGTTGCTAATTGGCGATCAGGCGATCCGGTTTCGTCGCGATCACTCGGACTTTGAGTTTTGGGACCTGGGCGAAGAATGGAAACGGATTGTCGATCTTCCATTCGTGTTCGCGCTTTGGCTGGCTTGGCCAGAGTTCGGCGACGCAAGCAATGTTGCCGACCGCTTGCGCGCTTTGCGCAATGAAAATGTCGCGAACCTCGACGCGTTGATCGCGCAGGAAAAGGAGTTCGATCCTGCTTTTTGTCGCCGCTATTTCCGGGAGCACCTCCGATTCACTTTCGGAGAAAAGGAGAAACAAGGTTTACTCGCCTTTCACGATCTATGCCGAAAATACGAGCTGCTCCCAGATCGCGAACTAGTGCTCGCCCTCGTGTAAGACGGAAGCTGGTCGGGCGAGGCTCTGGCGAGTGGACGAATGTTGGGGGAGCTTTCGACGGCTCTGCAGAGCGTCGCCCCACCGGTCAGATCCGCGCCGGCATATCGGGTTGGCGATATCCGGGCTGGCGCGGGAAATTTTATCCGAAAGATTGGGCGCAACATCGCGAGCTGGAGTTTGCCAGCGGCGCGTTCAATTCGGTTGAGATCAACGGTTCCTTCTACTCGCTGCAATTGCCGTCCAGTTACAAGCGCTGGTACGATGCAACCCCGCGGGATTTTATCTTCGCGGTAAAAGGCGGCCGATTCATCACCCACATGAAAAAATTGCGCGGTGTCGAAACCGCGCTGGCGAACTTTTTCGCCTCCGGCGTGCTGGCGCTGCGCGACAAGCTTGGCCCGATCCTGTGGCAGTTGCCCCCGAATCTTGGGTTTGATCCCAAACGATTAACGGACTTTTTCAATTTGCTGCCGCGCACTGCCGCGGAAGCTGCCCGGCTGGCGCGAAATCACGACGACAAACTCAAGGCGCGCGCCTTTCTCAAGATCGATCCGGGAGCTGCGGGACTGCTGCGGCACGCGATGGAAGTGCGGCACCCGAGTTTTCTCATACCGGAGTTTTTCGCGTTGCTCCGCCAGCATAAGATTGCCTTCGTCATTGCCGATACCGCCGGGAAATGGCCTTACGCCGAGGATCTGACCGCGGATTTCGTTTACATCCGTTTGCACGGCGCGGAGCAACTT
>JBHEMD010000168.1:0-4655 GCA_046262735.1 Chthoniobacterales bacterium | reverse complement strand
GCCAAAAACAGCGCGAGCGCGATGGCCGCGGCCCCTGCCGCGAGCGCCAGAAGCTTCCTGCCGGTGTGTGGCCGGATCGACTCATGAGGGGGAACGTCTTCCGTGCGCTTGATTCCTTCCGGCGTGAGTTCGAAAGCCCAGGCGAAGATCAGGGCCACCGGGAACCCGAGAATGAGCAGGAGCACCACCAACCGCACCGCCCAGGCCGGAATTTCGAAGAACGGGAAAACCTGGGTCGCGATCTGGATCAGCACCCAGCTGACGACGGTGTAGGTGACCGCGACGCGGTAAACGTTCCGCCGCTGCAATTCCCCCAGGAATCTGCGCCAGTCCATCCTGCCATTGTTGTAGTTAGGTTGTGACAATGAAGCGAGCTTAACCAATGGACCCGTCTGGCAGACCAGTATTGCAATTGCGCCGGCACTCTGACAGGCTGCACCCATGACCACACAAAAGGACAACAAGGGCCAAAACACGTCGGTCCCGCAGGACCAAGCGGATAAGGCGGAAGCTAGCGGTCGGGCCAAGCCGATCGACCCGAACACAAGTGTCCCGCAAGACGCTCCCGACACGAGCGTTCCGCAGGACGACGTCAACGCATAGGGTACGGCGGGCGATCGCGGGTGCGGGGATTAAGAGCTTGCAGTTTTTAGTGGGCGCGAAGAGGCTCGACGCCTAACGCATAACCTATGAAAAAACTCCTCATCTCCGCTTTCCTTATTCTGGTTGGAACTTGCTTGCTTACATCCTGCACCTCTGTGCCGCAGGACAGGACCTCGGCCAGTACTACCAACTCGTCCACCACGCGCACCTACTCGAAGTAATTCAGCGCGTTGACGGGGCAGCGCCGATTGCCGATCTGAGTCCATGGCTTTGCGGTGGCGCTATCTATTTGTTTGCACAAACCGCCGGGCCGACGACGACCCGAAAGGCTGTTGCGCGGCGCGCGGTTCCCAAGAAATTCGCGCCGCCTTCAAGGAGCAGCTAAAGGCGCGCGGCCTGGCCCGACTCGGCGCGCGTGCCTGCAAGTCGAGCTGTCTCGATCAATGTTCCAGCGGCGTCTGCATTCTGGTCGAACCCGATCATTTCTTTTACGGCCACGTCACCCTGCGCGATGTGCCGGAAATCGTGGAGGCGCTGGCCGAAGATCGCCGCGTCGAGCGGTTGGTCCTCACCGAAGAAGAGCTCGCGCGCGGCTAGATTTTTTTCTCCAGCAGCGCTTTCAGAAGGTGCCGATGACAATGCCGCTCATCTTCCGCGCAATGACAAAGCAGCGTGAGATTCTGCTCCTTCGCCAGGTGTTGAAGTAAACGCAGGGTGAATTTCTGGCCGTGGTTTTTGATCCGGTCGTTTCGGGCATCCATGCTGCCGGTTTCCTGGAGTTCCTTGTAGTAACGGCGGCTATATTCCGCCCACGAAATCTTATCCGCCAGAATGGCATCGCGGAGTTGTTCGCTCGGCCCGAGGTTTGCCATCCAAACATGGAACCGATTCGCCGGGACCCCGCGCCCACGCCCTCGGGCGACGAGGATTCGAAGGCCGTCATCGGGATCGATCGGGCTGTGAACGGACTTGGTTTTAAGCATGCCTGCTTCCTAGTTCTTCCGACTTTTCGTTAGGTTCAAATAATTGCTTGCAGTCCCTGCGGCGACCGCACATTCTCGGGTCTCTGCTTAACCAAACCAACCTATGAAACGATCACTTATTTACTCATTCACCGTCCTGTTGGCCGCGGGCCTTATCGGCGCTTGCACCAACACTAATAAGACTGAGACCAGCACGACGATGCCGGAGAAATCCCCGGCCAAAACGTCGACCACTAAGAAATCGACGACCAAGAAATCGTCGAGCGACATGAGCAAGAAGGAGAAGTCGTCCACCGATACGACTAAGAAGGAATCGACCAAGAAGGAGAAAGCTTCCCCTTCTGCGTCGCCGTCCGCGACTCCTTAATCAGGACAACGTTTGCCGCAGCCGTGCGCTGCGGTTCGTGATTGCTTGGAGTTAGTCAGCCGTTCAACGCGGCTGACTAACTCTTTTTTCATTCATCGCCGATCGCTTGTTGATAACGAGCGACAGATTTTTTTACGACAGCCTGGCTGTCTTTCTCGATGAAGCGGTCCCACCACGCGCCGTAAATTCGATCGTAGGTTAAAGGCTGGACTGCCTGCGCGATTTTCTCGACGGCCCTTGCCGGAAGCGGAATCAAATTCGGGTAGCTATACATAAAGCTAACCATTCCATCCGGACCGACCTGAAGGATGTCGCCGCTCAAGAGCGCGCCGCGACCTTCCGCGCCAGCGGCCCAATGCAGGACCGTCCCGCCGGCAAAATGGCCGCCGCAGTGAATCAGCGAAACGCCGGGCGCGAGTTCCCGCCGCGCGCCATCCCAAAACTCGATCGCCGGACCGGATTGCATCACCCATTCACGGTCGGCGACGTGAAGAAAAACGGGGACGTCCCCGAACACGGCGCTCCATTCCAGCATGGCGCTGTAATAGTGCGGATGCGAAATCGCAATGCCGCGGAGCGCGCCCAAGCCGGAGATCAATTCGACCGTCGCGTCATCGATCAACGTGATGCAGTCCCAGAGAAAATTTCCCTGCGGCGTGCGCAGCAGGAGCGCCCGTTGCCCGATCGCGAACTCCGGGACGGTGCCGATACCGATCAAGTCCGGCTCGTATTGCCGAAACGCGTTGCGATGGCTGCGGCGCAATTCTTCCAGCGTCGTCCACTCCTGGCCCGATCTCGGAACGAACTGACGCGCGTCACCGCAAATCGGACACGAACGCGGCGGCCCGGCTGATTTTGGAAACTGCGTCCCGCACGCTTTGCAGATCGGTTTCATTTTCGCGCGAGTCTAAGCGGTGATATTGCTGAAAGCATGTCAACGGCGCCCTCGATCTTTGGCGAACGCTTTACCCACCGGCTCGAAGCCTTTAGCGATTTGGTTTTCGGCTTCAGCCTTTCTCTCCTCGCCACGCGGCTCGATATTCCGGCGGATTCATCTCACCTGTTCGACCCGACGCGATGGAGCACGTTCATCATCACCTTTGGGATCATCTGTATGTTCTGGCTCGCGCACTACAAAATCTTTCGACATCACTTTGTGCCCCGGATTCCGGATGTGGCCGTCAATTTTATTTTTCTTCTTGGAATCGCGATCCTTCCTTATGCCCTTCAGATTTATTTGCGCTTTGCGAATGACCGCAATGCGCTCGTTTTCTATTTTGGCGATTTCGCGCTGGTCTTTGCCGCGCTTGCGACGTTGCGCTGGCGAGCGTTGCTCCACCGCCGTGGCGATCCGGAACCGGACCTGCGGCTGCGCGAATGGCGGGCCACAGTCCGCCAATACACCATCGTCCTGGTCATGGTGGGATGTCTCATTGCGCTCGGGATGGGCGTGATTGTCACCCAGAGCTTTTTGTCCACGGCAGCGGCCAGCTTTCTCGTGATCACCCTGGGCTCGCGATTTGCCGTAAGACGATTACCGCGATTTCTTGAGTGACATGAGCAGAAAAGTTCCATTCACGGTCGGCGTGGTCGGTCATTTTGGACTGGCGGTGCGGAGTCCGAAACGAAGCGCGAAATGGTTCGAGCGCGCGCTCGGTTTGAAGAAGGAATTTGAATTCGATGGCGGGATCGCGATGGGAAACGACAACGTGACGATCGCCTTGCACAAGGGCCGGCCGTCGCCAGGCACGCTCGGGCATATGTCGTTTCATCTGCCGAGCATGGCTGCGCTGCGAAAAGCGCTCGCGCATTTGCGCAAACAAAAGGTCGATCTCGAAGATCCCGGCGACGAAATCGGGCCGGAGGCGCCGGGCTCGCCGCATATGGGACTTTGGTTCCGCGATCTCGATGGTTATCGCTGGGAGCTCAGCGTCCAGGGCAAACGTTAGGCTTTGCCGAGCTCGAACAGACTGCGCGGCGGCAAGGCCGCCAAGGGCGCCAGCTCCAGAATGGCGCCCAGGCAGTTTACCGCGAAAGCAATTTCTCCATCGGGCGCGACCGCCCAGATATACGCCGGCTGGTTCGCCACGCAGAATTCGTGACGCGGATGGTTCTGTGGGAAACCGCAATCTGCATGGGCATGTGGGCCGCGCCCGGAGCACGCGCGCAAGTCCGCGATTAATTTCTCGAGCTCGACGGTGGTTTTTCTTACTTCGATCCAGATAAAGATTTTTCCGCCCGGCGATCGCACCAGCAGATCGAAGTGGTCCGCATGGGAATGATGTTGCGCCTGGCCCGGCTCGAGAAAGACGTGCCGGGGAAGCCAGCCACGCTCGACAATTAGCCGTGCTGCGGCAGCCAGCTGACAAACATTTTCGCGCAAGAGCCGTGGCGGTTCCGTTGAAAAAATCCGGTACGGCCGTGAATCGCCGCCTTCTTCTCCGCGCAAGAAAAGGCTCTCTACTTCGCCGCGCTCGTTTACTTGAAATAAATTTTCGTCTAGCCCGCGAAGAAAATAGTTCGCTTCCCATTCCGCCAGCGCCGGCGCGATTCGAAGGCCGGACAGCGGCGCGATCCGGCCGAGCGCTTTGCCCATCTGCGCGAACTTATCGTGCAGCCATGTTTCCAGATCGGTATTCACGCTCGTCCGCAACCTTACTCGCAAGATATCGTGTTGCCGCCGCCGAACGGCTGGCGTTTAT
>JBHEMD010000167.1:0-7240 GCA_046262735.1 Chthoniobacterales bacterium | reverse complement strand
GAGTTGCTCTGCTCCCCGGCGATCAGGGTTGAGGCGGGGATCTTCTCCAATGAAGGCGCAAATCCCGGGCTGATCGTGCCGACGAGATGGCCGTTTCTTCCATTGGCGCGTTCTCGATCCAGCATGAGGCGAAAAATCTGTTCGCGGAAACCGGCATCCCAGAGTGCGTCGCACAAAATTGTTTCGTCACTGCCTTGGAACCGCGCGATGACGGCGTCCGGCGCGGATTGCGAAATCGCGCGCGCTGCGTCCCCGGTTACGATCTTAACCGGCACGGCATACATTTCATCGGGACCGTCGAGATACGTGACTTCGACGAACCAAAACTGCGCGCCATGCGGCTCGTTCGCGAACGATGATTGCTCGTGCACGCGCATCTGGCGCAGGCTGCGCGCTTTTGAACCGAACCAACGACAATTGCCGATGAAGCGCGGCAAAATCTCGGCTTCGATGCGTGCGCGTTCTCCGTTCTTGAGCAACCCGCGCAAATCAGCCGCCGCGCGGAGGGTTGGGATGTCTCGCTTTTTCGCGACGCGCCTGCTCTCGGCCTGTGGCTGAAGGGCAAACCAATAGTAGGAGTGCGGCCCCAGCGTCAGGACATAGGGCGCCTTCTTGATGGAGGGAAAATGGTTCCGGCTGAACACTTCGACCAGAGTGGAGCCGCTGAAGCCTGCCAGATTCAGGCGCACGGCCTGGGCGAAGCGGGAAAGATTTACCACTACAAGAACGGTCTCATTTTCGTAACGACGCAGAAAGGCGAGCACCTTGGCGTTGTCGGGATGAAGAAACTCGAGCGAGCCGCGCGAGAAGGCCTTGAAATTTTTCCGCATGGCAATGACGCGCCGCATCCACCAAAGCAGCGAGGAAAAATTCTTCTGCTGATTTTCCACGTTCACAGCTTCGTAGTGATATTCCGGGTCGATGATGACCGGGAGATGCAGCTTTTGCGGGTTGGCTTTGGAGAACCCGGCGTTGCGGTCGGGGCTCCATTGCATGGGCGTGCGACAGCCGTTGCGATCGCCGAGATAAATATTGTCGCCCATCCCTATTTCGTCTCCGTAGTAAATGATGGGCGTGCCGGGCATGGAGAAGAGCAGGGTGTTAAGCAGCTCGATTTTGCGGCGGCTATTGGCGAGCAATGGTGCGAGGCGACGCCGGATACCGAGGTTAATGCGGGCAGTGCGATCGTTGGCGTAAACTCGCCACATGTAATCGCGCTCCTCGTCCGTCACCATCTCGAGAGTGAGCTCGTCGTGGTTGCGCAGGAACATCGCCCACTGGCAGTTGTCGGGAATCGGCGGTGTTTGATCGAGAATGTCGATGATCGGGAAACGGTCCTCCATTTGCAGGGCCATGAACATCCGCGGCATGAGCGGAAAGTGGAAACTCATCTGCGATTCGTCACCCTTGCCGAAATACGCGACCGCGTCCTCCGGCCATTGATTGGCTTCAGCCAGCAACATCCGGCCGGGGAAGTTTTGATCGACATGTGCCCGCAACTTTTTCAGGTAGACGTGCGTTTCCGGTAAATTTTCGCAGTTCGTGCCTTCGCGCTCGTAGAGATATGGCACGGCGTCGAGCCGCAGGCCGTCCACGCCCATGTTCAGCCAGAAGTCGCACACTTTTTCGACGGCGTCGTGGACCGCCGGGTTATCGAAGTTCAGGTCGGGCTGATGGGAATAGAAGCGATGCCAGTAGTAAGCTTTCGCCACTGGATCCCACGCCCAGTTTGAGGTCTCGAAATCCTTGAAGATGATCCGCGCTTCCGGGTATTGGTCGGGCGTGTCGCTCCAGACATAAAAATCGCGCTCCGGCGAACCGGCGACAGCGCGGCGGGATTTTTGGAACCACGGATTCTGGTCGGAAGTGTGATTGATGACGAGTTCGGTGATGACGCGCAGTTCGCGCGCATGGGCCGCATCGAGAAAAGCGCGAAAATCCTCGAGGGAGCCGTAGCTGGGATTAACGTCAAAATAATCGGCGATGTCGTAGCCGTCGTCGCGCAGGGGCGAGGGATAAAATGGCAAGAGCCAGATGGTGGTGACGCCAAGCTCGCGCAGGTAATCGAGCTTTTCGATCGCCCCGCGGAAATCTCCGATGCCGTCACCGTCGCTGTCGTAGAACGTCTTGACGTGCAGCTCGTAAATGATCGCGTCCTTGTACCAGAGCGGGTCCCGCGTCGGCTCCTGCCCATCTTCGGCCATGGCCTAACCTTTGACGCACAACCCGCGCCGCGCAATTGCCGCATTGTCGATCAAACAAATTGGGCGGCCAGGTTGCCACGGCCGCCCAATCCGGAGAGATGACAGTTGCTCGTCGGCTATTTCTGAGCGGTGAGGCTCACCTGGCTGGCGATGCATTGCCATTGGCCGCCGCGCTCCATCCAGGTATCGGTAAAACGATAGGTGCGATCGAATGGCTTGCCCTCCTTGCCGGTGCCTTTCTCGCGGTAGGTGCCCACGACAACGCCGACATTCGGACCAAACATGTGCACGTCCATCTTTTCATTCTTGTTTGACGTGTATGTGTCCTTGTCGCCTTTCATTTCATTGATCGTGCTGCGGCGGCTTTGCACTTTGCCCTTGGGGTTTACGCCGACGTAGTCCGCCGCGATCATCGCTTCGAGGGCCGGGGCATCGTGTTTGCCGAGGGCGGCGGCCCAGCGGTTTTCGCTGTCCTTCAACGCCGCCTGCGGGCTCATCTTTTTGCCGGAAGGCGCAGGCGTGGCGGGGGCGGTGGGAGACGCCTTACTCCCGGCGGCAGCAGATGGCTTTTTCTCGGCAACTGATGGGGCGGCAGTCGATGCGGGACTGGCCGTTGGCTTGCTTTCGATAACTGGTGATGGCGTCGGCGCCGGACTTTCCTGGACAGCTTCGACGTCGGTGGAAGGTGTTTCTTCGGCAGCCGCCGGGGACGATTCGTCCTGGGCGAGCAGCGGAATAACGAGCGCGCAAGCAGCAAAGCCTAAATATGAGGCGATCAATTTCATAGAGCTGGTTCCTTTCTGAATTTGGGTGCGGAGCGTAGAAGCGAACACGCTCAATGGTCAAGCCTATTGCGACGGCAATGAATGAGGGAATCCGGTGGACTAATGCGACCGGCGCGACTAAAAGGGCGAGGTGCTGGGCTGCGCGTAGATACGTTCCGATGCAAGCGAAACATCAACAGGTGCTCGAGGGGGAGAACCAGCCGCCTCTGCGTGTCGCTGTGGCGGCAACGCCTCCACCGGGGGCGACGAGCGACGTCGAGCTGATGTGCGCAATCCAAGCTGAAGACCCGGACGCGCTTGCGCAGCTCTACGATCGTTATAACGGCATCGTCAAAGCGCTGATTCTGCGCGTCATTCACAACGACACTGAAGCCGACGATTTGTTGCAGGAGATCTTCATGGAAATCTGGAACCAGGCGAAAAATTTCTCGGCGCACAAAGGCAAGCCGCTGGGCTGGATGGTCACGCTGGCGCGACGCCGCGCGATCGACGCGTTGCGGAAAAAACAGGCATACGCCCGGGCGGAAGAACGTTTGCAAAGCGAGACCGAACAGCAACCGGACTCCTGGGTGCACAACAGCACACAGGAGGAAATTGCCTTCGGCGACACCCGGGCCCTAGTGCGCAAGATCATTATGCAGCTGCCCCCTGCCCAGCAGCAGGCGGTCGACCTCGCATTTTTTCAGGGGATGAGCCAGCGCGAAATCGCGGCTCATACGAATACACCGTTGGGAACGGTGAAAACCCGGCTTGAACTAGGCCTAAAGAAAATCTATGACGGATTGAAGGAACTGAAAGATGAGCTTTAAGGAATTCCAGGACTCCGCGCGCCTTTATGTGATCGGCGCTCTCGAGCCGGAGGACATGACAGAGTTTGAAAACGCGCGAAAGGAATTCGGCCAAAAAGGCGAAGAGTACATCGGCGAATGCTATGCACTGCACGAGGCATTCGCCCTCAGCTTGCAGCCGGCCAAGGCCTCTACCGGCATCAAGGACCGGCTGATGTCAATGGTGCGGGAGCGCGCCGCAGCTAAGGGCGCCGCGCCGCCGGATTAATGGCGCGCGCAGCGAGGTGGCGGCGAATCTCGTGCTGCGCTTGGCGAGCGCCGGTTTACTTCTCATCTGCGTGCCCGCAAGCGCTCTCGCAAACGACCCGGTTGCCAATCAAGGCGATAAATTGGCCCTAATGCGGTGCGCTAATTGTCCCCGAGCTCGCGCAAAATAAATTCCTGGAGGGATCCGTAGAAGTTCACCTGAAAGAGGCCCAGGTCGCGCCGCGATCCGACGGGCGAATGATAATGATCGTTAAGCTCGCTCTCGCTAAATTCGTATTTGGCGGCGATGACGAGTCGCGCCTGATTGAGCGCGTTTAGCCACGCGTCGGCGTGGGTAAGCGGGATCCGCAGAGTGCAATTGCGCAGCGATTTTTCGTTGCCATTCAACTGCGCCAAATCGGCAGCAACGGTCTCGGTCGCGCTTTGAAAAATGCGGCGTAGCTCGGGCTCGACATAGGTTTTCCATTCGCTGCAGAGTTCTTTTTCCTTCGGATCGGCCGGTGGTCCGATGATGCGCCGTTCGGCTGCGGGCGCACCTTGCGGGTTGGTGCTGGCGGGGATCTGGCGCAACAGCTCGGCGAGAAACGGGTCGAGATCCGAGACCTGCAACGCGTCGCCCTGGTGGCAGATGTCCATGGTCTCAGCTGATCTTTTCCAGGGTGGCGAGCAGCAGATGACCATGCAGCTGCTGCACGTAAAGTTCGGCGCGCTCGCGCACGCCACTCCACAAAACCGAGCGCCCCTTGTGATGAACTTCAAGCATATGGCGCTCAGCCTTTTCTCGCGGATAACCAAACACCCGCTGGAAAACCATTGTCACATAAGTCATCAGATTGACCGGATCGTTGTGCACGACCACGTGCCAGGGCAGATCGAGCTCTTCTTCGCTCCGGGTTTCTTTTTCAATCGTCGGTTTCTCAACCGTAGTCGGCGCCGTTTTCTGATTCAGAATGAGCGGCGCTGCATCCTTCTGCGCGATTGCCACCTCATCCCATCGTGGCCGGCTCATGAAAAAGGCTAACACACCGTGCAGCCGGTTCAAACCGGCTGCGCGCAAACTCCAAGCTCAATGCTTCGACGCCAACCGAATGATGCGCTCCTGCGTCCGCTCCATTCTTCGCGCCCCCGCTCGCGTTCGATCGTCAAACCCATGCAGATGAAGCAGGCCGTGGACGAGATAAAGGCGCAGCTCGTGACCGAGTGTGGTGCGGAACTGTCGTGCCTGCCGCCGCGCGATCTCCGCGCTCACGAAAATTTCGCCGTGCTGAAACGTGATTACATCGGTCGGCCCAGGCTCGCGAAGAAACCGTCGATTCAGGGAGGCAATACGATGATCGGAAACGATCAGCACCGAAATCTCAGGCAGCGTTTGCAGCGCGGTTCGATGTTTGGTTGGCAGACCTAAACACGATTCCAGCGCGCGCTCGGCGAATCTCGCAAGATCGACAATGTCGATCCGGACTTTGCGCTGGAGATTGCGCGCGGTGATTCGGGGCATAAAAGACGCCATTTCGCGCGTGCTAAAGTTGACCGCTTAAAGCGGTCGAGTTTTTCCCGCTACGTTGTTGGTCCAGCTTCTTGAGGAGCGCGTAGACAGTGTCGGTGCGCGGCATATCGAACCCTGCTACGCGCGCCCGGCGCAGCGGTTCTCCCCAGATCGCGTCAATTTCCAACGGCTTGCCCACTTCCCAATCGAGAAGCGTCGAAGGTCTGAAGGGGCCCATGGTTTCGCTGCGCTTCATCAGCTCGCGCCACGAGTCACGCGGCAGTGCATGGCCGCACTTGTTTGCGGCAACAATCACCTCGCTCATCAATTCGAGCGTTAGCTTCCGCAGGTGCGCATCGCCAATGATCGCAGCCGTGTCGATTCCCCCGGCCAGGATCGACAATCCATTGAAGGGAATGTTCCAGACCAGCTTGCGCCAGCGTTCCCGCGCCAAGTTCTCCGTCACTTCGCACTTTATGCCGGCGCGTCGGAATTTCGCTGCGACTTCATGCGTGCGCGATTGCGCCGCGCGTCCGTGCTCGCCCAAAACGATGTCGCCGTGAGCTGACCGCTCGATCTCGATGCGCGAAATTCGGTTCACAGCGATGAAGCAAAGTGCGCCCAGCAACCGCTGGGCGCCGAATTGCTCGGCCAGAAATTCTTCGTTCCCCAAACCGTTCTGCAGCGTCAGCAGAAGCGTCCCTTCGTGCAGCAGCGGCGGCACAAGATCGACAAGATCGCAGTTCGAAGTCGCTTTAACCGCGATCAACACCAGATCGCACGCGCCGATCTCTTTCGTCGAGTTGTAGCAATTGATCTTGGCCACGCGAAATTTTTCGCCGGGACCGCGAACGCAAATGCCTTCACACCGAATGTCGGCGAGGTCGCCGCGCATGAGAAAATGCACATCGCTTCCGCTGTGGGCGAGCTTGGCGCCGTAGTAGGTGCCGATTGCACCGGAGCCAACGATCCCAATGCGAAAACCCATTTATCGAGTTAGCGAGTTAGTGATTTAACGAAATCGTTAAATCTTTCTCACGTCGGCGGCCGTTGTTCTGCCTGGAAATTGCGCGTGATCAGCCGCGCGCCGGCATTGAAGGTGAGATAGGCCCAGGCCCACTGGAAGAGCACCGCAAGGCGATTGCGAAAGCCGACGAGGAAAATGATGTGCACGAACAGCCAGGCGACCCAGGCTGGAAGTCCGCTCAGATGAACGAGCTTGAGGTCGGCGACAGCACGATGGCGGCCGATCGTGGCCAGGCTGCCTTTGTCCCAATACCAGAAGCGCTGCGGTTTGCCGCCTGCGATCATCGCCAGAATATTGCGCGCGGCGTGACGGCCCTGTTGCATCGCGACCGCTGAGACGCCCGGCAACGGCTCGCCTGTCTGGTGCGAAAAATTTGCAAGGTCGCCGATCACCTGGACCTCAGGATGACCGGGTATCGTCAGATCATTGTTCACGATGACCCGCCCGACGCGGTCGATGGGTGCGCCGAGTGTGTGGCCCACTGGCGAGGCGGTATTGCCTGCCGCCCAAATTTTCACCCGACAGGGAATGAATTCCTCACCCACGTTCAGCCCGGCTTCGGTCAAATTGGTTGCGTGCACGCCGGTGCGCACTTCCACGCCAAGCTCGACAAGTTGTTTCATCGCGCTGATCTGCAAATCCTCGGGAAATGCGGCCAGCACGCGCGGCTCGCCTTCGATCAG
>JBHEMD010000166.1:0-10249 GCA_046262735.1 Chthoniobacterales bacterium | reverse complement strand
TCGCAGCGCGATGTCCCTACCGCCGCAGGAAGCGGGTGGTTGCTTGGGCAGTTGAATCGCACATTGTGAATGATGGCTGCGCCGAAGCGAATCTGGATCATTCTTGCGTTCGCGGCGCTTTATCTCATTTGGGGCTCGACGTATCTGGGCATTCTGTTTGCGATTCAATCGATCCCGCCGTTTCTCATGGCCGGGACCCGGTTTTTTCTCGCCGGTGCAATCATGTACGTGGCCGCGCGCTGGCAAGGCGCGCCGCAGCCCACCGTCACGACATGGAAAAATTCGTTCATCATCGGCGCTTGCTTATTACTGGGCGGAAATGGGGCCGTTACAATCTCGGAAAAATGGGTGCCGACCGGTCTGGCGGCGTTGCTCGTCGCGACGGTGCCAATTTACATCGCGCTACTGGGCTGGCTTAGCGGAACGGCGCCGCGTCCGACGCGATTTGTCTGGCTTGGATTATTGGGCGGGTTCGCGGGTGTCGGCATTCTGGTTGGTCCAGCGCTGACAAATTTTTCAAATTCGGCGCACAATCATCTCGCACTGGGGATGTCGATCTTGCTTGTCGGCTCGCTGGCCTGGTCAATCGGTTCGCTTTATTCACGCAGCGCGAGGAGCTCGCCGTCTCTTTTTCTCGCCGCCGGTCAACAAATGATGTGTGGCGGCGTGTTGCTCGTTCTTCTCGGTCTATTGCTGAAGGAACATCATCATTTTGATCCGACCAAGATCACTCCACTATCAGTTGGCGCGTTTATTTATTTGGTTCTGATCGGCGCCCTGATCGGTTACACGGCGTATTTTTATCTGTTGCGCCATTGTGATCCGGCAAAAGTCGCGACTTATGCCTACGTTAATCCTGTGGTCGCAATTATTCTCGGCACTTTTTTCGCCCGCGAAACTCTGACCTTACACACGCTTCTCGGCGCGGGATTGATTGTTGGCTCGGTGGCAATTGTAATTACGGTGCAACAATTGGGCCCCAAATCGGCACCGCCGATCGGTGTCGCGGTTGAACCGGATTGCGCCACATGAAAACGGACGCTTCACAAGATCGACCCGCCTCCGCCGATGCTACGGCGGGCAGGCAGGAGACGGTTCAAGTCGTCAAACGCAACTGGCGCGCGGAAGTGGAGACGGCGCAGGTTTACCGCGAGCTGGCCGCACGTGAGCCAGACGAAAAACGCAAAGGCATTTTACTGCGCATGGCCGAAGCCGAAGAACGGCACGCGCAGCGATGGGCGAAGAAACTTGTCGATCTTGGCGAGCCTGTGCCGACTTTGCCGGACACGCTCGGCGGACGTTTCAAACGCTGGCTAAATCGCGCGCTCGGCAGCGAAATCGCGATCCGCCGCATGGAAGCGGCCGAGGAAAAACACGAAGCGGAATTTCGCGATCAGCGCGACAGCGACCTCGCCGGCGAGCACGACGTGACAGATTTTCTGCGCGAAAGCGCGCTGGAAGAAAAAGCGCACGCGCGCGCGTTGCAAACGATGGTGCCGCAGCTCGGCCCGCGCACCGTGCTGGACACGATTTTAAAACGCGAGCGCTGGCACGGTCGCGGCGGCAGCTGGGTGGCGGACGCCATTTACGGTGTGAACGACGGCCTCGGCGCCGTCTTCGGAATTGTCTCCGGCGTCGCCGGCGCGACGAACAACCAGCAACATTACATTCTCATCTCCGGTCTCGCCGGCATGATTGCGTCGTCCCTCTCAATGGGTGCGGGCGCGTATCTCGCGGTCAAGAGCGAAGCGGAAGTTTACGAGGCCGAGATCGCGCGCGAGAAAGCCGAAGTCGAAGAAAACCCCGAAGAAGAGATCGAAGAGATGTCGCTCTTTTATCAGCTCCAGGGGTTCAGTCCCGAAGAAGCACAACGGATGGCCGAACGGCTTGGCGAAAATCCCGAGCAACTGGTGCAAGCCATGGCCCAAACCGAGCTTGGTCTGTCCGAGCACCGTTTCCCTTCGCCTTGGAAATCATCTGCCTCAGCAGCGATCTCGACCGCGATCGGTGCTTTCATTCCAATCATCCCCTTTTTCTTTATGAGCGGAATCGCCGCGGTCATATGGGCATTCGTCATCAGCATCATCGCGCACTTCGCCGTTGGCGCTGTCAAATCTCTCATCACCCTGCGTTCCTGGTGGGCGTCGGGATTGGAAATGACCATCGTCGGGGTAATCGAGGCAGCCGTGACCTACGGCCTCGGCCTCGCCTTTGGCGCAATCAGTTAATGTCGATTTTATGGAGGTAAGGGGATTCGAACCCCTGGCCTTCTCATTGCGAACGAGACGCTCTACCAGCTGAGCTATACCCCCGCAGCAGAGCGGTAATCATCGCTCAAAGTTGTTCGCGGGCAAGCGTTCGCCGGCTCGACAGAGTGACTCGCAATCTCCCGATTGCTCAGTCGCCTCACAAGCGACCAATGGAGTTTACCCGACGCCCTCCCGGCACGTCGTGTTTCTGCCCCACCCGCGAGCAGCTTAGTGGCCGATGATGCGGACCGACGGGTCGTTGACGAAAGCGCCGGGCGTCGTGAATCGGCCGGTGCCGTCGATCTCGCGACGATCGATGATTCGAACGGGCGACACTGTCTTGGTGGCGATGGGGTGAAGTTTGATGCGCTGCGGAATAAGTGAGCCGGTGACGAACACGAGTTGTTCGTCAGACCGCTGTGGCCGAACCGAAGTTTGCTTCTGCGGTGGATCGGCGGAAACGGCGCCGGCAAGCATGCTGAAGGCGAAGATTGTCCCGATGATAAATGGGATGGACTTCACAATTCAGATTACATCGGCGAGACAGCTACGCAAACTACGGGCTGTCCCGCGCGGCGCCTGACGCTACCACTCGACCGTTTCTGGCAGTTAAAATTTCTTCGTCAGTTTGCCGTAAATGAAGCGGCCGGTGGCGTCGTACGTGAATCCGGGATAACCGACAGCATTGCCGCCTTCGCCGTAAGCTTTAGGCGGGTCCCTGTCGAAGACGTTGTTGCAGCCGATGGTGAGAATCGTGCCCCGCAAGAGGTGATCCAAAACGGAACGACCGTAATTCGCTGTCTGAGCGGCAGCCGGTTCCACCGGCGCCCCGTCTTTGCCACGAGTGATTTCTTTCGCGCTCTTGGAATAGCCGGGCACACCCTCGGTCTCAACCGTGAGCAGATTGGTGAAGTCATAGGACGCCTGGAGGTCGAATAACCAACGGGCCTCTACCCAGTGCTGGTGAATGTTCGGAGTAAATTCATGGAAGCCGTCGGTGTAATGCACGGTGGTGAGCAGATCGAAGCCATTCCATGTCCAATCAAGCCGTTCGGTGCCTTTCCATTTGTACCAACCCTCGTTCGACATGCCTGGGTCGGTAGTTCGGCCGGCCAGGTTGCCGTTCCCCGCGCCGAATTCTCGGAAGATAAACCCTCGGAAGGTGAATTCATCCAGATACGTCGCCTGGGTGATGGAAGTGAATGTCCCCCAAGGCGTCACTCTTTGGTACTGCAGGCCGAAATCCCAGCCGCGGGACTCTTGATCACCGATGTTCTGATTTCGAGTGATGATGCGTGTGATGTTGCCGCCAACGTCGCGCTCCACAACTTCTCCAGGCAACAACGTGCCTGTTAGTTCACGCTGCAACACCTGGTCGGCGAGCGGGGCAGTGACGACACCAATGCGCTCGGTATCCCAAAAATCGACCGAGATGTCCAAACCAGGCGCATACTTGGGCGAGTAAACAACTCCGGCGCTAAATGAACGGGAGTCCTCTGGCTGAAGATTTGGATTGCTCACGATCAGGGTATTGGTCTCAGGCTCAAAGGCTCCGCCGTTCATCGGATCATGAGAAGGCTCCAAAGTGGAAAGCGGAGAACCAAATAATTCCTCGAGCGAGGGCTGGCGATAGCCTTCGCCCCAGGTGGAACGCAGCGTCAGTTGTTCGTCAAGAGGCTGCCAACGCATGCCGAATTTTGGCACGAGGACGTTGCTGTCATTGTTCAGGAATTCCTCAAAGCGTACTCCGGCGGTAAATTCGAGCGCATGGAAACCGGGAAACGCGTTCTTACCGGGAGCGAAGATTGGAATCAAAGTTTCACCGTAGAACGAGTAGGACTTTCTTCCGCCGTGAGCGGGTGGCACCGGTGAGTTGCCGGCAATGTCGCCCTTGATGTTCAACTCATCCGGAGTTTCTTCGAGGTTTTCGCGGCGGAACTGACCGCCAAGCGCGAAACCGACGCCACCGGCGGGCAGCTCGAACAGGGACGTCGTGTAAATATTGCCATCAATCGTCCATACTTTTGAGATGTCTTCGTCTTTGGGATGGGCTCGGGCGAACGCAACGGTGGCCTGATTGGAAGGAATCGGAACACGAAAATCACCGAACGGATTAAACGGAACCGTTGTGCCGATGAATTCGGAGGAAGTTGGGTCAAAAATCGGATCGGCCGCGTTCAGGATCCGGTTAAACCTCGAGATGGATACCTGCTGGCCAGTCTGAATGTTCTTCAGCTGGCTGTAGCGGAAGCCGGTGTCGTAACCCCAGTTCCCGTCAAACAACTTGTCTCCTTTTATGCCGAGGGTAGTGAGAAACGCGTCTGTCTCGTTGTCGAACAAACGGTTGCCGAACTCAGCCAGCCGCGCCCGCGTGCCACCCGATATGATCTGCTGGAAGGGATTAAAAGGATTGAATGCATCCGCCGGAACACTGGTCTCTGCATGGGTTGGCGTGTTGGGCGGCTCCGCTCCTGGCGCAATCGGCGAATGCGGCGGGATCGCCAATGTGACCTGACCCAATGTCTGGAATGAGCCCGTGGCTGGCGGCGCCAGTTCGTTGTGCGTCTTGACGTTCTGATAGAAGCCGTCGGCGTAGATAACCATCTGATCGCCGAAGACCTTGTGGTTCGCGTTAAGATAAATTCCATAGCGCTC
The DNA here is from genome assembly GCA_046262735.1 of Chthoniobacterales bacterium. GTDB lineage: Bacteria > Verrucomicrobiota > Verrucomicrobiia > Chthoniobacterales > UBA10450 > AV17. Next base: position 5,345 of record JBHEMD010000166.1, on the reverse strand, counting down.
GCTTTCCGGAAAGGAGAGCGAAAATTCGTTGAAGTTGAAGCCTGGGAGTTGGCCACTGGCCGACCGCACACGAGCGTTAGCATTGTAGAGAAACTGACTTGCCGGCGCCAAGCCGTTGGTTCCCGAAGGCGCGCCCGCAAATTCCGTCCCGCCCGGGTTTAAATTTAGCCCGCCAGCGGCTCCGGCCACATCGCTGCTGAGCTGAAGATTGTAAGGACTCGTATTGGAGCTTAGGAATGGCGGAACGGCGGAGAAATCACGGTCGCGGTTCGCGATCGGATTGCGGTGGTAGTAATTTAATACGCCGGTGACATTGGTGGTGTCATTGCCGACGCCGAAAATTGCCGATGTCGCGAACTCGTCCGAATCCTGGTTGTCGCTGTTGCCATATTCGATGCTCGCTTCCGCGCCGTTGGCATAGTTGTGACGCATTTTGATGTTCACGACCCCCGCGACCGCGTCCGCGCCGTAGGTGGTGGAAGCGCCGTCTTTCAGAATTTCAACGCTCTCAATCGCGGCCTGCGGGATGGAATTTAGGTCGACGAACATCACGTTCACCAGTCCAGGGTTGTTGCCTGTCGGGTATGGAGCGACCCGACGTCCATCTATCAGAATGAGAGTTGCCCGCGCGTCGAAACCGCGCAGCGAAATGGTGGCCGCGCCTACCGCCGTATTAGAGCCGTTCTCGTTATTTGAGATGGGAACGACGTTTGCGTTAACCGTCGGAATGCTTTGCAGAAATTCCTCGGTGGTCCGTTGGCCGGACTTGTTGATGTAGTCACGGTTGTAGGTATCGACGGGATTCGGGCCGACTTCTTCCGCGCTCGGAATGAGCGACCCGGTCACGATAACCCGTGGAACTTCGCCCGTGCCGGGCGTCGGGCCGACATCCGGTGGAGCGACGGGACCTTGCGCGAATACCGCACTGGCGACGAGCAGAGGCATGGCCAGGGTGAATGTTGCTAGAGCAAAACGGACCCTTCCGAATGGATGGGACTTAGTCATGAGTTTCTCCTTGGTTAAGGTTGGTGCATAACGGCTTATGAAAATCCGCGGCGCGGTGCAAGCCCTATTTGTGGCGCGCCGGACTTAACCAGACGCTTGCGTCGGCGCAGGCGAACCCGATAGGATTCGCTGACGGAGGCGACATCTTATGCGACGCCAGCGGCACATTGTCACCGGAATCGGGATCACTGCATTGGTTATTTCGAGCTGCCTCGATGCGCAAACATCTTCGAGTCCGACAAGCGGCGCGACAAGATCCGCCGCGCGTCCGATCCCATTTCACGGCATGGTTACCGCGGTCGATCAGAACGCGAAGACCTTTACGATTTCCGGCAAAGAGAAATCGCGCGTTTTCAAAGTCACCGGGCAAACAAAAATCACGAGAGCGGGAAAAGCTGCGACGATGAGAGACATTGTTGAAAACCACGAAGTCAGCGGTGCAGCCTGGCAAAATTCCGATGGCACACTCGAAGCCAAACTGGTGAAACTCGGCCCGCCGGACAAAAACAAAACGCCGGCAGCTTCGCCCAGTGTCTCGCCGAAACCGTAAGCTCGGCTTATTCGTTCGCCGCTTTCGACGCCGCCTTAAGATCGACAACGAAGTGCGCGTACTCGCGGTCGCGCGAAACTTCGTCGGGTTGGCGAAGCAGCGATGATGGATGAACAGTCGCGAGTACTTTCGGCGCGAGCTTTGACGACAATACCTTGCCGCGCTCGCGCGTAACACGAAACGACGATCCGAAAAAAACCTGGCCCGCGGTTGAGCCGAGACATACGACCAGCTTGGGTTTCACCAGCCGCATCTCGGCTTCCATCCATGGCCGGCAGGCGGCGATCTCGCGCGAGTTCGGTTTTTTATGGATGCGGCGTTTGCCGCGCGGCTCCCATTTGAAATGTTTGACCGCGTTGGTGACGTAAACTTCGTCGCGATTGATCCCCGCCTCCGCCAGTGCGCGATCGAGGATTTTTCCGGCCGGGCCGACAAACGGTTTCCCTGCCACGTCTTCGTAGTCGCCCGGTTGCTCCCCGACGAGCATGATCGGCGCGCGTTTCGGTCCTTCGCCGAAAACCGTCTGCGTCGCGCGCTTGTAAAGATGGCACGCCGTACAGTGGCGTGCCGCTTCGCGCACCTCGCTCCAGTTCGAGGTGTCGGGCGGCGTGGCCGGCGTTGCGTAGTCGTCGCGCTTTTGCATCTCTCGCTTAGTATTCGAAATTCACGCGGCGTTTGTCTTCACGGCAAGGCAATTAAATAACCGCGTTCTCCATGTCGATTCTGGAAACAGCGCGTCTGATTCTGCGGCCATTTCGAAAAGAAGATGTCGATCTTCTCGCGCCGCTGATGGCTGACCAGTACTTCATGCGCTTCTCACTCGGCCTCTACAACCGCGAGCAGACGGCTGACAATCGAAAAGAAATTCTCTTCAGAGGATTTCCGACGCTGGTTTTTGCGATTCGGCACGAGGAATGGCTGGCGCGCCATGGCGCTGAATGAACTCGCGCGCGAGCTTGCGATAAGCGTAGGCGCCCGCGCCGCGCGGATCGTATTCGAGGATCGATTTGCCGAAGCTCGGCGCTTCGCTCAGGCGGACGGTGCGCGGGATCACCGTGGTGTAAACGCGTTTGCCGAAATGTTTGCGCACTTCCCCGACCACTTGCGCGCTCAGATTTGTCCGGCTGTCGAACATCGTCATCACAATCCCGCCGATCTCGACCTGATCGTTCGCGCCGGAGTCGCGGACCTGCTCGACCACGCGAACGATTTTCACCAAACCTTCCAAGGCGAAATATTCGCACTGGATCGGCGTCAGGATCTCATCCGCTGCGGCGAGCGCGTTCGTCATTAAGATGCCGAGCGACGGCGGGCAATCGAGCAGGACGAAATCGAACGTCTGATCCAAGCGCAAGATCGACAATGCCTGGGAAAGCCGGGTGAGATGATCGGGCATCCGCGCGATTTCCACTTCTGCGCCGGCGAGATCGAGATCGGACGGCACGAAGAACAGCCGATCGATGCGCGTCGGAATGATTTTGTCGACGATCGAGCCGCTGCCGAGCAACGGGTCATAAAGGCTCGCCCCTTCGACTTCCTGCAAACCAAGCGCGCTGGTCGCGTTCGCCTGCGGATCAAGATCGACAATCAGGATGCGTTGCGCGCGATCGGCAAGCGCGCACCCGAGATTGACAGCGGTAGTCGTTTTGCCGACACCGCCTTTCTGGTTCGCGATCGCGACAATTTTCATTCGTGCGGCACGATCAACGTCCGCAGCTCAAACGTGCGGCGGCCGTCCGCGTCGCGCCAGAGAAGTTGGTTCGGAGTCGGAAGCATCTCGCTGACCTCGAGCTCGTTCCATTTCGTCAGCCAGCGGTGGAAAATTTCCAGGAAAAGGTAGCTCTCAAGATCGACGAATACCGGCTTGGTATCTTTGTCGCGGCCCGCGGCGTCACTGCGGCGCAGCGCCTCCTCAGTCGGACGAATGTAAATGAAGCGCGGCAAATTTCGTTCCGCCCGCAATCGCTCGAGCGCGAACACGAGATCGCGCGAGATACCGGTGAAATCCCCAGCTCCGAGTTCCTCAAGACATACGACCCACGTTTGTCGTTGCACGATCACTTTGCCGCAACGCAGCCGCGGCATGTGCGGCGCCATCCCGAATTGAAACGGATGGAACCCAAGCGGGATCAGCCAGCCACCGCGCCCGAATGAGCCGAGATACTCGCGCGTCCCACGCCGACGCAAAGAAACATCGCCGTTTTTTTCATCGACAAAGACTTCGGTTTCGGCCGGCGAAACGCTGCGCCAATGCGTAGCGCCCCGTTGTGGCGCAACGAACCACGTCAGTTCCGGAAGCGCTTCCGGCAGACAGACGGTCGTGGTCGCGGTGAAATCGGCGGCGTAAAACCCGAAATGAAAATTCGGTTTGCCAAATGTCGTGCGTGTGAGTGCGGCCGAAAGCGCGGGCATGTCCGGGCACGACCAGTGAAATCCATGTTGCAGCAATGCGACCGGGGGATGCAGCTCCGCCAGAATCCATTGATATTCGCCACGCCCGACTGCCTCGAGCGATTCGGCGGCCAGCTGCAAGTCCGCTGAGGGAAAAGTGTATTCGTCGAATTTGTGGTAGCGGAAATTGTCGCGAATGAAGTGACAATTCTCGAGCGTGAGTTCGTATTCCGTTTCGGCCGCGTGCTTCTTCATTCGGTCGCGAAAAGCACTCTTCACTTCCTGGAAGGCGATGTGCGCAAAACCGACCATGGCCGGTCCGGTGAGCGGCGTGTTAAGCGATTCGCAATGGCGCAGGAACGCCGGCAGCGGAAGCGCACCGCCTTCGGGCGATGCCTTTTCGAGCAGACTGCGCAACCCATCGGCAACGCGGCTGGCGATAAACTGATAAGAATCGCGCCAGAGATCGATCCACGGCGCGGCATCAGTTGCGACTTCGTCTATCAATTCCTCGTTGATCGTGAAGCCGCATTCGCGAAAACATTCTTCGCCGATTGGATTGATCGCCGAGTAGAGAAACCGATCGGAGGTCGCGCGCGCCGTGCCGAGGTCCTTTAATGATTGGCGCGCCTTCTCCATAATTTGCATGCGGCCGCTGGTTTCGCGCGTTTGCGTGAAGTCGCGCGGAAGCGCAGCGATCGGCTCGAGCAAATTTAACCAGCGCTCGCGCACTGGTCCGTCGCGCCAGTTTTTTACGTCGCCGGCGAGAACATCGAACGCGTGAGGATTGAGGCCGGCGACTTCGACTTCCCACCGAATCATCTTTTCGTCGGCCAATCGGGCGAGCGCTTCCAATCCAATGCCGAGTGCGCGCGCCGGCGTTTTGCCGTCGCAGCGCGACAGAATCTGGAGCGTCTCCGGATCAAGACGCGCGCGTTCGCCCGTCTCGGTGAAAAGGAATTCGTCCTGCTCGATCCGGCCCTGCGGATGCAGCCGCGGCGAAAGTTCGGCGCGCACCGCTGGATCTGCGTTCATTGCCGCGGCGATTCCGTACGCGGTCCAACGTTCAAGAAACGATTCACGCTTTGTAAAGCCTGGCTGCGGCGCAAACGAGACCGTTCGCGCTTCATTGTCGATCTTGCCCCAGCTCGCCGGGCCGAATTCGCTCAACGTGTCATTCTTGGCGGCGATGCGCTGGAGAAAAAGCAGCAGGTGGCGCTCGCGCGCGCGGACGCTTTTCTTGCGCGGCGGCAAATTTTCCAGAGTGACCGGATTCATCGCCAGAAGTTTTGGGACAAGCTCGCGAACGTGTTCCGCGCCAAAGATGAAATAACCAGGCAGAAGTTTTCTCGCCGATTCCAAAAGCGTAGCGCGCGCGCTGCTCAACTCGCTCATGAGC
>JBHEMD010000165.1:0-6689 GCA_046262735.1 Chthoniobacterales bacterium | reverse complement strand
CGACCGAGTCTTGCAATCTCGCGGTGCTCGGTCTCGCCCGCTGCTCCCAGTCACGCAATGGCCACCTCATCTCAAGCAAGGCCGAGCATCACGCGGTGTCGCACGCGCTCGAGCATCTGGAGAAAGATGAAGGCTTCGAGGTCACCTGGCTCAATGTCTCCCAAGAGGGCATGATCGATCTTGATCAGCTCGCCGAATCGATTCGACCGGAAACACGACTGGTTTCAATCATGACGGCGAATAACGAGACCGGCGTGATCCAGCCGTTGCGCGAAATCTCGCAGATTTGCCGCGAGCGCGGTGTCCTGCTGCATAGCGACATGGTGCAGGCGTTTGGGAAGATCGACATCGATCTCTCCCTCATTGACGCCGCCAGCTTCGCCGCGCACAAGTTTTATGGACCGAAAGGCGCCGGTTTTCTTTTCCTCCGCAGCGGGTTGTCGCTCCAACCAATCATGTTCGGCGGATCGCACGAGAATCAGCGCCGGCCTGGCACGGAAAACGTCGCCGCGATCGCAGGAATGGCGGCGGCGGCCGAATGGGTCGATCAAAGGCGACAGTGCGAGCCAGAGAAAGAGAAAAATTTGCGAGATGAATTGTGGAAACGAATTGCACGAGCGTTTCCCGAAGCGAAGCAAAATGGCGATATCGATCGGCGTTTGGCGAACACACTCAACGTAAGTTTTCCTGGGTTCGACTCCGAAACTTTGCTCATGGCACTCGACTTGGAAGGCGTGTGTGCGTCGAGTGGTTCGGCGTGCATGGTTGGGTCGGTGGTCGGGTCGCACGTTCTGCTCGCAATGGGATTACCAATCGAGCGGGCGCGATCCGCCGTTCGATTTTCGGCAGGCAAACGAACAACTCCCGATGAAATCGAGCGGGCTGGCGACGCAATCGAGCGCATCTTCGAGCGCCTGAGAAAAACGCGAGTGGCGAACGACGAGTATGCCGTTGCTTAGGCAGCTCGAATTCGCGTTTCGGACATCGCCCATTCCTTTCTCTGCAGCCGGGGTCGGTAACCCCGGAGCCGCGGTCAGCGACCGCGCCTACAACGCGCGCGATCTTCAGCTCAAAGCGCGCGAGCTTTTACGTTCACTTGGCGCGACACGACTTGCTCGCGAGCTGCGCGTCGAATGGAACGCGCGCCTGCTGACCGCCGCCGGGCGGGCAGATTATCGGGCGAAATTGGTTTCATTAAATCCGCGGCTTGGCGAACATGGAAACGGCGAGATCGATCGGACGCTTCGACACGAGCTCGCGCATTTGGTTGCGCAATTTCGCTCGGGGCGACGCCGAATTGCGGCGCATGGACCAGAATGGCGCCAGGCCTGCCGCGATCTCGGCATCGCCGATGAAGTGCGCTGTCACAATCTTCCTTTCGCCACGCGCACTTATCCAACGCGGTTTGTTTATCGATGCCCAAATTGCCGCGCCCAATTCCCGCGCGTGCGTCGTGTGCGCCGTGCGGTCGCCTGTCTCGCTTGTTGCCGCAAACACAATCGCGGCCAATTCGATCCGCGGTTTCGATTACAGCGTTTAAAGTAGCGCAAGCGTCCCGCTTGCGATTGTTAGGTTCGCAAGCCAGAGGCTTGCGCTACTCTTTGTTTGTTTGTCCGCGCAGCTTCGCTTGGATGAAGATGTCGATGTTGCCGTCCATCACGTCCTGCACATTGCTCGTCTCCGCGCCGGTCCGATGATCTTTGACCATTTGGTATGGCTGGAAAACGTAGGAACGAATCTGGCTGCCCCAGGCGATCTCGCCTTTCTCGCCATATTGCCGGTCCAAGTCGGCGCGCTTTTTGTCTTCTTCGATCTGGTAGAGTTTCGCTTTTAACATTTTGAGCGCGAGATCGCGGTTGCGCCCCTGGCTGCGCTCGGCCTGACACGCGACGACGATGCCGGTGGGCTTGTGCAAAATGCGCACCGCGGTTTCGACTTTATTGACGTTTTGCCCGCCTTTGCCGCCACTGCGAAAAGTGTCGATCTGCAGATCGGCGGGATTGATTTCAATCGGCGTCGTATCGGCGATTTCGGGGACAACATCGACACTGGCGAATGATGTGTGCCGCCGTTTGTTCGCGTCGAAGGGCGAGATGCGGACGAGGCGATGCACGCCGCGCTCGGTTTGGAGATAACCGTACACGTATTCGCCGCTCACGAGCAGCGTGACCGATTTGATCCCGACTTCTTCGCCTGTCTGAAGATCGACAATCTCCGACTTGTTGCCGCTGCGCTCGATCCAGCGCTGATACATGCGCAGCAGCATATCGGCCCAATCGCACGACTCGGTGCCGCCGGCGCCGGAATGAATCGTGAGAAACGCATTTGCCCGATCGTTTTCGCTGGAGAGGAACTGGCGCAGCTCGAATTCTTCCAGCTTGCGCAGCAGGCGGTCGTGCTCGGCGGCGAGTTCGCGCTCGGCTTCGGCGCGGTGCGTGTCGTCCTGCTCCTCGGTCGCGAGTTGGTGGAGCGCTTCGAAATCCTTCAGCTCGCGCTCGAGCTCGTGAAACGGGTTGATCAATCCGCGCAGGCGCGAAACTTCCTCGACATCGACCTGGGCGCGCTCGCGATTGTTCCAAAAATCCGGAGCGCTCATCCGCGCTTCGAGCGCGGCCAGCCTTTCCTGAAGTTTGGAAAGGTCAAAGAAACCTCCGCAGCTCGCCCAGGCGCGATTTCAGGTCCGCGGCATCAACTGTGGCAAGCTCGATAGGCATGGCAGAACATAAGCGTTGTAGCGGCGTTTATGTCAAACGCCCAACCACCGGCAGGCACTTGGCACAAGCGCCTCTATAACTACCGGCGGGCGGTGCCGTCGCGTTTGCGTTTTTCGCTTGGCGCCGCTTCGAGGCGGAAAATGACTTCGCCGTCCTTCATTAGATCGAGGCGATCGCGGGCGATTGTTTCGAGATAAACCGGGTCGCTTTGCAGGAGGCTCACTTCGCGCGTCTGGCGCGCGAGCAAAAGCTTCTGCGTGTTGACCTGCGCCTGGAGATTATCGATTTCGCTGCGGCTTTGCATGAACCGTTTGTATGGCGGCACGAAGAGACTGATGATGCCGAGCCAGACGGCGAGAACGAGCAACACGCCGAGGATCCGATTGAGACGCTGCCAGACAGTGGCTTCGTGCCGGTCGCGGAAATCGCCGTACGTGTGATCCACCTCAGCGCAGCTTAGCGCCATAGACTGCGTTGTCACCAAGTTCTTGGAAGCTATCGTGTCATTCTGAGCGAAGCGAAAAATCTCTGATTTTCTCTAATCAAAAACATGTCAGAGATGTTTCGTTTTCGCTCAACATGACAAAATGGGCGGTGCGAAACTCGTTTACGGAAACCAGCAGCCATAGACTGCGTTGTCACCAAGTTCTTCCGCGATGCGCAGCAGTTGGTTGTATTTGGCGACGCGATCGCTCCGGCAAAGCGAGCCGGTTTTGATCTGGCCGGCGTTCGTCGCCACCGCGATATCGGCAATCGTGGTGTCTTCGGTTTCGCCCGAGCGATGACTAATCACCGAGGTGTAGTTATTTTTTCTGGCGAGATCGATCGTCGCCAAAGTTTCCGTCAACGTGCCAATCTGATTCACTTTGACGAGAATTGAATTGGCAACGTGCTCTTTGATTCCTTTTTCCAAAAACTTCACGTTGGTGACAAACAAGTCGTCACCGATTAGTTGAATTTTCCTGCCGAGTCGCGCAGTCAATTTCTTCCAGCCGTCCCAATCGTTCTCAGCGCAACCATCTTCGATCGAGACAATCGGAAAACGCGCGCAAAGATCGACATAGTAATCGATCAGCTCCTCCGCGGATTTCTTTGAACCGTCCGATTTCTTGAAGACATAGAGGTTCCGGTCCCGATCGTAGAACTCGGACGATGCCGGATCCAAGGCGATGAAAATTTGTTCGCCGAAGGAGTAACCGGCTTTCTCCACCGCGGCGGCAATTGTCTCGAGCGCGTCTTCGGCCGATTTCAGTTGGGGCGCGAAACCGCCCTCATCGCCGATCGCAACGGAGAGATGTCGATCTTGCAAGACGCGTTTGAGCGCGTGAAAAACCTCGGCGCCGTAGCGGAGCGCTTCGGCAAAGCTGGGAGCACCGCGCGGCACGATCATAAACTCCTGGAAATCGATCGGCGCATCGGAGTGCGCGCCGGCATTGAGAATGTTCATCATCGGCACAGGCAAAACTCTTGCCGCATCGCCGCCGAGGTAACGAAAGAGCGGAAGCTTCGCCGCCGCAGCAGCGGCGTGCGCCGCGGCCAATGAAACCGCAAGCAGCGCGTTTGCCCCGAGGTTCTGCTTGTTCGGCGAACCGTCCAACTCGATGAGCCGATTGTCGATCTTGCGCTGGTCCCGCGCGTCCCAGCCCATCAGCTCCGGCGCAATTTTCTCGTTCACGTTGGCGACGGCGCGCAGGACGCCCTTGCCACCGTAGCGACGTTTGTCGCCATCGCGCAGTTCCCACGCTTCGTGTTCGCCGGTGCTCGCCCCGCTCGGCACCGCTGCCCGGCCGATCGCGCCACCTTCCAGTCGCACATCGGCTTCGACGGTCGGATTTCCGCGCGAATCGAGGATCTCACGGGCGTGAATCGCGACAAGAGATGTGCTTCCCATGGTGGTTGGCCGTCGCGATCAATTGGAAATTGGAAACCGGCGATTGGCAATCGCAATGATTCCCGCTGGCATTCTGAGCCACTGGGGGTACCCTCCCGCGTGAATCCTTTGCCGCGGCTTGGTACGATCACGCTCTTGATCGGCTGCTGCGTTGCCATCGGAGCGGCGCCGGCGCACTTGCCTCCCGACCAACTCGCAAAAGCCGTTCACACGGAGGCGATCAGCATTCCCACGCCGGGGGAACTTTTCGCCGCGTTGGAAAAACCGGGCAAGCCAAACTGGTCAGGACAATATCGTCCGCCGATCCCGACGACTTATCGCAACCGCGCGCAGATCGCGCTGAACCTTGGCGGCCTGATCGCGGACGGCTTCATCGCCGTGGAAGCGCGCGACAGTCAGCAGGTCAAAAACATTGGGTCGGACATCATCAAGCTGGCGAAGGCGCTTGGGGTGAGCGAGAACCTGCTCCGGCGCGGCAACAGCTTGAACGAATTCGCCGAAAACGACGAATGGGATGCGCTCCAGGAAGAATTGGAGGCCACTCAGAACGAAGTCAAATCGTCGATGCAAACGCATAGCGACCAGGACCTGGTCATCCTGGTGAGTGTCGGAGGTTGGGTGCGCGGCACTCAGGTCGTGAGCGCGGCGATCATGCAAAATTACAATGAGCGCAGCGCCAAGGTCCTGCGACAACCCGCGCTGGTCAGTTTTATCGAATCGAAACTCAACGACATCTCGCCGGAGCTTGGCGCGCAACCACTGGTCAAAGAGCTGAAACAAAAACTCAGCGACGTGCAAAAGCTCGTTTCGTTTCCGCCGGGCAAGGCGCCCAGCGCTGACGACGTGCGCAAAGTGAACGAAGCGGTCGTTAAAATGATGGAAACCATCCAAAGCAAGACGGACGCGAAATGAAATGGCGACTCCGAGACTATTCGCGGGCCCCGATCATTTCGGGGTTGTCGATCTTTGGCTTTGCCCGCCGGGCCGCGATCTTGGCCGCCGGCGCAGCGATCGTGGGCAGCAGCAGCGTTCTCGCGCAAGGTGAAAGCGATCGCGAAGTTCAAGCTCGCAAGATCGCGCTCGAGGTGGCGGGCGCTTTCACCAACGACGGATTCAAAATGCGCGACGGCCACTGGTGCGGCCGGCTCAAGCTGCACGATCTGGCGTTGATCGCCGTCAATCTTTACGCTGGCAATCAGTACTGGTTTTCTGTCGGTGCGGTCGAACCGGCCAGGAAAGTAGCGGTCAATCTCTACGACGAAACCGGCAAACAAGTTCAGACCGAGAACTACAACGAAGGTGAAAAAGCAGCCGCCGGGTTTTCGCCGACGAGCAGCGGCCAATATTTCGTATCGGTCGATCTACTCGAAGGCGCCGAGGGCAACTTCTGCCTCGTTTATTCCTACAAGTGAAGCTGTAGCCGCTTCGCTGTGCGAAGCGTAACGCGGATGTATTTGGAACCTCCAGCGCCGCGCGTCTCGCAGAGACGCGGCTACAGCAGCTGCCACTTTCGCACGCCCGCGCTTTTGCTAACGTCAGCGATTCGCATGATCTCGCTTCAAGTGTTTTATGAGGGAAGTGTGCAGGGCGTCGGGTTTCGCTGGACGGTGCGCAATATTGCCAAGGGTTTCGACGTGACCGGCTCGGTGCGCAATCTGGCCGACGGCCGCGTCGAGATGCAAGTAAATGGCGAGGGGAATGAGGTGCGCTCGTTCCTCGAGGCAATCAAACAAAGCGAGCTCCGCGGTCTGATCAGAAAACAAACCGAATCGGCGCTGCCTGAGCCGGTGGCGGCGCGGGGTTTTGAAATCCGCCATGAGTGAAGCGGCGGTTGCGGTCAAAGGGCTGACCAAGATTTTTCCGGTGCCGTTTCACCGGCAGTCGGTGGTGGCGGTGCGCGATCTCGATCTGCGCGTCGAACCCGGTGAAGTTTACGGGTTGCTCGGGCCAAACGGCTCCGGCAAAAGCACCACCCTCAAGATCGTTCTCGGACTGGTCCCGCCGACACGCGGTAGCACCGCGATTTTCGGCCGCGACAGCACGCTGGTCGAAAGCCGCGAAGCGGTCGGGTTCCTCCCGGAGAG
>JBHEMD010000164.1:0-3042 GCA_046262735.1 Chthoniobacterales bacterium | reverse complement strand
CGCCCGGGAGTCCTTCGCCAAACAGGTAGCGCGCGATCTCACCCGGCTCATCGATCTCCGGCAGCGCGAGGCGCGGCAATGGCAGTCCGGTCGGCGCGCGCGTGATGGGGATTTTCGCCTTAACATCATTCCAGCGCCCCAGGAGGTCGCGCCCGAACTTTTCATCGGTGCGCGCCCGCTCTACCTGCTCGAGGACAAACTCGTCGTACTCCTCGACCCACTCAACGACTTGTGCGAGTTTGCTCATAGGTTCCCTTCACAATTCTGTCATTCCGAGCGGAGTCGAGGAATCTCTCATTGTAAAACGGTAATCCTGCAGCAGCGGAAGACTTCGCTCGACATGACAAAGTTGTTCATTTCTTTCTGCGCTTTGGTTGCGTGGTGGCGCTTCCGGAAATTAAATCGAACAACCTGTCCACGCCAGGGTCGCGATGACGCTTCGCGACGGTATCGATGAGCTGCTGGTTGCGCCCGCCTGCGCCAAGGCTACGGCGGGCAGGCCGATTTTGCTCGAGCCGCTGTTCGATCTCGGTATGCGCGGTGCGGGCGCGCTGCAGGTCACTTTTGTTCACCACCACAATATCGGCGAGATCGAGCATGACGATCTTTTGCAGTTGCAACCGGCTACCATAGTCCGGGTTCATCACCAGCACGGTAAGATCGACAATTCCATTTTTCTGAAACGGCATCGCTTCCTGGCCGGTGCCGACCGTTTCGATGATCACATGATCGAACCCCGAACGAGCGAGCAGCGCGAGGCAATCGTGCGTCGCTGGCGAGAGTCCTCCGGCCTGCCCGCGCGTAGCCATACTGCGCATGAACACGCGGTCGTTTTGCGAGTTGATCATCGTCGCGCGATCGCCGAGCAACCCTCCCTGCCCGATCACGCTCGGATCATGCGACAAAATCGCCACGCGAGATTGCCGATCTTTCTTCAGAAATCGCAGCACGAGCTCGTCGATCAACGTCGTTTTTCCAGCGCCACCGGGCCCAGTGAATCCAATTACGCGGACTGCTGACTTCGAGGTTGGGCGTTGAGCGCCTGTCGCGCCGTAGCCTTGCGAAGGCGGATTGGGCGTTCGGCGTTTTGCGCTCGCGTCTTCAACCCGGGTAAGTCGATGCGCGAGCTCCCGATCGCCTGATTTCGCGCGTGGGCGTTTCGATCGCGTTTTGCCGTAGCGTTGATGAACAAACTTCACCATGTCATCGAGCGATGTGCCCGCGAAAAAGATTTCATCCACGCCCTTGCGGCGCATGATTGCGGCATCCTGATGTGTGATCGTTCCTCCGCCGCCGCCAAACACCTTGATGTCGCTAGCGCACTTTTTGCGCAAAAGATCGACAACTTCCGCGAAGAATTCGATGTGGCCGCCGTTATAACTGGAAATGCCGATCGCTCGCACATCCTCCTGGATGGCAGCGCGCACGATGTCGCCGACGGAGCGGTGATAACCGAGATACACGACCTCGATGCCGTGGCGGATGAATTCGAGATTGATCGTGTTGATGGCGCTGTCGTGCCCGTCACAAATCGGGACGGCGGTGAGGATGCGGATCGGTGCAGCCATCGGAAGGACTTAACGATTCAAGCGATTTAGTGAGTTAATGATTTAACCATTGCAATCGCTAAATCACTAACTCATTAAATCACCAGATGGCCGGCGCTCTCGAATTCAGCGGCAAAGTCGTGCTGGTGACCGGCAGCTCTCGCGGGATCGGTGCGGAGATGATCAAAGCGTTTGGCAAAGGCGACGCGGAGTGCGTCGTCAATTACATCGATGATTATAAAGGGCAAAACAAAGCCGACGCTGAGGCGGTAACGAAAGAGCTGAATGACCCGCTCTTGGTTCAATGCGATGTGACCAATCCGGGAGAGGTCGAAGCAATGATGAAGCAAATACAAGATCGATATGGCGGGCTGGACATTCTCGTCAACAACTCCGGCATCATCAGTGACCGCACGATCAAGAAGATGTCGATGGAGGAATTCGAGAGCGTGATCCGCGTCAACCTCCTCGGCACATTTACGGTCACACAGAAAGCCGTCGCGATCCTGCGCAGCGGCGGCCGCATTATCAACATGTCCTCGGTCAGTGGTCAGATGGGTCTGTTTGGCCAGGCGAATTATTCCTCCAGTAAAGCCGCCATCATTGCGCTGATCAAAGTTTCCGCGCGCGAGTTCGCCCGCCAAAACGTCACCGTGAACGCGGTCGCCCCCGGCTTCATCGACATCGGCATGAGCAAAGACATGCCCGATGAAGTCACACAGAAGTTTACCAAGCAAATTCCGCTGGGCCGGCTTGGTCGCGTGCACGAAATCGTTGAGGCTGCACTTTTTCTGGCTTCGTCCGACGCCTCCTACATCACCGGCCAGGTGTTGAACGTGAACGGCGGATTTTACATGGAATGAGCGTCAAGGAGCGGCGCTCTCCAGAGCGCCGTTTATATAGTCGGCGGCTTGGAAGCCGCCGCTCCTTGAGGCGCAGCGTGGCGTCCCTACTCTGCCCCGACGTTCACTCGATCAGGGCGCCAATCGCATCGGCCAACCGCTCGAATGTTTCGACGTGAATCTCAGCGCTGTAATGGAACTGGGAGAGAATATTGAATCCGATGTCCTTGTGCGGATCGGGCATGACACGCGCGACCGATACGACCTTCTTTTCGCTGAGGAGGTCCATGATTGCAGCGATGTGTTGGGCGGCCGCCGCGTCCATCGACTCCAACCAACGGAAATCAGCTAGAACCCGCAAGCCGGGTGCGATGTCTTTGAGCAAATTGCGCAATTCTTCGACCGTCTTGCGAGCTTCATCGGCGGTGACGTGTTGCGCCGCACTGATGACAAGCAGCCGCTGCGAGGGGTCGAGCTCAACCGAATACATTGCTACACATGCACAGCGCGCATTAGCCGATTGCCGGGCTGAATCGCTAGCGCGGCGACGCTGTCAATCTCGGGTCTTGGCCGCCGACGACGCTCTCGATCTTAGTCACAACGCCATTTTCAAAGTAAACTGAGCCGGCACCATAGAACCACTCTTCCACCAC
>JBHEMD010000163.1:0-26881 GCA_046262735.1 Chthoniobacterales bacterium | reverse complement strand
TCTTCACTGCCTCGTCCACACTGTTCGGCGACGAGCCGACCAGCTCGATTTTCTTGTAAATATGATCTGCCATGAGAGCAATGTTCCGGCGCGCGCTCGCGAAAAACAAGAACAAGCCGTCGCCTATGTTGACCGGTCGCGCCGGCGGCGATATTAGAAGCTCCCGCATGCACGCCACGATCGAATCGCACTTGAAGGAGAAGCGCGTTTTTAAGCCGTCGAAGGATTTTGCGAAAGGCGCGCGGATTAAAAGCCTCGAGCAATATCGGCGAATGTACCGGGAATCGATCGCGCGCCCGGAGAAATTTTGGGCGCGTGAAGCCGGCGAGCTCTTCTGGCGCCAACCATGGCGACGCGTCTTGGAGTGGAAGGCGCCTATCGCAAAATGGTTCATCGGCGGAAGGCTGAATTTATCCGAGAATTGTCTTGATAGACATCTTACGACGCATCGCCGGAACAAGGCGGCGATTATCTGGGAAGGAGAACCGGGCGAGCAACGCACCCTCACTTACCAGCAATTGCATCGTGAGGTCTGCCGTTTCGCCAATGTTCTAAAGCGAAACAGGATCGGCAAGGGCGATCGGGTCATCATTTATTTGCCGAACGTGCCGGAGGCGGCGATCGCGATGCTGGCCTGCACCCGCATCGGCGCGGTCCACTCGGTCGTGTTCGGCGGGTTCAGCCCGGACGCGATTCGAGACCGTATCGCGGATAGTGGTGCAATCGCGGTCATCACGGCCGACGGCGGCTACCGGCGCGGCGGCATCGTGCCGTTGAAACGAAATGTTGATGACGCGCTGCGCGGCGAAACATCCATCCGCCGTGTGATTGTGTTCCAGCGGGCGCACAACGAAATCGAGATGGAGGAAGGCCGCGACGTCTGGTGGCACGAGGAAGTGCACCATGTCGATCTTGATTGTCCGGCCGTCGCGCTCGATAGCGAGCACCCGCTTTACATTCTTTACACCAGTGGTTCGACCGGAAAACCGAAGGGAATCCTGCACACCACCGGTGGCTATCTGGTCGGGATTTATGTCACGACCAAATACGTGTTCGACCTGCGCGATGAAGACATCTTCTGGTGCACGGCGGATGTGGGATGGGTGACCGGCCACAGCTATGTCGTTTACGGCCCGCTCGCCAATGGCGCCACTACGCTGCTGTATGAAGGCGCGCCCAACTGGCCGGAACCGGACCGGTTTTGGAGCATCATCGAGCGCCATCGCGTGAACATTCTCTACACTGCGCCGACGGCGATCCGCGCCTTCATTCGCTGGGGCGAAGATTGGGTGAAGAGACACGATCTCTCATCGCTGCGGTTGCTCGGCACGGTAGGCGAACCGATTAACCCCGAAGCGTGGATATGGTATCAGCAGAAGATCGGCGGCGGCCGATGCCCGATCGTCGATACGTGGTGGCAAACCGAGACCGGCGCGATCATGATCACGCCGTTGCCTGGCGCCATTTCCACCAAACCTGGCAGCGCGACGTTGCCGTTTTTCGGTGTCGATCCGGCGGTTGTCGATGAAACCGGAAAAGAAGTCGGCGCGAACGTCGGCGGGAAATTGATCATTCGCCGGCCGTGGCCGGCGATGTTACGCACGATTTACGGCGACAAGGAGCGCTACCGAAAACAATACTGGAGCGAATTTAAAGGCAGTTACCTGACCGGCGACGGTGCCCGGCGGGATGAAGATGGCTATTTCTGGATCGTCGGGCGAATTGACGACGTGTTGAACGTCGCCGGTCATCGCCTTGGCACATCCGAAATCGAGAGCGCGCTCGTCAGCCATGTGCGCGTCGCGGAGGCGGCAGTGGTCGGCCGGCCGGACGAGCTCAAAGGGCAGGCGGTTGTCGCTTTTGTCACCCTAAAGAGCGGCGCCGAGCCGAGCCATCCGTTGAAAGAGGAGCTCCGCAACCACGTTGGCAAACACATCGGTGCGATTGCGAAACCCGACGAAGTGCGTTTCGCCGAAGCGCTTCCCAAGACGCGGAGCGGCAAAATCATGCGCCGGCTGCTGCAGGAGATCGCCACCGGCAAAAGCGTGACTGGCGACACGAGTACCTTGGAGGATTTCGGCGTCCTCGCGAAATTGGCGGGACCGGAAGAATAGCTGGCGGCGATTGTCGATCTTGGCGCGCCGAAAAATCCTTTGTCGAAAGGTCTCTTTGTATAGCGTTATCTGGTGAGCTTTATCCGCACAGGGCTACGCGAGCTTGCGCTCAAGGTGAAGCGCCAGAAAACACGCATGGCGCTGCGCCACGAGAAACGCCTGCTCCAGAAAAGCGAGATCACGCTGGGGCGCGAAGGCACCTCGCAGGCGGCAAATTTTCCCGAGCTGCGCAACGAAATCGTCGCCCTAAAAAAGCTCGAGCAGGAGCAGAAGGAAGTTGCGCTCCGGATCACGCAAATCGAGGAGAGCATCAAGAACATTGAAACCGACCGCGAGGAAAATGCCCGCGCCGAAGAGGAAGCCATTGCCAAGCTCGAGATCGAGAAGAAGCCGGTCGTGCAAAAGCGTTCCCAAGCCAAGGGCGCGACGGAACTTTGCGAGCGCGAACTGGCGGCCGTTGACCGGCGGGTTGAGGAAAATGAAGCGGCCGATCGCCAGCTGTTCAAAGAACTTTCCGAACTGGAAGCGCTTAGCCCGCCTCCGGCCGACGTCGAAACGCGCATGGCCGGCCTCAACGCGCGACGCAACCGCCTGCCGGACGAACGAGCCGAGCTGATTCGCGCCCGGCTCGGCAGTGCCGACGCACTGCGCCTGGCCAAGGAAAGATTGATCGCTGCTGACGCCGAAGTCGCGGTCGTTGAAAAAAACATTGAAAAAGTTCGGGGCGAATTCGACGCGCGCGACCGCGCGTTTGCCGACAAGATCCGGACCCAGCAGGAAGCGTTGAAGGAAGCGCGCGCGCATCATCAGACGGTCGAGGAACAAAAAAATCCCGCTTATCTCAACATCGGCCGCCATCTCGCGTCCCAGGGAATCGCGCCGCCAAACGCGCCGCATCTGCTCGAACAGGTCCATCGCCATCGGGCCGCGGTGGATCGACATCTTCAGCACAAGCAGGAGCTCGCACTGGCGTCCAGCCAGATCGACAAGCAGCAGTTGCGGCAATTCTACTTCAGCGTCGTATCCATTCTCGCGCTGCTCGCGATCATTTTGCCGCTCGTCTTTCAGCGGCCAAAGAAACGTGAATGGCTGCCGCAGGAGACCGAGACCATCCTCTCGATCAACTGCGACCACTTCGAACGTGACGATCTGCCAAAGCGCTGGCGCAAAGATCAGCCGGGCAACTGGACCAATATTTGGACTGGATTGGTCGGCGCCGCCTCCGCCACGCCTACGCTGAACCTGTCGCACGATGCGGCGCGAATCACTCGCGCGCTCACGACCGAGGAAGCGGGAAACACGCGCGAATTCGTTTTGGTTGAAGCGCGCAACGATGTTTCGCGCGTCATTCGCTCCGTCGAACGAGATCGCAACTTCAAGAAGCGCACCATCGCCGGTCTGCCGGTTTGGGAACGTCCCGGTCTCGGCATCGCCCGCGTCGGCCCGACCACGCTCGCCGTTGGCACGACCACCGAAGTCGACGAGCTGGTGCGGGTCCGCCTCGGAATCAAGCTCGACCTCAAGATCACCGGACAGTTGTTCGATCGATTCGAAGCGCTCGATCGCGAAAGCGCATTGCGATTGATTTCGCGCAACCCGCCAGATCTCGCTCGTGTTTTTCCGCCGGTCTTCGCAACCGAACTGCTCGATGCGCCGCAGTTGCTCGGCCTCGCCCTGACGCTGCAAAACCCGGTCAAAGCGAAGTTGCTCCTGAAACTGAATTCCGCCGATGCGGCCTCGCAGTTGGCGGCAAGTGTGCGCAAGGAACCGCAGCGCTGGCTGCGTGTGCAGGATTCCGATCTGCTGCTGTATGCCCAGCCGCCGGAGATCGTAAAGCAGGGCAGCAATCTCGAGTTGCGCTTCATCGTACCGGAGAATAGTGCTCGACTTTTACTCCAGCGCATCGCAAAGACAGGGCCCGGCGCGGCCGTGGCCGCGCAGTAATTCCTTCGGGTGATGAGAATTTTTCCATGTGCTATCACTGTCGTCACGCTGGTCGCGTCGACTCTCTTTTCGCGCGGCCAGGGAGCCCCGACGCTGGTTGATATTAAGTCAGTTGACCCGAGCATTGTCGTCAGCCTGCGCTACGCCAGCTCACAAAATCTCGCCGGCCGCGCGTTGTATCCGCCCGGTATGCCGGCGCTGGTGCGGCCGGAAGTGGCGCAGCGCTTATCCGCCGCGCAAACAATGCTCCAGCGTCACCAGTTTCGGCTCAAAATCTGGGACGCGTATCGGCCGCAGGGCGCGCAGTTGGCCTTGTGGCAGGCGGTGCCCAACAGCGATTACGTCGCCGATCCGAACGCCGGCGCCGGTTCGCTGCACAGTTGGGGAGTCGCAGTGGATGTGACCCTGACCGATACCTGGAATAAGCCGGTGAGTATGCCGAGCGACTTTGACGATTTGACGCCGGCGGCGATGTGGCGTTATCGCGGCAATGATCCGGCTGTTCGTGGGCATTTGCGCTTGCTCCAGTTCACGATGGCGCAAGCCGGCTTCTACGGACTGCGCACGGAGTGGTGGCATTTCACGATTGAAGATTGGCAAAAATATTTGCCACCGGAGATGGCGAAACGCGCCGCCCAAGTCTTGGGCACGAGCTGGCAGGGCAAATTGTGATTGAGGCGCTGTTGCGCGATCTGCGGCAGCCGGAATACCTCCACACTCTGCTCAATCCCATCCCCGTTTACGGCCTGGGCGCCGGTTTGGTGGCACTGATAGTGGCGCTGTGCATCCGCAGTCGCCCCGCTCACGTCACTGCACTCGTCATCATTTTCATCAGTGCGGCGTCGGTGTATCCGGTTCAGTATCTCGGTCACGCGGCCTACGACCGCGTCCTGTCGATGTCGGATGATCCCGGACGAGCCTGGCTCGATGAGCACGAAGATCGAGCCGATGACTTGGTTTGGTTCTTTTACGGCCTCGCCGGCTTGAGTCTCGCGGCGATTTTTTTACCGAACAAATGGCCGCGATCGGGAACGCCGCTGGCCATCGTGACACTCGTATTGTCGATTTTATGTCTGGGTCTGGGGGGCTACATTGCGTATGCCGGAGGGAAAATTCGGCACCGCGAGTTTCGTAATACACCGCCGCCACCGGAAAAATCGCACGCCCAAGAGCCGCCTTGGATCGACAATGTGTCCTTCGCTGGTGTAAGGCCGGCGCTCCGCTTGCCCGGCTAATTTTAGTTAGGCAAGCGAAGCGCTTGCCGTACAATTTCAATGTGGCGACTGAGCTGGAGCGCGCCGAACGCAGCGTCGAAGATCACAGCGTCGCTCTTAAGAAACCGCTTGGTCTGGGCGATCTCGCGCTTACACAAATTCTCTTCGTTGTCGGCTCGAGCTGGGTCGGCGCGGCGGCCAAGCTCGGGCAAGCGCACCTGTTCTTTTGGCTGCTGGCGATTTTGCTTTTCTATATCCCGCAGGCCGCGGTTGTCATTTACCTGAACCGGCAGATGCCGCTCGAGGGCGGCATTTATCAATGGGCCAAGCTCGGGTTTAACGAGTTCGCCGGGTTCATCGTGGCGTGGAACCTCTGGCTGCTCTCGATCACGGTGATCGCGCTCGGGGGGATGTTTGTGACGACGAATATCTCGTACGCGATCGGCGATTCGGCGACGTGGATGGCGAACAGCAAGTGGTGCGTATCGCTGATCAGCTGCGCGCTCGTGGCCGGCCTCAGCTGGACTGGCGTGCGCGGACTCTCACTCGGAAAATGGGTGCACAACATTGGCGCGTTCGCGATGCTGCTCGTTTATGGCGCACTAATCGCACTGCCGTTTGTCGCGTTGGCCCGTGGCGACCTGAAGAGTTATCACCCGGTGCAGCTCGTTGCGCCGACAATGTCGATCTTCTATTGCCTGAACATTTTCACCAAACTTGCCGTCGGCGCACTCAGCGGGTTCGAGTATGTGGCGATCCTCGCCGGAGAAACGCGATCGCCCGGGCGCGATATCGGCCGCTCTGTCATCATCGCCGCACCCGTCATCGCGCTCGCATTCATTCTCGGCACCAGCTCGGTGCTCGCGTTTGTCGGCGATCGTCCCATCGATCTCATTGGCCCGGTGCCGCAAACGCTGCGCCTTGGGCTGCGCGCATTCCCGATCGCCGGAGCGATCGCTTCAGTCGGAATCATTCTGATGACGGTGCGCACCATTGCATCGACGAGCGTGCATGTAACCGGCAGCTCACGCCTGCCGATGGTCGCCGGCTGGGACCGCCTCCTGCCCGGCTGGTTCTCGCGTCTTCATCCGCGATTCAAAACCCCGGTCAACTCCATCGTGTTTGTCGGCTCGATCACGCTGGTGATTGCTATTGCCAGCCAAATCGGCGCGGGAATTCAGGAAGCTTTTCAGCTCGTCGATAACGCTGCGAACGTCTTTTACGGCATCGTCTATTTTATGCTTTTCGCCATTCCACTGGCCGGCGCCGCTGCAATCCGTTCCGGCGCGCCCATCTGGCTGCGCATCGCCGCCGTCTTTGGCGCCGCCGTCTCGCTCCTCGCGATTTTCTTTACTGTTTACCCGATCATCGATGTGCCGCACCCGCTCATTTTCGGGGCGAAGATCGCGGCGGTGACGATCGTTGCGAACGCGATCGGCGTTGCGATTTACCTCGTCGGCGCGAAACGCCGCACAGCCAAGTAGAGCCAGCGCCTCAGCCGCAACTTTCCGCCACCCAGCGAAGGTAATCGGGCAAGCCGGAAGTGACCGGCACGAAAATGATCTCAGGGACATCGTAGGGATGCAGCGAGCGCAACTTTTCCTGAAACGCTGATTGTCGATCTTCGCTCAGTTTGAACAAGACAAGCGTCTCATTGGCCTGCTCGATTTTGCCGTGCCAGCGGTAGATCGATTCAATCGGCGGAAAAATATTTGCGCATGCGGCGAGGCTGGCCGCGACCAGTTCATTCGAGATGCGCCGCGCACTTTCCACGTCGGGGAACGTGCTCAGGGCGAGAGCAACTCGGTCTGCCATTCGTTAGGCGAAAACGATGTCAGTTGACCGGCTCAGCGTCTCGTTTCTCCTGGCCGGCTCGGCCCGGCAGATCCAGCCGCCGCCGACTACGATGTCGCCATCGTAGATCACAGCGGCCTGGCCGGGTGTCACGGCGCGCTGCGGTTCGTGCAAACAAATCCGTGCCCGCTGGTTTTCCAACGGCGTCACAGTCGCAACCGTGCCGGGATGATTGTAACGAATCTTCACCGTAACCTGGAGCGGTGTTGTAGCCGAGGTCGCTGACCGCGCGCCGGGGTCATCGACCCCGGCTAGAAGATGCCAGTTCACCCGATCGATCTGGAATTCCTCGCAGACGAGGTCTTCGGCGTCGCCGACGATTACGCGGTTGTTTTGCGGATCAAGATCGACAACATAGCGCGGGCCCGTCGAGCCGCCGGGCAGCCCCTTGCGCTGACCAATCGTGAACAGCTCGATGCCTTCGTGCTCGCCGACAAAATTCCCATCCACGTCGTAAATCTCGCCGCGATGAAATTCGTTTTCGCCAAGGTGCGAGCGCAAAAACGCCTTGTAATCGTTGCCCGGCACGAAACAAATCTCCTGACTGTCGATCTTGTCCGCAGTCTTCAATCCGAGTGATCGCGCGATTTCGCGAATCTGCGGCTTGCGCATCCGGCCAAGCGGCGTCAGCGCACGGCGCAACTGGGGTTGGCGCAAACTGAAGAGAAAATAGGATTGATCCTTACGGGGATCGGCGCCTTTGCGCAGCACAGCGCGGCCGGCGTCACCGACCCCGGCTACAGAATGCTCGATGATGGCGTAGTGCCCGGTGGCGATGTAATCGCAGCCGAGCGCCTGCGCTTTTGCCCAGAGGTTGCCGAACTTGAGCTTCTCGTTGCACATCACGCACGGATTCGGTGTCCGCCCGGCCTGATATTCGCTCGCGAAATAATCGATCACGGTGCGCTCGAACTGCTCGGCTTCATCGACTACGTAGTGCGGAATGCCCAGCGCGTGCGCCACGCTCCGCGCGTCTGCGACCGCCTGCGGGCCGCAGCATTTGTCTTCTGCGCGCGAGATGCAGTCCTGCGGCCACACCTTCATCGTCACGCCGACAACGTCGTATCCCTGCTCACGCAACAAATAGCCGGCGACACTGGAGTCCACTCCACCGCTCATCCCGAGAAGCACTCGCTGTTTCTTCTGGTTCATCGAAGCGGGAATTTCGACAATTAGGCAGATGAGTCAACGGCGTGTAATCGCTGCGCTGTGCGAAGCGCGGCGCTGATATTCCGTTTTGCGGCGCATGCTAGGCGGCCCACAGGGCGGCGGCTACAACTTCACCCGCCGGCTTACGAACTTGCTCCCACGCAATGTGAATCGCCATGGGTGATGCGCCGAACGGCTGATCCCGATGCGCTCGTCGGCCAAAACATCGATATCTCGGCTTGCGCGAGCAATGAAGCAATGCCGCGGATCCGAGCACAAGCCCATCTCATCATGCCGATCGGTGATATCGAGCGCCTGCGTCAGCTTCCCAGGCCCTGAGCACAGCCGTTGTTTCTCATCAAGGCCGCGGCGTTTTTTCATCAACTCGATACCGCGAGCGGGTTCAAGCGCGCGGATCAAAACAAACCCATCCGCCTCACCTTTGACGAGTACGTTCAGCATCCAGTGCGCGCCATAGCTGAAATAGATGTAGGCCGCGCCAGCCTTATTTCGCCCCACGAAACTGCGCGCGCTCGGCCGCGAAAAAGTGTGACACGCCTCATCGTTCTGCGCGAGATACGCCTCTGTCTCGACCACGATTCCGCTGCACCGGCCCCAAATTAGTTCGGTGCCGATGAGCTCGCGCGCGCAGGTGACCGGGTGCCGTTGAAAAAAGCGCGCACGGATGATTTCACTTCTCACTGATCACGAACTCCAGAAGCTCGAAGCCGGCCGACGCGCAGCGTCAGTCTGCCGGCACAAAATGAATCGGCAGCTTCACGTTGCACTCGACGGGATGACCGTCACGAAAAGCAGGGATGAATCGCGCATGTCTGAAATCGTCAAATGCTTCCTGAGCGAAGCCAAGCAGGGGAGGGTCTTCGGAGAGCACCTGCAGCTCCTTGAGATTTCCTTCCGCATCGATGTGCACCGCCAGCTCCACGGAACCGGTTACCAGCACTGGTGAGCCGGTGTCGGGGTAATGCCAGCCGACAAAACCCGAGTCTGCGCCCATGTAAGGCTGCGGATCGATGAAATCGTTTTCGTTCTTCAGTTCGTCGGCCTGTTGATTGGAAAAAATCCGCAGGTGCGGTTTACCCTCTTTGATTGCAAAGATGGCCGTGCCGAAATAAATCGCATCCACCGTCTGACGGTTCCGCACGGCCGGGATAAACTTCGTCAGGCGGAGACGTTTTTGCAGTTCGTCTTCGAGCAATTTGGAGCCGCTCGTGCCGTGATATGTGCGGCTCCAGACGGGATCTCCGGTCTTGCTGATCCGGCAGCAAAACATGATCGCGCCATTTTTCTGGCCTTTCGCGAAGAGTCCCTGCGTGTCGATCAGGTTGACGAGCGAGTCGGCGCCGCGCCCGAGCAAAATTGGGCGAAACACCGGCAGGTTTTCAGGCTCCGGCGGCGAGACATTGACGCTCTGCGCCGAGAGAAGATCGACAATGAGGAATAAACCCAGCAGCGAAAATCCAGCCCGACGCATTGGGCAGGTACGCAAGCGGAACACGCCGCCTTTGCAAGGCGAATCGTCCGCGATCTCCTAGGCCGCTTCCGCCCAATCGCCGGTGGAGGCGATTTTGTGCACGATGCGATGCCTGCGGAAATAATCGATCAATGCGTCCCGCGTTTGCACCGGATGCAGTCTGCAATTGGCGACCGAATTTTCGAGTAGGGCGCGCAGCTTCATAAATCGATGCCCGGCGCTGCGCGAATCGAAAGTGTTAAACCCAATCCGATAACGTTTATCTCGCGCAAGCGTTTCTCCGTTAGACAGGCGCATCGAAACGATCCGGCGATCGCGGCCGCGACCCTCCGTCACCAGATCGAAGCCAAGCAGATTGCGTCGTTCGCGACTGGCGAATGTCTCTTCCATCACGGCATTGATTTCTTCCGGCCGAAGCTCGGCCGTGACGAGATAGTTCTCGAAAGGAATAATGTTCCAAATGTCGTTTACCGTTACCGGCCCGGCGCGCAGATTCTGTTTTTCCTCGAACACGCCATGCATCACGCCGTCTACGGGCACGCTTCTCTCTCGCAGCGACTCCATGATGGCCGCGCCGATTAATTTCTCGATCTCGCTTGGCTCACCCGGATAACCGCGCACGTGCAGGGTCTCGGCCAATTCGCCGATCGATTCCGCGAGCGCGGCGTGCGAGGCTGCGAGGTGCGGCTTTGCGCGCGAGAGGACCGCGTGATCCTGCGGCAAACGGTGATCCATCAATTCGCAAGTCGCCGCGCGATTGAGCAGCTTTTTTGAATGCCGATCAAACACCAGATCGACGCGGCCGACGTGAATGCCGAAATGGTCAGCTTGCGTCAGCAACACGCGGTTGGCGAGCCGGCTCGGCACCGGCTGATGCGTGTGACCGGCGATAAAGGCGGCCGTCTCCGGAAATTCCGAAGTTAACGCCATGACATTGTTGGCGAAATCGTCTCCGCCCGTGCGCGGCTTCAGGCCCATGTGACCGGTCACAACGATTGCATCTGCGCCCTCGCTTTTCGCCCGCGCGATCGCGCGGCGCACCGGCTCGACCGGATATTGAAAAGCAAGGCCGCGGGTAAATTCCGGCCGAACCCAAAACGGCATCCCCGGCGTGGTCACGCCCACGATCGCCAGCTTGATCCCGCCAATCTCCTTGACGATGTAAGGCTGAATTTTCGCGAACGGATGTTTCGTGTCGCGAAAATCCCCGGCCGTCGCGCCTTCCATCGTCATGTTCGCGGCCAGCGCCGGCATTGTCGATCTTGTCAGCGCGTTGGCGAAAACTTCAATGCCCCAGTCGAACTCGTGATTACCGACGATCCAGGCGTCGTATTGCAAATGATTGAACAGCTCGATCATGAGTTCGCCTTTCGTGCGCAACCCGACGTCGGTGCCCTGATAGACATCGCCCACATCGATCAGAATCGAGTTGGTGTTCTGTCGCCGCCATTTCCGAATTTGCGTAACGCAGCGCGCTAAACCACCCAGATCGGCGTTCCCGGAATAATCGGTCGTCGGCAAAATGTGCCCGTGCAGATCGGTGGTGTGCAGGATCGAGATCGTGATTGTGTCGTCGTTCAGCACTTCGGCTGCACGCGCCATTGACGGCATCGAGCAAACAAGGCCTGCCTGTCCGAGCGTCCGGAGAAAGTCCCTGCGGGTGCAGGATTTCACGCCTGCCGGAATATCAAAGATTGCACGATCCGACAATTTCGTTTCGGTTGGCAGGATGGAGCTGGAAGGGATCGATCACGTCGCGCTCGGGGTGCGCGATGTTGAGGCCGCGGCGAAATGGTACAGCGACGTGCTCGGGTTCGAGCGTCGTTACGACGATGTTTGGGAAGGCTATCCGGTGTTCGTGATGAAAGGGAACAGCGGCCTGGCGTTATTTCCCGCCGATCGCGATGCAAAATCGGCGTCCGGGACCGGGCGCGAGGTCAGGATGCTTCATCTCGCCTTTCGCGCCGATCGCAGGAACTTTTTCGCTGCGCAAGAAGAACTAAAGCGGCGGGGCATTAATTTCGAGTTCCAAGACCACGACATCTCACACTCGATTTACTTCCACGATCCCGACGGTCACGAGTTGGAAATTACGACTTACGACGTGAAATAGCCGAGACCCGTCGTGTCTAGCGGCCAAGCGGCGTCGTGATCTCCGTCGCCGGAGACGGAGTGAATTCGAACATCGACGCCGGAATCGGCGCGCGCCTCTGGTCCGAGTAAATCGTAATCACGCGCTCGCCATTTGGTTGCAGCATCTCGGTGCGCTCGGCCAAGAGTTCCGGGTTGAGCCGCAGCCTGAATTTTTCGAACAGGCGTTTGGTGGACGCGGCGCGCGGGGAAAGCTCCAGCTCGTAGTGATTGTCGATCTTCGCGCCGCTGATTGAAAAAGTGTTTTCGACATTTTCGAGATTGAGCGCCGTGTTGATCGTGGCAATCGCCGCGTCGAGGGGCGAGCGTTTCCCGAGCGAATAATGCTCGGCCGATTTGAAATTCGGATAATAAATCCAAAGCTCGCGCCCATTGCTCACGGTCAGGCTCGGTGCGCTGCCTCGGATTTCGCGGCGGAATTTGTTTGGCGCCTGAAACCAAACCGTGCCCGTGCTGATGACGGGCTTGTTCAACAACCGGATCGCTCTCTCTTCGCGAAAATCAGCCTGCACGCTAGGCGACCCCGCGCGGGTGGCGCGGATGCGAGCAAGAAGATCTTTGATTTGATCCGGTGAAAGTGGCTCGGCTGCAGCGAGCGCCACGACTGCGACGGACGCGAACACGAAGAACAAGACCAGCCGAATGGTGTTTGCGCGTTTCAACGCTCAGCGCTCAACGCTGAACACCGAACGTTCAATGGCGCGCTGCTATAATTGAGCATTGGGAGTTCGGCGTTCGCGCCCGGTTTTCGGCTCGGCTGCGGCCATGGCCGGCAGGGTGAAGAAAATCGTCGCGAGCAGGCTCCAGAAAATGCCAATCGCGCAGGCGATGCCAAGTCCGCTCAGCGATGGGTTGTGCGCCAGGCCTAACGAGCCGAAGCCGCTTACCGCCGTCAGCCCGGCGAGCACGACCGGTTTGACCACACCAGCAAGATCGTGCTCGATCTCGCGTGTTTTTTGCCAGACGAGCACGACGTAAATGCCGTAATCGACGCCGATCGCGAGAACGAGCCGGAAGGCAAGAACGTTGAGCAGGTTCAGATCGATGTGGAGCAGTTTCATCGATGCGACCATGGCGCCAATGCCGAACACGAGCGTGACGACCTGGATGAGCCACAGCCGGAGGTCGCGATACAGAATCGCGAGCAGCGAAATATCGAACAACGCCATGAGTGCGCTGACGATGAGTAATTGGTGGCGCGACCACGGCAGCAGATCAGCCAGCGCGTAACTCCAGCCGGAGAGGATCATTGGCACGCCTGGAACCGGCAACTCGCGCGCGAGCATCTCGGTTTGCGCGCGCGTCGCGACGCGCTCGTTTGTCGTGGCATAGCCGGTGGTGAGCAGGGGATCATGCGCGAAGTAGCGCTCGATCAAAAACCACCAGCTGGAATTCTTCGGTAACTGCTTCCGCCAATCCGGCAATGCGGTGCGCGGATCGGCAATGAGCTGCAGCGCGTCGAGCAGGGTGAACGCCGGGCTGAATCCCTCACGACTGAATCCTTCCGTATCCAACGTTGCCAAAAGTGTCTGACGCGCGGCTGGAAAAGCGAGGGCACGCAACCGGCCGCGATTTGATTCCATTAGTTCAGGCGAGAGACAGAGCCCGGCCGGCGTGGAAAAGCCTTTGATTTTTCCAGCGCGCTGAAGCTCGCGCCAACGCGTGGAGATTTTTTGCCAATGATCGTGGAGCTGTTGTCGATCTTCCGCGCGAACGATCACGAGCACCGGTTCCCAGCGCGCGGGCATTTTCTGAAGAATGGTTTGCAGGGCGCGCCCCGCGCGGCTGTTCTTCGGTTCGAGTGCTCGGGTGCTGGCATCGAGCCGCAGCGGTGGCACCGGTGAAAAACCGACCGCGCTGAGCAGAAGCAGAACGCTCCCGGCGCCCAGCAGCATCGGCCACGGCCGTTGCACACTCCAGCGGACATACTTTCGCACCAGGGCAAAGAGCCAATCGTGACGGAGCGGTGCTTGTCGCTCGCGAACGAAAAGAAACAAAATCGTGCACATGAAAAAACCGGCAAAGAAAATGCCGATCGCGATCAGGACTCCGAGTTGGGAGAAACCCAGCGTCCCGCTGAGCGCGAGCGCCATGAAACCTACCGCCGTCGTCAGCGCGCCGAAAAAGACCGCGCGACCGAGTTTGGCGACCGATGTGGCGATCGCGCGCTCGTGGGGTTCACCGTCGATCCGCGCCTGCTGATAACGGCCAAAGATCAGAATGGCAAAATCCACACCGAGCCCGACGAGGATGGCCGAGAACGCGACTGCCATCATGCTGAGTTGTCCGAAAATGAGTAATCCAAGTGCGAGTGCCACGAGACAGGAGAGGAGAAGTGAAAACGCCATGCCGAGGAGCGGAATCCAGCGTCGAAAACCGATGAAGAAAATCGCGCCAACCAGCAGCACGGAAGTGCCGAGCGTCGCGAGAATGTCATAGCGCATGCTCAACGAAATTTCTGAGACAAACGCCGAGCGCCCGGTGACGAGAAGCTCAACCGGTCCACCATCCCAGCCAGCAAGCGCTTCGCTACGAAACGCGGCCACCTTGCGCATCAAGCGTTGGCACTCGAACGCGCTGAGGGACGCCTGATTGGTGACGACGAGAAAGAGGCGCATCGTTCGATCGGGGGAAGCGAGTGGTTGTTCCTCTTCCATGGCGTTGCTTTCGGCGAGCGGCTTGAGCGCGGGCGCGATCAACCCCAGCGGATCGAAGCCCAGCTCAAATTGCGGCCGCGGCGAACCGGCTTCGATTTGTTCGCGCAACCGGTGCAGCCGGTCGCGAATTTGTTGGGGCTGCAAGATCGACATCGTCCGATCGAATGCAGCCGGCTCTAAATTCAAGAGCAGTGAGACGGCGATCGATTGCAGGTCGCGAATGCCCTCCGGTGTCTCGATGGGCGAACCGGCCAGGACGCGCTCGCGCCACGATTGCTGGCGCAACCGTTCGGCGAAGAGTGCCGCGAACTCTTCGAGCTTGTCCACGTCCCCCGGCTGGCAAAGAAGCGCGAAAGTGAGCTCGCGGGCCTGCTCGAATTCGCGGTCGTAGATCCGCAGGCCCTGAATGGAGGGAAATTTGTTGGGCAACATATTGAGCACGTCGGAGTCGAGCTGCATGCGGGTGATGAGGATGGCGAGGCAAACCAAAACCAGTGCAATTACCCCGCTCCAGACGAGCCCGCGCCGGCGCGTCATCACTCGCGCAATGAAATCACCGATCCTCATGTGAAAACCACGAATGAACACGAATCGACACGAAGATGCGAATCTGTAGCCGGCTCGGTCACGCCGGCTGACCGGCATCAACGACGCCGGCTACAGTCAAAAGCGGAGCAGGAAAGTCTCGCTGCCGGAGACGTGGCGGATCACATGTCGATCTTTCGCGTGAATGATTTTGTCGCGCAGCTCAAGCCAATTGCGGAGTTGTTTGGGTGCGCGATCGAGCGGACCCGACCATCCCTGGCGTGCCAAGGGGCCTTTTATTTCCGCGAAGCTCGCGTCCTGGCGCAAGGTCAGTAGGGTCACGCCGGGTCCCTTCGAAAACGTCAGCTCAAAGTCGCCTGATTGTGAAAATCGAATAACGATGTCGCCGATCAGTGTTGTATTGGGTGTTCGATAAAGTAGCTGACCTATTCGCGTCTGCCAGGCCGCTGTTGGTTCAGTAAATTGATGACGCGAGATTGCCGCGCAGCCGGCGAGATGGACAAATAATAGCGCTGCGAAAAACGCGCGCCGGGTTTGTCTCACGAGGGTGCGCCGGCACTCTCCGTTTGCGCGGGCTGGTTCGGGATGAGAGTGAGTCGCGGAGCGATCGGGTAGCGTTTTTGCACCCAGACGATGAAATAGAAAACCCACATCCGCCAGCGAATGGCGAAGCTGTTGCCGATGTTGCCGCCGAGCACGGCGTTCACGGCCGGGGGCAGGCCGAGCAGGTCGCGCGGGGAGAGGAAAACTTCGATGAATTCCTTGGTGTACCAGGCGTTGACGAAGCGGAGGTAAATGTCCATCGCGCGGTTGAGCGCGCGCTCGTAGCGGCGGAAGAGACGTTTCGCGCGCCCCGGATGATCGAGCGCTTCGTTCAAGGCATCGGCGCATTGTTCGCCGCTGAAGACGGCGAGGAACACGCCGCTGCTGAAAATCGGGTCGATAAACCCGGCGGCGTCACCGGCGAGCAGCCAGCGTTCGCCATGCAATCGCGTGCTGCGGTAGGAAAAATCGGTGGTCACGTAAACTTCCGAAGCGCGGTGCGCGCCGCTCATGCGTTTGGCGATGATCGGTTGCTCGGCCAGGGCTCGTTCGAGAAAATCTTCGGCGCTCATTTTCGCGGCACGGAATGTTTCCTTGTCGAGCACGACGCCGATGCTGGTGCGATGGGCGCTGAGGGGGATCACCCAAAACCAGCGATCGATTCCCCGGATGAGCAGCGTCAAGGTTGCGTCGATGCCCTCCGGGCGCCAGACGCCCTCGTAATGCGCGAAGAGCGACAATTTCTGGAGATGATCGTAATTCTTTTTGATGCCGAGCTGGTTGCCGAGGATGGAGTTACGACCGCTCGCATCGATGATGTAACGGGCACGGATATTCTCGGCCGAACCATTTTCGCCGAGCGCAAGATCGACATGTTCATCTGCCAACGTGACGCGCGCGACCATCGTTCGTTCGCGCACTTCGGCGCCGCTTTCGGCGGCGTGATCGAGCAGCAGCTTATCGAAATCAGCGCGCGTGACTTGATAGGCGTGGTCGGTCTGGGAGCGATACGCGTCTTTGAAATAGAATTTGGTCCCTTTCTCCGAACAGGAACCGAACATTTCGCCGCCGAACTTTTTCATGAACCCGGCGGCGAGGAGTTTTTCCTGAAGATCGAGGCGGGTAAAGGCTTTCGTGCTGAAGGGGAGAAGCGATTCGCCGATATGAAAGCGCGGAAACTTTTCGCGCTCGAACACGACGACGCGCCGCCCGGCGCGCGCGAGCAGGGCGGCCGCGACGCTGCCGGCGGGGCCGCCGCCGATGATCGCCACGTCGTAGATGTCGATCTTATCCACCCGCCGCTCAGCTTAGCAAAATCTCCCGCTTTTGGTAGGGACATCGCGCTGCGATGTCCGCGGACGCAGCCGCGCGGCGTCCCTCCCGATCTGTGCTAGTTTGAGCGCTGAAAAATGAAATTGATCGATCGATTTATCAGCCGCGAGCTGCTCGTGAACGTGCTCTTTGCGATCGCCGTGCTGAGTCTCGTCCTGGTGGTCGGCAATATTTTTCGCAAACTCCTCCCGTTGCTCGTGAACCACGATGTGCCGGTCGACTACTTGCTCGCATTCATCGCGTATGTGCTGCCTTTCTCGCTCATTTTCACGATCCCGTGGGGCCTGCTCACCGCGATCCTCCTCGTCTTCGGCCGGCTTTCCGCCGATAACGAGCTGACGGCGTTGCGCTCCAACGGCGTGAGCATTACTCGCATTTGTCTGCCGCTCGGGGCGATTGCGCTCGCCTGCACTGCGCTTTGTCTCTGGCTTAACGTCGAGGTCGCACCGAAAGCGCAGGAGAAATTGCGCAGTACCATCTTCGACCTGGCGACGCGCAACCCGATGGCGCTTTTCGGCAGCGACCAGGTGATCGACGAGTTCCCGGGCCGAAAGATTTACGTCGGTAAAAAAGATGGAAACAAGCTCGAGAACATCACCGTCTTCGAACTCGACCGCCGGGCCATGCCCATCCGGGTGACCTATGCCCGCACCGGTCTGCTCGAGGCGGACCTGCCGAACAAGCGAATCCTCATGCATCTCTACAGTGCGCGATATCAACAGCGGGACGAAAAGGATCCGGCCGATCTGCACAAAATCCGGGACGGCATCAATGCGGCCGAAGGCACGTTGCCGATCAGCCTGGAAGATCTTTACGAAAAAGAGAAGAAACGGCCGAGTCGCTCGGCGTTGTCTATCCAGCAATTGCTCGAGCAGCTGAAGAGCGAAAATAAACGCGAGCGCAGCGCCAGCCGCACCGAGATCAACAAGCGGTTTTCGTTTCCGTTCTCCTGCCTCGCCTTTGCTGTCACAGCTGTGCCGCTCGGCATCACCGCGCATCGGCGCGAAACTTCAGTCGGTTTCGCCATGGGATTAATGGTCGCGGTATCATATTTCCTGTTCGTGATCATTGGCGACACGTTGCGCGCGAATCCCCACGTTCATCCCGAGTTGCTGGTTTGGTTTCCGAATGTGCTTTTTCTCGGATTGGGCGCGGCGTTGTTCCGCCGATTAGCGCGGCAATAATCCTGGTTGATTTCTCCCTCGGCAGGCAGAAGACCTGCCGGCCTGCAGCGAACATGGCCGTGTTCCTTCAACTGCCGAAATCGACTGTGACCTCCACCGTGTCCGTAACGGCCAGGCGCAGATTTTGCAGTTCGCTGTTTCCGAGCGGGAACGATTTCAATGAGAAAGCTTTGCCTTCGAAACGGTCAAGGTGCGGCTGAAGAATGGCGCAGGCGCGCGTGCCGATGGCGCCGCCGGCGCTCCGGCATTGAAGCTGCGAAAGTCTGGCGACGAAAACGTCGTCGATGTCCACGCGCGCGTAGATGTCGATCTTCGCCCGCAAAAAAAGTTTGCGCGCCTGGACCCGCACTTCCGCGGCGAGCGAGCGCGGGCCGCGTTCCCGAATAGCCAGCCGCACCTGGTCGATCATGATGCCGTGCGCCTGCGCCTCGTGGTCGATAAAATTGGCAACGGCTTGTTCCAAATCAAGTTGCGCCGCCGAGATGATGAGCTGGCCATCGCGGATTTTGTCCGGCAGCAAAACTGCCTGCCCGTTTGCGTCATCGCGCTTTTGCAAAACGACGTCGCGCGCGACGATCTGAATAGTTGCCGGAACGCTCCGAATCGAGACGTTTTGCGCGCTCAGTCTGATTAGAGCGGCCTCGAATGCCGGCTTCTTATCTCCGACAATTGCCGCCGGCAGGGCAGGGGCCGATTCAAAACGCGCGCCGTCAAGATTGATCAATATCTCGTCCAGGTACGGGAACACGCGCGAGCGCACTTCGACGATCGGTCCGGACTTAGTTACGTAACGGCGCAGCGCGTCTTCGATCGCTCGCGCGAGTTCCTCTCTCGAGGCGGGAAGCTTGTTGCTGGCGAGCGGGATCATAGGGTCAAAGGCTGATGTGTGATGTTTGAGCTTTGCTGTCAACGTTGCAGGCCCGGAAGCGAGTTGAAAAGTTTCAGGATGCCATTACCTTCAGCGCTCCATTTATGGCAACAAAAGCGTGGAAAAACCGCAACGGACGCAAGCGCGCGACGGTCAAGAAGTACGCGGCTCGGCGGGCCGAGTTGAAGGCGAAGAAGGATTACGCCGGCTTGTCCCAGCTGCCGCGCGACGCCAGCCCTACGCGGGTGGTAAACCGCTGTGAAGTGACCGGGCGCCGGCGGGCGTTCATTCGCCGTTTCAAGATCTCGCGGCTGACCTTCCGCGAATTGGCTTCCCAGGGGTTGATCCCTGGCGTGACCAAGTCCAGCTGGTAGAATGTTGTAGCCGTTTCGCTGTGCGAAACGTTCTCAGGCTTTCGCTGGCACTGCGCGTCGCACAGCGACGCGACTACAGATGAACATGTCGATCTTCTCTCCGGCGCCGCCTCGATTGGCGGAGGCGCTTCTGACGCACTGGGACTCGCCTGCGGTATTGATTGGTAAATTGGCCGTGATTGCGGCCCTGGTGGCGTTAAACGGATTTTTTGTCGCCTGCGAATTCGCGATCGTCAAAGTGCGCGCCAGCCAGCTCGACGCGCTGACGGAGGAGGGCAACGCCCGGGCGCGCTTCGTTAAATACATTCGCACTCACCTCGATGCTTATCTTTCTGCGACCCAGCTCGGGATCACGCTGGCGAGTCTGGCGCTGGGCTGGCTGGGCGAACAATTTTTCGTGCAAATGCTCCAGCCGTTGTTCGCGCTCTTGCATATCTATTCCCACGCGCTCGTCACGTCCGTGTCGGTCGCGCTCGCTTTCATCGCGATCACTTTCATGCACATCGTGTTCGGCGAGCTCGGGCCCAAATATACCGCGATCGCAAATCCCCTGGCGGTGTCCCTTCGGCTGGTTCGACCGCTGGGCGCATTTTACTTTTTGTTTAAGCCGGCCATTTGGGTGCTGAATAAATCATCCAACTTTTTCCTCCAAACGATTTTGCGGCGCCAGCCGGTGCCCGCCACCGAATTAGCGCACAGTGAGGAAGAGTTGCGCCTCATCGTCGAGCAAAGTGAGAAATCGGAGGAAGTTTCGCCGCTCGGCCGCGATTTGCTCACCAATGTGCTCGACCTCCGCCGTCGCGTCGTGCGGGATATCATGACGCCGCGCGGCGAAATGGTTTATCTCGATCTGGAAGACGATTTCGAGACTAACGTGCAGAAGGCGATCCAATCGCGTCACACTCGTTTTCCCCTTTGCCGTGAGAATCTCGACAACGCGGTCGGTCTCGTTCACATCAAGGAACTTTTGCCAATGATGCGCGATCCGAACCCGGACCTGGTGCGGATCAAACGCGAGTTGATTCCGGTGCCCGAAATGATGCCACTGGAAAAATTGCTCAATCTTTTTCTGAGCAAACACGCGCACCTGGCCATCGTGGTGGACGAGTTCGGCGGCACCGTTGGAATGGTGACGCTGGAAAATGTGCTCGAGGAATTGGTGGGCGATATTCAGGACGAGTTCGACGTCGAGAAAGAGGAATTTCGCAAGATCAACGCGAACGAATTTACGGTCGATGGCGGGCTCGGCCTCTATGAGTTGAACGAGTTGGCCAAATTCGAACTGGAAAGCGCAGATGTGAGCACGATCGGCGGCTACGTCACGCACCTGCTCGGCCATCTCCCAAAACAGGGCGAGCAAGTGAAGATCGACAACTACCTCGTCACCGTCACGCAGGCGGACAATCGGCGAGTGCGCCAGCTCCATTTCAAGAAAGTCGGCGAACGAGTGCCGGCTGAATCGGCGACGAAATCCAACGTCGCGCTTTAGTTTGCTGGTCGAGACCGAAATTTGCTGCCCGCATTGCGGCGAAGTTTTTCCATTGCAGATCGACACCTCGCAGCCGGAACAATCGATTGTGGAAGACTGCAGCGTCTGTTGCCGCCCAATCACGCTGCGTGTTCGATCCCGGCCGGGAGTGATTGTCGATCTTACGACAGCGCTTTGAGCAAGGCGGGTCGGCGCCGGAGAAGCGCCGTCAATGCTTCGATCGCTCGAAGGGTCGAGGGGCTGATGTGATGTTCCATTCCTTCGACATCGTGATGAATGACGCGATCGTCCAAGCCGAGAAGTTTGAGAAAATCGGTCAGATGTTCGTGGCGCTGCGCGATCTTGCGCGCGAGCCCTTCACCGGCCGGAGTTAAAACCAAACCGCGATACTTTTCGTATTTTAGGAGTTCTTCGGCGTCGAGCCGCTGGACCATGTTCGTCACGCTTGCTTGTGAAATCTTGAGAGCTGCGGCGATGTCGACCACGCGGGCGTAACCTTTCGAGTTAATCAGCTCGAGAATGCGTTCGAGATAATCCTCGACCGCTGCCGAGCTGCCGAGAGCGGATCGCGCGTTCTTGGCGGGCATGCTGCAAAATAAGAAAAGCCGACCAATAGTCAAAGCAATAAAAACTTGTTTATTGACAGAATCATATTCATCCTTAAGTAAATTAGCCTCGACTAAATTAATGGATACCACGCCGCCTGTCACCGAACCCCAGCCGCCCTGGCGCCGGTCGGTGACGCAGGTTTCGCTTCCGGAAGTCCATCGCAGCATTGTTGTTCCGCGAACGGCCTCGTTCTGGCGAAAGCTACTTGCGTTTTCCGGCCCCGGTTTCCTCGTGGCGGTCGGCTACATGGACCCCGGCAACTGGGCCACCGATCTCTCAGGCGGCGCGAAATTCGGCTACTCGCTCCTGGCCGTCATCATGATTTCCAATCTGATGGCGATCCTGCTCCAGCACTTGTGCATCAAGCTCGGCGTCGCCACCGGCCGCGATTTGGCGCAGGCTTGCCGAGACCATTATCCCCAACCAGTTGTCTGGTTTCTTTGGATTCTTTGCGAAATCGCCATCGCGGCGTGCGATTTGGCGGAGGTTGTCGGCTCGGCCATCGCCTTGCAACTGCTGTTTGGAATTCCGTTGGTCTGGGGCTGCATCATCACAGCGCTCGACGTGCTCATCGTGCTCTTTCTACAAAACAAAGGATTTCGCTACATCGAAGCTCTCGTTATCACGCTCATCGTTACCATCGGCGGCTGTTTCGCCGCGGAGCTGATTTTTTCCAAACCGAGTCTCGGCGGGATTTTTGCAGGGTTCGTTCCGGGGCCGCGAATCGTGACTAATCAGGAGATGCTCTATGTCAGCATCGGCATTTTGGGCGCGACGGTAATGCCGCACAATCTCTACCTGCATTCTTCGGTGGTACAGACGCGTAAATTCGAGCCCTCGCCCGAAGGCAAACGCGAAGCGATCAAGTTCGCGACCATCGATTCTACCGGCGCGCTGATGTTCGCGCTCTTTATCAATTCGGCGATCCTGATCCTCGCCGCCGCGGTTTTTCATTGGTCGGGACATCAGGACGTCGCGGAAATTCGAGACGCCTACAAATTACTAAGCCCGCTGCTGGGTCTGGGCGCGGCCAGCATCCTCTTCGCCGTCGCGCTGCTTGCGTCCGGACAAAATTCGACGTTGACTGGAACACTTGCCGGTCAGATCGTGATGGAAGGTTTTCTCAACTTTCGCATCACGCCGTGGCTGCGGCGATTGATTACCCGCTTAATTGCCATTATTCCCGCCGTGTTTGTCATCGGGATTGCGGGCGAAGATAAAACCACGGAATTGCTCGTGGCGAGCCAGGTTGTCCTCAGCATGCAGCTCGGTTTCGCGGTCTGGCCCCTGATGCGGTTCACTGGTGAGAAGGCCAAGCTCGGTGAATTCGCGAACAAACCCTGGTTGAAAATTCTCGGCTGGACGACGGCGCTCATTATTATCACGCTGAACGCGAAGCTGCTTTTTGATATCTTCATGCCCGAGTCTGTTCTCGAAGCTTTCTACGGCGCGCTGGGCCTTCCGCTCCCTAAATAGATTCCATGTATCGGCACATTCTCATTCCACTCGAGAACAGCGAGGCGGACGACACCATCCTCAATCATATCAAGCCGCTCGCGCGCATGACCGGCGCGAAGTTGCATCTCGTCCACGTCGCCGACGGCTGGGTCGCACGGAATTACAATCAACTTAAGCTGGCCGAGAGTGAGGAAATGAAAGAGGACCGCGCTTACCTCGAGAAACGGAGCCGCCAGCTGAGCGATGAAGGTTTCAGTTGCGACGCGCAGCTCGCCTTGGGTGAACCGTCGGATGAGATCATCAAGGTCGCGCGCGAGAAAGATGTCGATCTTATCGCCATGACCACGCACGGCCACCGTTTGGTCAGCGACATTCTCTACGGCGCAACCGCGGACAAAGTTCGCCACGCCGTCGATGTTCCGGTCTTGCTGCTCAAGGTCCGGAATTAGGGTCGCGGCGCCTCTTGCCCAGTTCCGTGGGCGCGACTACTAGAGTCATGCGTGAAAGTTCTTCTGCTGACCAACGAATACCCGCCGCACATCTACGGCGGTGCGGGCGTGCACGTGGGCTATTTGTCCCGCGAACTCGCGAAGACCATCGAAGTCGATGTTCGCAGCTTTGGCGATCAGCGCGTCAAAGAAGGAAACCTGACGGTCACCGGCTACGAGTTGGACGCGAGCGGGTTCACTTGTCCCAAGCCGCTTCAATCGGTCTTCGGTGCGGTGCGGCGCTGCACCGATTTTAACACGACCAACATCCACGCCGATCTGGTCCATTGTCACACGTGGTACAGCCATTTTGGCGGGATTCTCGCGAAGCTGAACTACGGAATCCCCCTCGTCATCACGACGCATTCGCTCGAACCGTTGCGGCCATGGAAACGCGAACAGCTGGCGGGCGGTTACGATTTTTCACTCTGGATCGAGCGCACCGCGCTCGGGCTGGCCGACGCCATCATCGCGGTTTCGAACGAAACCAAAGCCGATATTACTCGGCTGTTCGATGTCGATCCTGCGCGCGTGCACGTGATTCACAATGGGATCGATCTCGATGAATACCGACCGGTTGAATCGATTGATGCTCTCAAACGTTGCGGGGTTGACCCGAACAAACCATACCTCCTGTTTGTCGGCCGGATTACCCGGCAAAAAGGAATCGTTCATCTGGTCCGCGCCATTCAGTTCATGGATCGCGACTTTCAAATCGTGCTTTGCGCGGGCGCGCCGGATACGCCCGAGATTGCCGTCGAAATGAAGCAAGCCGTCGAGCAGGCGAAGACGAAACGCTCCGATATCATCTGGATCGAAGAGATGCTCGAGCGACGCGACGTGATTCAGCTCTACGCGCACGCGGCGGTCTTTTGTTGTCCATCGATTTACGAGCCGTTCGGGATCATCAATCTCGAAGCGATGGCCTGCGGCACTGCCGTGGTCGCGAGCGCGGTCGGCGGAATCAAAGAAGTGGTGGTCGACAGCGAGACCGGCTTTCTTGTTCCGCTCGAACAAATGAAAGAGAGCCCGTTCGAGCCGCTAAACCCGGAAAAATTTTCGCGCGACCTCGCCGCGCGCATCAATCAGCTCATGCAAGATCGACAATTGCGAGAGAGATTTGGGAAAGCAGGGCGAAAGTGCGCCGAAGAAAAGTTCAGTTGGTCGGGGATCGCCGAGGAGACAATCGCGCTCTACGAATCGCTTGTCTGATAACAGAGCTACTGAACCGGCAAATGCCTCCACATCGCGAGCACAAGCGTTGCGCATAACAGGAACCAGAAGAGTCCCGTCAGGCAGACAGTAAGCTGAACAGTTCGGACATATGCTCGCGGGAGCCCAAACTTGAGGATCTTGGATAAGTTGGCGACGGGCGCAACCATTGCACTCGTTATTAGCGGCCGCTTATCGTGGATATGCTCGAACGCCAGCACAAATACACCGAAAAGCACTAAATTGATGATGGGGAGCGACCACGGGAGGCTTGTCGAAGCGTCCGCAACAGCGACTTTGCTCGACATTTAATTGCTTAGTTGCCCAGTTCGGGAGCATGGCACCGATCGCGGCACAAAGTAGGGCGATCAAGATCGTGACCAATCGAGGCATCATATGAGATCAAGCGAAGAGTTCACCTTTAAGCGCGACCGTTTCTTATGCGCCGTTATATTCGGCGTGTGTTCGTCGATCGGATCAAGATTTTTGCGCAGGCGGGCAATGGCGGACGCGGCGCGGTGAGTTTTCGGCGGGAGAAATTTGTGCCGAAAGGCGGGCCGGATGGCGGTGATGGCGGTCGCGGCGGCGACGTGATTCTGCGCGCGGACCGCCACGTCGATAATCTGAGTGCGCTTTTTTATGAGCCCATTATCAAGGCGAAAAATGGTGGGCACGGAATGGGAAAGAAAATGCATGGACGCGCGGCGGTGGACAAAATTGTGAAAGTCCCGGTTGGAACGTTGGTTTATCCCGCGCCTGAATCCGTAACTGCGCCCATCGTAGGGCGAGCGCATCGCTTGCCGCCCAAAGAATTGGCAGGCGGAGCGCCTGCGCTACAACAGCAAGATGCGATTGTCGATCTTGTGCGCGAGGCACAGGAGTTTGTGCTTTGTCGCGGCGGAGAGGGCGGGAAGGGGAACGTTCACTTCAAGAGTTCGCGCAATCGCGCGCCGCGGCAATACACCGAGGGCGAGGAAGGAGAGCAGGGACATTTTCTCCTTGAGCTGCGCACGATCGCGGAGGCAGGACTTGTCGGTTATCCGAACGCGGGGAAATCGACGTTACTGCGGAAAGTTTCGGCGGCGCGGCCGAAAGTGGCGTCGTATCCGTTCACGACGTTGCATCCGGTGATTGGCGTGGTTGAGCTCGGTGGTTATCGGCGGGCGACCATCGCGGATGTTCCCGGACTGATCGAAGGCGCGCATCGCGGTGTTGGTCTCGGTCACGAATTTCTGCGTCACATCATGCGCTGCCCGATTTTATTGTTTATTGTCGATGTGGCCGGCAGTGAAGGGCGCGATCCAATGGATGACCTGCGGCATCTGCGGCGCGAGATCGATCTTTACGATTCGCGGTTGTCGCAGCGGCCGTGGCTTGTTGTCGCCAACAAAATGGATTTGCCGAATGCCGGAGAAAATCTCGGCGCGCTGCGCAGACAATTTCCGAAGATTGACGTGGTCCCGATTTCCGCGCAACAGGGTGAGGGGATTGAGAACCTGAAGAACAAATTTGCGAAATGGCTGGACACTTCGCGGGACGCCGCGCCGGCCGGTTGATGCAAACGCCTGCGGCCAATCTTCTGATAACGGTTAGGCCGAGAGAGCATTCTTCCCACCAATTAACCGCTAGACACGATGGAGGAGCGCACGCATACTGACGCCGCGTTCATGGCCAAGCACGTCGTCGCCAGCTACTGCAGCTCGTTTCTGAAGCCGGAGATGTTACACATCTATCGGCAGGTCAAGGCGCTCAACGGGGTGCGGACCTTTGTCATCACCAAGGAGGTGCAAAACGCCGAGCGGTTTCCATTTCGCGACGTGGAGATTATCCCACAATCGCGGATGAATCTTTTGCGGCATGGCTATCTCAAGTTCGTCAAACGTCAGCCGCCGATCGTGTATCGGGGCGAGTATCAGGTGCTCGCCTCGTTGCTGAAGCGGCGCGGCGCCGATCTGATGCACATTTATTTCGGGCACACCGGCGTGCATCTATTGCCCTTCATTCAGCGCTGGCAGAAACCGTGTGTCGTGTCCTTTCATGGCGCCGATGTGGCCGAGAAAAAGGACATTCGCGATTACGCGCCAAAATTGAAAGAGCTGTTCAACGCCGTGCCGCTCGTGCTCGCGCGCTCCAAATCGCTCGCGGAACGTCTGCTCATTCTCGGCTGCCCGCCCGAGCGGCTACGGATCAATCGCACCGGCGT
>JBHEMD010000162.1:0-12643 GCA_046262735.1 Chthoniobacterales bacterium | reverse complement strand
CGTGTCGACTTCGTTCACTTTGCCGCTGTAATTGATGGTAAGCTGCTCGACGCGGCGCGGTGCAACCTGGGACAAAAATCGGCCGAGCTTTTCCCCAAAGCGCAGATGCGGGCCGATGATCGCCAACGTCTTG
This sequence comes from Chthoniobacterales bacterium, assembly GCA_046262735.1. Taxonomy (GTDB): domain Bacteria; phylum Verrucomicrobiota; class Verrucomicrobiia; order Chthoniobacterales; family UBA10450; genus AV17. Next base: position 12,510 of record JBHEMD010000162.1, on the reverse strand, counting down.
GCGTCGAGACTCGGCATGTTGACGGCGTTGCGGATCGTGCCTTCGAGCAGCGCAGCGCGGACCGATTGCGCGATCTCGATCCCGACGCTCTCCTGCGCCTCGGCGGTGGAGGCGCCAAGATGCGGGGTCAGGATCAAGTTCGCCGCCGAGCGCAGCGGCGAATCGAGCGGCAACGGCTCGGTCTCAAAGACGTCAAGCGCCGCGGCGGCAACATGTTGATCTTGCAATGCCTGTCCGAGCACGACCTCATCGATCAGGCCGCCCCGAGCGCAATTGATGATGCGGACGCCGCGTTTTGTTTTTTGCAAGCGCGCCGCATCGAGAATGTGGCGGGTTTCATTCGTGAGCGGCGTGTGCAGCGAAATAAAATCTGCGGTCGGGAGCAAATCATCGAGCTCGTCAGCCAGCTCAACCTGTAAGGTGCGCGCGCGACTCGGCGACAGGTAAGGATCGTAAGCGACCACGCGCATGCCGAAGGCGATCGCGCGCCGGCTCAGTTCGCTCCCGATCCGCCCCATGCCGATCACGCCAAGTGTTTTGTTGTAAAGCTCGACCCCTTCGAAATCCTTCCGTTTCCAGTTTCCGCCGCGCACGCTGGCATCGGCCTGCGGAATTTTGCGCGCGACACTGAGCAAAAGTGAAAAGGCGTGCTCGGCGGTCGAAACGGTGTTTCCGCCGGGCGCGTTCAAGACGACGATCCCGCGTCGCGTCGCGGTCTCAACATCGACATTGTCCACTCCGACACCGGCGCGGCCGATCACGCGCAGGCGCGCGGCGGCGTTCAAGATTTTGGAGGTCACTTTGGTTTCGCTGCGGACGATTAGCGCGCTGAAAGCCGCTATAAGATCGACAAGCTCGTTTTCGCCGAGACCGCTTTTCACCACGACATCGAGTGAATCGTCGCGGGAGAGTTCTTCGACGCCGCGCGGTGCGATCTGATCGGCGACAAGAACTTTGGGTATCATCAAAGAAAACGTCGAACGTTCAACGCTCAACGTCCACCGCCGAATTCTGTAGCCACGAGTCCTGTGGGCGTCAGCGACGGACGCGCCACAGGCGGGTGGCTACAGGTTCATCCGAAGATGAGCAACTGAATCGATTCGGGCAATTGCTGCGCCACATTGGTGGCCACGCTGCCGCGGAGCAGCTTTGTCATGGCGGTGCGTTGTGAGGCGCCAATGATCAGGTAATCGACACCGAGCGTAGCGGCGAGATCGAGAATGGTCGTCGCTGTGTCCTCACTGACGGCATACACCGGAAAGACCGGAACACCGCGCTCGCTCCCGAGCTTGAGCACGCTCGACATGATCGCCGCTGCCTCCGGATCATCCTGCCATTTCAGGCGCGGCGGCGCAGTGGGAGCGCGCGCATAAAAGACGGCAATTTCCTTCACATACAAAACATACAGAGCAGCCTTGCGTAGTTCCGCTTCATCCAGCGCAAACCCGAGCACCCGGGTAATCCCGCGCGCCGCGACCATGATTTTGTGGCCTTCTCCAAGCCGGGTCTGAACGGTTGAAGTGAGATCGGGCGTCACCATTTCGGCGACCTTACGGGTGACGGTCAGCGTCCTGAGCCCGGAGATTTTGTGCGAATAGGCGCGAAAACCAAGACCGACCCCGAGCACACAGATGGCGAAAAAGAGCGCGTCGGGTTTGGTTTTGGCGATGGTCAGCTCGACAAATGCGAGCACGAGGAAAGTCGGCAGCATGAGGAGACGTTCATGCGCGCGCAGACCGAGACGTTTATTGAAGCTGCATGCCCCGAGATTGACCGAGATGGCGCCGACCACCCCGATCGCGTAAAGGCCTGCCAGTGACTCGAAGTGTTTCGTCGTGAGAAGAACGACGATTGGAATAGCAACGGCAACAATGAGTGGGATCCGCGGCACTCCATGCTTGTTGAGACCGGCAAATTGCGGCGGCATCTCGCCATCTTGCGCCATCATGTAAATGACCCCGATGAGGGCGACGATGGCGGTATTGACCGCGCTGATGAGCAGAAGCCCGAAGACAACGCCAATAAAAATTGAAAATGCTTGTCCGAACCACGGTCCGAGCGCGAGCGTGGCGTACTTTTCACCGAGAAGACGCAGCATGTCTTCTTTGTGCGCGATCAATTCGGAGCTAAACGATTTTGGTAACGAGAGCATCGCCCAGCCGAGCAACGCCGTGCCGCCAACCACTTCGATCGCCACCGGCAGAATCGCCTTCGTTGCTGTTCGCGTGACTTTCGGCGCGCTCGGCGTCGCCGCCGGGTCCAATTTCATTACCCCGGTGAGATTGGCGACCGCCTCGACCCCGCTCAACGCGAGAATCACTCCCACAAACTGCACCCAGAGTGTGCTCAGGTCGGTGTGGCGCGGTTCCAGATGAGCGAAGCTGAGATGATTCGCGCTCAGGGCAATTGTCCCCACGACCACGATCACTGCGGGCACGGCCAGCCAAATGGAGACGCTGCCGCTGTGTTTCGGCCCAAAATGGTTCAGGACCCCAAGGACGAGGATGACTCCGATTGTGACGATCGGCGCATAGCGACTTGGCACCCCGAGATAAGTTACGCCCGCCCATCCACTCAGGGCCGCCGTTACAAAAAAGTTTGCGATCAACAGGAGCGCGCCAACGGAGGCGAGGAAGCGGCTCTGTTCGCGCGCCGCGGAGTAAACGCCACCCCCATCGGGAAAATGCGCGCAGATAATAATGTAGTTGAAGGCGACAATCGCGGTCAGCGCGCAGACGGCGAGGATAATCGGAAACGAAGCAAAACCCGCGGCGACAAAGGCGAGGCCGAGCACATACGCCTTGCTCGTTCCCCAGTCGCCGTAGAGCAGACCCGCCGCGCGTTTCCAGTCGACATTGCGTGGCCGATGCACACGCGTGCCGGCGCCAAAGACAGTTTCGGCCATCGGTCAGTGAAGGTGACTTTCCCTGTTGGAGTGAAGAGCTGGCAAGCTCTTTCTCAACTCTTGCTGAAAAGATGCGCCACCACTTCAATCTCGGCAGTCTGTGGAAACATGTCGAGCGGTGTGACCGATGCGATCGTGAATTTTTCCTGCAGCTCTCTCAAATCGCGCGCCAGTGTGGCGGGATTGCACGACACGCAAATGAGCGTGTCCGGTGCAAGATCGACAATCGCGCGTCGAACATTTTCGCTCAGACCAGTGGCCGGTGGATCGACGATCACTGTAGTGGCGGCCGTGTCGCCCGCGAACCTGCGGCGATCTGCGGCCGACACGGCCGCCTTTACAGCATCGGCGTGTGGAAGACGCTCAAGTTCCTCGCCCACATCGCTGGCGATATAAGTTTCTTTTTCCGTCGCGTTTTCTTTCGCCGCGGCGATGGCGAATTTGTCCCAATCGATTCCGATGATCCTCTCGAATTTGTCGAGCAGGGCCTTAGCGAAAAAGCCGGCGCCGCAATACGCGTCGATCAACAATTGCTGGTTCGACGGAACGAGCTCGCGAACCAAATCGCGGAGAGCAATTGCGACTTCGTCGTTCGTTTGGGAAAAGACACGGGCGCCCAATGAGGTGCGCAGAGTGTAGTGGCCAGTTCTCGGTTTTTGCGCGCGCAATTCGGAAAGCCGGCGGTTGACTTCGTCGCGCGAAATCGGGCAGCGCTCAATGTCGATCAAACGGTGCGAATCGCGTCGGAAAAACCCGACCACCCCGTCTTCCACGTGAACGGTGACGCGATTGCGATAGGCGTATTGATTGGGCGAGGGGATAATCGGCTGCACCGACACATCGTTGAGTTTTCCGATGCGCTGCAGAACGTCGCGCACCTGGCGCGATTTGATCGCGAGCTGATGTTCGTAGTCGATGTGTTGATAGGCGCAGCCGCCGCAGCGGCCGAAATACGGGCAGGCCGGCGCGACTCGGTGCGGCGAGGCTTCGACAAGATCGACAAGCTCCGCTTCAGCGAATTGTTTTTTCTCACGGGTGATCCGGGCGTGCACACGTTCGCGGTCGATCGTGAACGGAACGAACACGGCCTTGCCGCAATCGCGCCCGACGCCTTTGCCGCCGAAGGCGACGTCTTCGATTGTTAGATCGACAATGCGCACCCGCGGACTGTAGCCGTCGCCCTGCGGGCGACGCAATCGTTCACGCTACGGCTCTGCGGCGTCGTCGTTAGCGATTGCCCGTTCGATCGCGGCTTCGAGAGTCTCGAGCTTGACCGGTTTAACGAGGTGATCGGCAAATCCGGCCTGCAAGCTTTTCTCGATATCGCCGTTGTTGCCGAACCCGCTGATGGCAATGCCGGGGAGTGGACAAATGGCGCGCACCTGTCTCATGAGGTCGGGGCCGGTGCCATCAGGCAGCGCCACGTCGCTGATGAGCAGGTCGAAATGATTACAAGCCACTGCTTCCATGGCTGAGCGCACATCGTGCGTCGCAGCGACAAGGTGCCCGCGCCGGATAAGCAAGCGCTCGAGCGCAGTGCAGGTGTCGGAGTGGTCGTCCACGAGAAGAATGCGCAGACTGCGCGAGGAGGCAGGCGCGGCCGTCACCCTGGGGGCGCGCTGTTGCGCCGGCACGGTTTTTAGGGTCAGGAAAAAAGTTGTGCCCCGATCTTGGCCTTCGCTTTTCGCGATGAGCGTTCCGCCGTGCGCTTCGGTGAGCGATTTGGAAATGGCCAGGCCGAGGCCGAGTCCACCAAAACGCCGCTGCGCGTTGAGCTCGCCCTGTTCGAAGGGATTGAATATCCGCTCCATGATGCCCGGATCGATGCCGATGCCGGTATCGCGCACCGCGATGGTGAGACTTTGCGGCGCCGAGTTGGAGGAGGAGATGGTGATCTCGCCTTGCTCGCCGGTGAATTTGATCGCGTTCTTGAGCAGGTTCCAGATGATCTGCTGGAACTTCGCCTCATCGGCGGAAACATGATGCGCGCCCGCGCGCAAATCGGTGTAAACGCGCAGGAGTTTGGCACTGGCCTCGCCCCGGCACATTTCAACGACGTTGCGAATAGCCTCGTGCACATCGACCGCGTCGAACTTGAGCTCCAGTTTGTTTTTCGCGATGCGGGTGAGGTCGAGAAGGTCGGCGATCAACTGGCTCTCCAGTTCAACATTGCGGCGAATCATCGCGAGCGCGGCTTTCGCTTCATCAGATTGCGCCGGGTCCTGTTCGAGCGAATCGATCGCGGCCATCACAGGTGTGAGCGGGGTGCGCAATTCGTGTGAAAGCATCGCCAGAAAATTATCTTTCGTGCGGTTCGCCGCTTCGACCGCGCTCTTCTGTTGTTCGATCGCGGCTTCAGCGCGGCGACGTTCGGCCATTGCCGCGGAAAGCGCCATTGCCGTAATGGTGAGCACGGCCGTCCAGGATTGCAGCGCGAGCAGCGACCGGTTCTCGGTGTCCATGATGAACGGGCCAAACCCGCTCAATGTTCCCCAAATTGCGATCGCCGAGAGAATGAAGATGCCGGTGGCAGTTTCGCGCTGTGTGAAACGAAACGCCATCCAGATCACGACTGGTCCGCAAATGAACGAGATGGGATAATTCCGCGCCGAAATCGAAAACCACCCGCCAAAGACGATTTCGCCCAACCCGATCAGCAGGAGCAGGAGAATGCCAACTTCGATCGCGTCGCGGCGGCACCATTGACGCGACGAACCGATGCTCCAGAGCACAACGACCGGCGTGACGATCAGCTCGCCGGCGCTGTCGCCCAGCCACCATGTCGTCCAGATCGGTGCGTATTTTGACCACTCGGCAAACCCGCCGAGGGAAAGACTGGTCACACCCAAAGTTGGGCTGACCAGCGCGCTCAAAATGCATGCGAGCGAGAATTTGAAAACATCCTGGGCGCGGTCGAATACGCGCGTGCCGCCGGCAAACCGATTGATCATCCAGGCCCCGCAGACCGCCTCGAGTGTGTTGCCGGTGGCGATGCCGAGCGACGTGAGAATGTTGCCTGCGGTGGTGGCGTTGACCAGAAACGCGCCGATGAAGATCGCCGGCCAGATCCGGTAGCCGAGCACGATTATCGCACCGAGGGCAATGCCGGCTGGCGGCCAAACCGGCGAAGCGCTGCGATGATAAAACGCGAGCATCAAACCCAGCTTACCCGCGACGAAATAAACCAGAGTTAAGACAACGATCGCCGGCAGCGTGGAAAAGCGTCGAGAATGCATCACGCGACCGCCTTCGCGAATCGGCTATCTTTTACGCCGTTGCGCGACGTGGTCAACCCATTTGTGAATAGGTGCGAATAAGTTTGCTGCGCGCCGCAACGATCGGGCGGCTGCAACCGTTAATACTGTCCCAGGTTACCTGTAAGGAACGAGCAACCCGCGGTTGCGCTTCGAGCAGCCGGATTGCCTGTGCGAACCGTGCCGCTACGTCTCAAGTCGACACGCGGTCGACGCTTCGCTCCTGATCGCTACCCGGTCCGAGAATGACCGGTGAACACGATAGGAATATTGACGTGATCGACCTTTGCTCCAAGTCGCGCTCGCCATTCTTTCAAGCTATCAACAATGGCGCGGTCGAGCAGCGGCTGGCCATTATTTTGCATCAACTCGACCGAGACGATCCGCCCGGTTGGTCGATCGAGTTGGAGCAGAACAACAGCGCGTGCTTTGAGATGGCTTGTCCCGCGAGGGTACTTTGGCATCGGCGCGCGAATGAACTCAACGCCTTCTTTGCTCGTGTAGGCGTGCGAGACCGGCGGCGCGGGCGTCCACGGCAGGGCGCCACCAAAGGTAACGCGGATAACCCATTCCCAACCGCGTAGCCGGAGTGAACGATTAAAAATGCTGCGAGTGAGAAAAGAAGGCCGAAACGAACCGGGGTAAGGGTGGACGCGTTTCTCAATAATTGCGCACGTAGGGATACTTGCTCTCGTAGCCGAGCTCGGGCGGGAATTCCGCGAAACCGGCGTGGATATACGGGATATCGCTCGGCAGAATTGGATAGTAGGTCCCGTGATTGATTGGGAACGGCGCGGTCAACACCTCAACTAATCCGGCGAGGTGCCGCATCCAGGAGCGGGCGACTCCGCGCACCATGCCGTAGCCGACAAACGACGCCATGTTCCCTTCGTCGGTGTTGACCTTGCCGACGGTCACGAAAGCCTCGCTCTGACCGAGCAACAAGTTTGAAAACCCGCGGCCGAGCTTGCGCGTGGGGCCGTATTCGTTCCCGGGCGGATCTTGAATGTCCGCGAATGAACTGACGGCAAGAGCGAGGGCGAATGCGGCGGCGAGTAAAGTTTTCATAGCGGCAGTCTCAAGCTAAGCAGATTCCCACTGGTCGAGGCAACATTTTATTTTCGGCTTTGGACGGCGACCTGGTGGCGGGTTGCGAACATCGAAGCCGTAATGGTTATGGCGAGGATCAGGACGATGATAGCCAGCGAGATGAGCGTCGGCACATGGACGTAATCGGCCACGACCATCTTCAGACCAACAAATCCAAGCACAACCGCCAGCCCGGCTTTGAGGTAGACGAAACGGCCCATCAGGTTGGCCAGCAGAAAATACAAGGACCGCAGCCCGAGGATGGCGCAAATGTTCGACGTGTAAACGATAAACGCGTCCTGCGTGATGGCGAACACCGCTGGAATGGAATCAACCGCGAAGACCAGGTCCATCACGTCGATCACGATCAACACCAGGGCCAGTGGCGTCAGCATCCAGCGGTTGTCGATCCTGGCCGCGAAATTCTGGCCGTCAAATTCTTTGCTCACCGGAACCAAGCGGCGCACCAGCCGCATGACCAGACCGTTTTCGAAAGTCGGCTCGCCGTGTTTGGTGAAAAACATACGCACCGCGGTGGCGACAAGAAAAACGCCGAAGAGATAAAGCACAAAATGAAACCGTGCGACCAGGGCCACGCCCAGCCCGATCATGATTCCGCGCATGACGAGCGCGCCGACAATTCCCCACACCAGAACACGGTGCTGAGCGATCGGCGGAACACGGAAGTAATTAAAGATCAGCACGAAAACGAAAATGTTGTCGACGCTGAGCGAGTATTCGATCAGGTATCCGGTCAGAAAATCGAGCGCCGTATCGGGGCCGCGCAATTTCCAGACGAGGAGATTGAACAGAAGGGAGAGCGCGATCCAGATGGCGCTGCGCTGCGCCGCGGCGCGCATGCTCAGGGCGCGGTCGCGATGTTTGAACTGGGCAAGATCGACAATCAGGGCGGCGAAGACGCCGATATGAAAAGCGATCCAAAACCAAATGCTCGTCGGCACGCGGGAGATTTTCACGCTGGCGAGCGCAGGGCAATCGCAAATTGCGCGCATCGCCCAGACGACCTATAGGTCACATCCACCCATTCTTCACAGCACAATGGACACGGAATTGGCGAAACTCCTCGAAGCTGGCAAGCTCACGCCGAAAGCGGCTGAGCAATTGGCCAAGCTCAAGCCGGGCAGCTTTTGTTTGCACAAGAGCTGGGGGTTCGGCCGCGTCGCCGAGTGGAACCTGCTCCTCAACCAGATCATCATCGATTTTGCCGGCAAAAAAGCTCACCCCATGCAACCGCAATATGCGGCCGACAATCTCAGCCCAATTCCGCCGGAGCATTTCCTCGCCCAAAAAGCCACCGATTTCGCCGCGGTGAAAAAGCTCGCGAAGGAGGATCCAGTCGCGCTCGTGCGAAAGATTGTGGAGAGCCGCGACGGCGCGGCCACGCTCCAACAGATTAGCGAGTGGTTAATTGGCGACGTTTTTAGCGAAGCGGAATGGAAGCGCTGGTGGGAGTCAGCCAAGCGCCAGCTCAAAATCAGCGGCGCGTTCTCCATTCCCGCAAAAAAAACTGAGCCGCTCAAAATCCGGGGCGAAGGCATTTCGCATGCGGACGAATTGCTCGCCGCCTTCAATCGCGCGCGCCAGCCGAAGGAGCAGATTGCCGCTCTCGAGGAGATCGTGAAATTTCACGAGCAATTCAAGGAACCCGCCAGACAGCTCCAAGCCGTGATCGCCACGATGGAAAACGTCGCGGTCCGAAATCAAAGGTTGCATCCGGAGATTGCCTTTGAGCTCATCCTTCTGCGCGACGATTTGCTCGAGCGCGTTGCGGAACTGCACACCACGCATGTCGGCCTGACGCTCACGAAGTTGATTGCCGATGAGGAAGCGCGCCTGGCGGCGATTCTGCCCAAGCTCTCAGCCACAAAAGAGAAACGCATCCTGCAGTCTTTGCCCGCGGCGCTCGGGGACCGCTGGAGCGCGCGCGCGTTGCAACTGATGCAGGCCACCCACGGCCGAATGGTAGCGCAAATTCCCCACGTATTTAAAAACGCAGGCCAGCATGCCGAGCTGCAAACGATGCTTGAGCGCAGCATTCGCGAACATTCGGCGACGAGCGAAATGCTCATCTGGCTTTGCAGCGAGCGCGAGGACTGGCGCGAACTAGTCACGCCTGAATTGCTCGCCGCCGTTTTGTCCGCGCTCGAACGCGAGCAACATCAGGGGACCGGCCGGGCGAGCAAATTGCAGCGCCTGCTCGTGGAAGATCGACAATTGATCGCCGATATCTTCGCTGGGGCGGACGTCGCCCTCGCGCGCGACACCATGCGCCGGCTTCAGCTCACCCCCCTGTTCGACGAATTGACCAAGCGCTCGCTCCTGGCGCGAATGGTGAAGGTTTTTCCGCAACTCGAAATTATGATCGCCGGCGCGCAACCGGAAGAAAAAGCGCCGGCGCTGATTGTTTCCTGGAGCAGCTTGCATCGGCGCAAAACCGAATACGAAGAGCTCGTGAAGAAAAAAATACCGGAGAACATCAAGGAGATCTCGCTGGCCCGTTCCTACGGCGACCTAAGTGAGAATTTCGAGTACAAGGCCGCCAAGCAAATGCAGGCTGTGCTCGCGCGGCGAAGGACAGAACTGGAGCGCGATTTGCAAAATGCGCGCGGCACGTCATTCGCAAATCCCGACACGTCGCGCGTTTCCATCGGCACCGTCGTCACCGTCCGTGACAAAGATTCAAAGCGAGAGGAGACCTACACGATTCTCGGCGCGTGGGACGGAGATCCGGAGCGTCACATCATTTCTTACCAGACCGCGATCGGTCAGGCCCTCCTCGGCAAGAAAGCGGGCGACGCGGTCGCGCTCAACCGAGACGAGGGACCGGCCGCGTTCGAAATCGTTTCCATTCAATCCGCGCCGGTCGATCAACCCGCACCCGAATTGGAGGGCGCCGCGCTGTCGGCGCCTTAATGATCTGGAGACGCCGAAGCGTGCGCCTCCAGCCATCAATGAAACTCGCGCATAAACTCCGCAAGCTCGCCCACCCGGCGGCGATCGTAAGCGCGAAACGCGCGGTGCGCCGGGCGATTCGCCCGCTTCCGGTGAACCGATTCATGGCGCAGATCGATCGGGGCGAGCTGGAGCGCCTGAAGCAGACCTACGGTGTGCCGGGCACGACGCAATGGCCGAAATATGTCGAGGCCGAGCGTTTCCTGCGAATGAACATCCGCCGTGTCCAGGATATTGGCCTCGACCGCCTGCCGCCGCAGCGCATTCTCGATCTTGGCTCGGGCGCCGGTTATTTCCTCTTCGTCAATAAGGTGCTTGGGCACACCGGTGTCGGGCTTGACGTCGGTAACGTGCCGCTCTACCGCGAGATGTTCCAGTTGTTCGGTCTGCGGCGCGTGATTCATCGCATCGAAAAATTCAAGCCGCTGCCCGATACCGGCGCGCAATATGATTGGATCACCGCTTTCTCGATTTCCTTCGACAGTCCGGCAAGGCACGGCCCGTGGGGAATCGCGGAGTGGGATTTCTTCTTGCAGGACGCGCGACGCCATCTGTGTCCCGGTGGCCGCATTTATCTCGATCTTAATCCGCGCGATGACGGCACGTTTTATTCCGACGACCTGCGCGAATTTTTCGTGACTCAGGGCGCAGTCATCGATCGGCGCTCAAAACTTCTCTTCCCGCCGAAACTGTAGTGGCCGCTGTCCTCAGCGGCAGCAGTCCAACCGAAATTGGTCCATGCCTTACGGGCCCGGCGAACTGGTTTCTCCTCCGGCCGTTTCAATCTTGGTCGCGCTCATCACGTAGCTGATCGTGACAGTCGAGCCAGCCTTCAGCTCGGCCGAGCCTTTGGTCGTGGCCGGATCGATATCGATTTCAAAGCGGTCCGTCCCCTTCTGCACTGTCAGCATGCTGCTGGTAGACGAGACAACAGTTCCGGTGATCTGATATGTCTTCGCGCCGGCAGCAATGACTCCGCTGCTAAGGACCAGGTTTACGATCGCGATCATGCTCAGCGCTGTTTTCGTTTTCAAGTCTCAATAACAAGCCGGGCAAACTGCAATGCAATCCTAAGCAAAATGCTACCCTACCTTGTCGATCCAAGGTTGGTGGCTTCTGTCCAATTCGTGTAGGGGCGGCTGTCGTCAGTCGCAATTGAATATCTGCGCGCGAGGACACGCGCCTCTACAACTTCTGCGCTTGCAATCGAAATCGCCAGAACCACATGATTACCGTTGTTCCATGAACAACAAGATCAACCATCTCGCCGTCTGGATTTTGGTCATTGTCCATCAACTCGTCGGCTGGGGGTGGTACACGCTTTTCGGCGACGCGTGGCTGAATCAACATGCCAAGACCATGACCGATATCGAGCGATCACATAACGTCGGGGCGTACGTCTTCGCAATCATCACCGCGATCATCGTCAATTACACGCTGGCGTGGCTAATTTCACGCCTCAACGCCACGACAGCGGTCGCTGGACTAAGCATCGCGCTCGTTTGTTGGTTCGGCTTTCTTTTCGTCGAACACGCCACCATCGCCGTCTTTTCCGCGTTCGAAACCAACCCGTGGCCGCTTATTTGCATCGACATGGGCCGGCCACTGGTCGCCTTCGCGATCAGCGGCCTCGTCCTCGGCGCCTGGCGCAAAAAAGTGTAGGGGCGGCCGTGTCGGCCGAGATGTTGTCGGAAACTTGGAGGGCGCCGCGCTGTAATGCCAGTCCGGCTCGGACCGCCTTAATGATTTGGGAGACGACCGCGCATGTCCCTCCAATTATTCTTTCGGTGGCTCCGGCATTGTCCTGAGACCCACGCGCGCGAGGTATTCATCTGCCTGTAGCAGATCGTTACCCGCGCGCTCGACGATCTTGAGCAGATTATCCATTGAGGAAACTTCTTCGAGCTGCTCAGTCAGGAACCACTGGAGGAAATTGATAGTAATGTGGTCGTTTTCCTTTTTCGCAAGATCGACAAGCGCGTTGATTTGTTTCGTAACGTGAACTTCCTGGTCGAGTGAAAGCTTCACGGCGTCCTTCGGCGTTTTGAATTTCGATTTCGGCGCATCGATCGCCGGGATCACGACGCGCCCGCCGGCATCCACCACATATTTAATGAAGCGCAGCGCGTGACCTTTTTCTTCCTCAGCCTGCTGGAAAAAATGCTGTGACAATTGCGGCAACGCCTCGGCCGCGAAATGCGCCGCGATCGCATAATACTGCAGCTCCGCAGTGAACTCATATCCGATCTGCTCGTTGATTGCGTCGACAATCTTTTGACTCGTTAGCAT
>JBHEMD010000161.1:0-24475 GCA_046262735.1 Chthoniobacterales bacterium | reverse complement strand
CTCAGTCCTGATCGCGCGCAAACTGGCGCTGCCTTACCCGGTCGTGCTCGTCCTTGTCGGCCTCGCGCTCAGTTTCATTCCGCGCCTGCCTGAGGTGCAACTCAATCCCAACATTGTGTTCTATTTCTTTTTGCCGGCGCTTCTCTACCCCGCGGCGCTCTTTACATCGTGGCGCGATTTCCGCCGAAGCTTGCGACCAATTCTCCTGCTGGCGATTGGCCTGGTTCTTTTCACGACCGCGATCATCGCGTGGACGGCACATTCGCTCATTCCAACGCTGCCCTGGCCCGCGGCATTCGCGCTCGGTGCGATTATTTCGCCAACCGACGCGACCGCCGCGACATCGATCATCCGGCGTTTGTCCGTGCCGCACCGGGTGGAAGTGATCCTCGAAGGCGAAAGCCTGGTCAACGACGCCACCGCGCTCGTGATGCTGCAATTTGCCGTGACCGGCTTAATGACCGGAAGTTTTTTATTGGCCGGCGCATCGATCCGGTTTTTCGTGGTCGCGCTCGGCGGCATCGCACTTGGGTTGCTGGTCGGGCTGATCATGCGCTGGGTGCAGCGGCAGCTCGATGATCCGCCGGTGCAAATCACCATTTCGTTGCTCACACCATTCGCGGCCTATCTGCCGGCGGAACGGCTGCATTTTTCAGGAATTCTGGCCGTCGTCACGGCGGGAATTTTTCTCGGCTGGCATTCGCCTCTCATTGTCAAAGCGCGCTATCGGCTCCAGGCGTTTGGTTTTTGGGAGATGGTCGTATTTCTCATCAACGGTTTCATTTTTACCACGATCGGTTTGCAATTGCCGGGAATCCTGCGCGGTCTGCCCGGCGAATCGCTCCCCAGATTAATATGGGAGGCGGCATTGATCAGCGCCGTGGCCGTGCTCGTGCGCATTGCCTGGGTGTTTCCAGCAACCTACTTGCCGCGGCTCCTCATTAAGCGTGTCCGAAAGCGCGATCCGTATCCCGGCTGGGGCGACGTCGCGATTGTCGCGTGGACGGGAATGCGCGGAGTGATTTCGCTCGCGGCCGCATTTGCGTTGCCTCTGACGCTCCCGAATGGCGCTGCGTTCCCCGGACGCAATCACATTTTGTTTTTCACTTTTTGCGTCATTCTCGTCACGCTCGTGCTGCAGACTCTCACCCTGCCGCTGCTCATCCGAAAAGTCGGCGTCACAAAAGATGCCGGACCGGATGAGGAGGAACGCTCCGCACGCCTGGAGGCGAACCGCGCCGCCATGCAGTTGCTCGAGCAGCTTTCCAATGATGGCAAATTTTCCGCTGACGCGATCGAGCGGTTGCGCGCGGAATATACCGAACGCGTCGAGCAACTCGAGCTTTGCGCGGCAAATCCGGACGAGTGTCGCGGCGAGATCGCGACGCCGCACTATCAGCGGCTGCAACAACGCGCGCTCGATGTCGAACGCAAAACCATCATTCAACTGCGCAATCAGCACGTCATCAACGATGACGCCCTCCGTCGCATCCAGCGCGATCTGGATTTGGCCGAAACGCGCCTCGCCGGCCGCTAGGAACGAGCACAAACTCGCGCGAAGATCGACAATTTGTCTATCAGGCAACCCAACCCCACCACGCGAATAGGTCGAGGTCGTCAAGAAGATCGAGCACCAGCCAGACCCATGAAAACCCGTAGCGCGCCGGCCAACTCTTGGCCGGGCCGTTCAGTTCCGCCGCGCACGCTTGCAGTTCGTCCTTGAAAAACTGCGCCACGCGCAAGCGCACCTTGTCGGTCAGCCGCAGCTTTTGGATTCCGGCATCCTTGTTGTAATCCGGCCGGAGCCGGCCACTGGGCTGTTCCGGATCAGACCCGAGGAACTGAATGATCGATCGCCGCAGCGCGGCCGGGTCTTTTTCCAAATCGTCAAAGAAATAAACGCCAAACAAATCGGGACGAACGTAACGTCTCCATCGCGCCACGATCTTGCTCGGGTAGGAGAGCGCGAGCACACCGGGGTTCAATAGATTGCGAATCACTTCATCGGCATCGCTCGCGTCGAACGGCTTGATCGTTTCGCGGCGGACGCCCATCGACAATTGCGACCACGCGCGCTCGACCGGATCGCGCGCCAGAAAAATCACTTTTGCATTGGGCAAATGTTCAACAATGCGCTGAATCATCTCCTCGTTCAGCATCGAGTAAGTCGGCGAAATGTCACCGGACAACCGCGACCCTTTCGACTCGAATAAGTGGGCGTACTGCTCCAGATCGATGTAGGAGCGCTCGCTCAGGCTTTTTAGCCGCTCCAAAAATCGCGCATCGCGTTCGTCTCGTTCTCGCGGAAGTATCGCCTTCACCCGGCTCAGTTTGTCGAAGTAATGAAGCTCCTTGATCGGCGGCATCCAGAACTCTGGATGCGCGGCCAGCTGCTGGTACAACCACGATGTCCCGCCTTTTTGCGCGCCGACGCACAAAAAATCCGGCCACGCTCCCTCGGTTGTTTCATGATCGCCGTCCGGCTCGCGATCGTTGCCGTTTCGGGCTTTGAATGGCCAGCGTAAATGCACGCTGCATTATGTTCGCGGCCAGTCGCAAAAATCAAGAGGCGTGAGCGGCCACAGGAACGACATCTCCTTTGCATCGACTTGCGCGGGCCGCAGCTAAACGGAAACGTTCCAGGCATGAAAAGGCAACGCGGCCAGCGTATCTTTTTGCTCTCACCCGCTTATGCGGGCGGGCGGCGCGCGCAAATGCTGCTCAGCGATCGGGCCCAGTTCGAGCTGGCAAAAAAACTGCGCACGAAAAGCGGCGCGACGATTGCCGAAGTATTCACGTTTCTCAGCGGCCTCTATTTTCGGGGCAAGATCGCCTATGCGAACACTTTCGCGCGCACAACGAATGGATCGTGCGCTGTCTTCGTCATCACGCCGACGCACGGATTGGTGGATGCAAGATCGACAATCACACTCGCTGACCTGCGCGAGTTCGCAGCCGTAGCGATTGACGAAGCCGATCCGCGCTATCGTAAACCGCTTGAGCGCTCGGTGCGGCGGCTGGCGAAGGATTTAGCGAATGGCTCCGACGTTATCCTCCTCGGCAGCATCGCCACGCGAAAGTATGTGGATGTTTTTCTCAAGCACTTTCAAGAGCGGCTGCGTTTCCCGGCTGACTTTGTCGGACGCGGCGATATGAGCCGCGGTGGTTTGATGCTGCGCTGCGCCGCCGATCGACAGGAGTTAACATACTTGTCCGTCAAAGGCGCCCTTCTTCACGGCGCGCGTCCACCGAAGCTCGAGCCGCGACGTTATCCGCGAAACTTCCCGATCTAAGATGCCGTTCACGATCACGCCGCCGTTGCCGCCGATGGAGACGAAATCGGTTGAGGAGATTCCGGTGGGCGACAAATGGCAGTATGAACCGAAATGGGACGGCTTTCGTTGCATTGCCTTTCGCCGCGACGGTGAAGTTTATTTGCAATCGAAAGCCGGTCAGCCGCTGGCGCGCTATTTTCCCGATATTGCTGAAGCCATCTCGAAGTTACCGGCCAAAGATTTTGTGCTCGATGGCGAGCTCGCCGTTCCGGTAAACGGCGTGCTCTCGTTTGACGAATTGCAATTGCGGCTTCACCCGGCCGCCAGCCGCGTCGCGAAACTTGCCCAAGCCCATCCCGGATTGTTCATCGCGTTCGATCTCCTCGCGCAAGATCGACAATCCTATTTGCAGA
Source organism: Chthoniobacterales bacterium (assembly GCA_046262735.1). Classification (GTDB taxonomy): domain Bacteria; phylum Verrucomicrobiota; class Verrucomicrobiia; order Chthoniobacterales; family UBA10450; genus AV17. The sequence continues at coordinate 20,787 of JBHEMD010000161.1, read as the reverse complement.
AGCCGCTGCGCGAACGGCGCGCGCTGCTCGAGAAGTTTAAAATGCTAGGCGCGGTGAAACTTTCGCCCGCAACGACGAAGTTCGAGCAGGCGAAAAAATGGTTCGAGAAAGCCGGCGGCGATCTCGACGGCGTAATCGCAAAGATGCTCGACGCGCCCTACGCGTCGGGCGAACGCACCGCCGCGGTGAAAGTGAAGCAAATCCGGAGCGCCGATTGTGTCGTGGGCGGATTCCGCTATGCCAGCGGCGCCAAAATTCTTGGATCGCTCTTGCTCGGGCTCTATGACGACGATGGCCTGCTGCATCACGTCGGATTTACGTCGGCCTTTAAAGCGGAAGAGCGCCCCGCGCTCACGAAAAAGTTTGAGGCGTTGCGCAAACCGCCGGGATTCACAGGCAACGCGCCCGGTGGGCCCAGCCGGTGGAGCACGGAGCGCACCGGCGAATGGGAACCGGTCGATCCAAAGATCGTGGTCGAAGTCGCCTACGACCATTTCACCGGCGGCCGTTTTCGACACGGCACAAAAATTTTGCGCTGGCGCAAGGACAAAGCACCGAAGCAATGCACCATGGATCAGGTCACCGGCCGCGAAGGCAAATCGCTCACGCTGCTGTAGGGGTTTTTGTCATGTCGATCGAAATTTTCCGCCCGGGCGGGATCATTGCTAACAGTTAGAGATTCCTCGATCCGCTCGGAATGACATGCATGGCAGGCGCGGCACAAATCACTCGGCGTTCAGCTCAAAGCTGATCTTCACGTCATAGTGATCGCCACTGCCAAGACCGTCGGGCAGGGGCTCCACCTGCGTCACGCGCTTTGCCACCGCCGCAACCGATTGATCGAGCTCGGAATTGCCGGATGGCCGGACGATGTCGAAGCTGGAGACGCGGCCGTCTTTCTCGATCCGAATTTTCGCGAGCACAGAATTTTTCGGCGTGGATGCGACGCGCGTGGGCTGGGCCCATTCGCTGTAGAAGCGGTCGTGCAACATGCTGCCATACCAACCGAACTGCGCTTGGCCGCCACCACCGGCGGGCGCTGCAGCCCCCGTCGCATTTCCGGATGGATGAGCGGCGGTTTGCGGCACGCTATCCGCGGCGGGTAATTCGGGTGCCGCGCCCGCGCTCTTGTCGATCTTCATTTTCGGCGCATCAGCTTCTTCATCTTTTGCCTCCACGCGGAAGGGCTTCAGTCTCGGAACATTTTTCGCTTTCGCGAGAACCAATTTCTTCGGCGACGCTTTGGGCCTGGGTGTGGCGGTCGGTTTTGGCTTTGGTTTCGGCTTCGGCGTGACCTTGATCCTTGGCGTAGGATTTGCCTTCGGCGTAGATGACGCTGAAGCCGTCGGTTCAGGCAATTGAATGTCGCTTTTCGCCGCCAACAAGACCGGGCGATCTTCCACAAGTTCGGGTTCGTTCGGGCGCTCGGATTTTGATTCAGTTCGCGCCGGTGCCTGTTTTGCCGGAGAAGAGAATGTTTTTGAAATCGCTGCTTCGTTCCCAACGGCGCTACTCATCCAAAATACGCTCTGCGGCGCGGCGGCTTTGCTTCCGTGACTCAAATGAACCAGTCCGGTAATCACCGCGACATGCGCAAAGCCGATCAGCGTCACGTTGCGCCAGAAGCGCAGAGTTTTAGGCATCATTTTGCCTCGGCTCGCGTCGCGATCCCGACCTTGCTGATCCCGGCGCCGTGCAACGCGTCCATCAAAGCGACGAGTTTTTGCACGGGCAATTCACGGTCGGGCCGGATGACGACGGCGACGTCCGAGTTGCCGCGTTTCAATTCGACCAGCCGCGTCTTGAGCGCGGCAAGATCGACAATCTCATTGTTGAGCCTGATCAGCTCGTTGCGAGCGATCGAGATCGTCTGCACCTGCGTTGTGTTGATCGGCGGATTACGCCCGGCACTCGACGGGATCACCAGGCTCATGCTGCTCTCGAGCAGCGGAGTCGTGATCATGAAAATAATGAGCAAGACGAAAGCGAGGTCGAGCAGCGGCGTGATGTTGATCTCGCTCAGCGTAGAAAGACTTTGCCGCTGGGAGTAACGCCTCATCGCGAATAAGCGGGCTCGCGCGCACCGTGATCGACGTACTTATGCTCGAATTCCGACGCCAGCGCGGCCGCGAAATTATCCATCTCGACGATCATGCTGCGTATCCGGGTCACCAGAAAATTGTAACCAAACATGGCGGGTATCGCGACGCAGAGGGCAGTGACCGTGGTGATGAGCGCGCCGGAAACGCCGGGCGCCATGGCCGCGAGGTTCGGCGCGCCCGCTTCGGCCACGCCGGTAAACGCGTCCATCACGCCCCAGACTGTGCCGAGCAAACCAAGAAAGGGCGACCCGCTCACCGCGGTGGCGAGCAAGATCATTTGTGATTCGAGCTCGAGCGCCGTCTCGCCGACGGCGCGTTCCATCGCCGCGGTCACCGCGCCCATTTGTGCCGGCGAAATTTTGTCCGCGATCTCGAGCCGCGCCCGAAATGTATCGTCCACCTCAGGCGAGCCCAGCAAATGAAAGGTCATTTCCTGGCAGCCGGCGCGATAAACATTGAAATTGGGCGAACCGGGAAAGCGTGCGTTTTCTTCAAACAGCCGCAGCGGTTGTCGATCTTGCCGAAACGCGGCGAGAAAGCGCGCGTTCTGCCTTCGGGCGAACTGGACCACGCGCAGCTTGGTGATCATGACCGACCAGCTGAAGATGGACGCGAGTGCGAGCAGGAAAAGGACAAGCTTGCCTGCAACGGTCGCGTGCTCGAACGCAAAGAGCAGACCGCCGGCGGCCAGTAAACTTGAGGGGAACATTCGCGCCTACCGAAGCTAAGTAATAACGCGCTTTGGCGAAAGCGCCAGCATGAAGCTCACAATCCCAAGCACCAAGCCCCAAGGAAATTGGTTATTGGTGCTTGGGGTTTGGAATTTGGTGCTTGGGAAAAGTCGGCCGCATCTTCGCCGCGACGATGAACGCGATGCCGATCCCGATCAGGAAAAAGGAGAAGAACTGGCCGCGCGTGAATCCGGCGATCAACGCAGCATCCGGCTCGCGAAAATTTTCGACCACGATCCGGACGACGGCGTAGCAGATAAAAAATAAACCGGTTAACATGCCGTTGGGCAGGCGCAGACGCGTGCGCATAAACCAAAGGATGGCGAACAAAACGATGCCCTCGAAAAAAGCTTCGTAGAGCTGCGACGGATGGCGCGGAGTAAGAACCGAGCGCAGCGCGTCTTTTACCTGCGCATTGTGCCGCACCGCGGCGATGATCGCCTCGGATGAGGTGAGCGATGGATCCAATGGTGCGCAAGCTGCGATGCCTCGCGCCGCTTCGCTCGGATTTTCCAGCAGCTCTTTGGGAAATTGCACGGCCCAGGCAACACTCGCCGCCCGTCCGTAGAGCTCGCCATTAATGAAGTTTGCGCAGCGCCCGAAAAATAAACCGAGCGGTACCGTCACGACCAGATTGTCGCCGAGGTTGAGCCAGGAGACTTTTTGCCGGCGCGCAAAGTAAAACGTGAACGCGAGCACGCCGAGCATGCCGCCATGGCTGGACATTCCACCTTCCCACACGCGCAAGATCGACATCGGCTCGCGCAGCATGTCCGGTTTATAAAACAACACATAGCCGAGGCGGCCGCCCACGATTACGCCGAACAACGCTGCGCCGGTGATGAAATCGCCCACTTTGACCAGCGGCAGGTCGGCATACCCGCGACGTGCCAGAACGCGCACAAGCAAATAGCTGGAAGCGAACGCGAGCACATAGGCGAGACCGTACCAACGCGGCCCGACATTGTCCCACAACCGAAAAATCAGCGGGTTAAAGTCGTGGACGTAGTAGCCAACCATTGCAGCCGAGTGTTAGCGCTGGCGACGAACAGCGCAATCAAAACGCGCGCGAAGCTATGAAGACTGAGCCGGGCGATCCGGCTGGATTATTTCAATCAGCTGCCTTTTGGCCCGAAGCGGCTCGATCTTTGAAGGTGAGCTCGGCAATGCCGGATTTATCGAGCTCGCCCAGTCCTTCGGCGATCATGCGGTCGTATTGTTCCTTGGTCGCGCGGGCGAGGGGGAGTTCGAGGCCGAGCTCGCGCGCGAGCTCAAGCGCGATCCCGCTGTCCTTGGCGGCGTGCGCGGCAGCAAAGAAACAACTGTGCTCGCGGTTTTGCATGTCTTCGCCGTCGGTCTCGAGCACGCGCGAGTTCGCGCCGGTTTGTGAAAAAACGTTGCGCAACATCGTGAGATCGAGTCCGAGCGCGGCGCCGAGCGCAAGGCCCTCGGCCAGGCCGGCGGTGTTGATGTTCATTAACATGTTGACGAGCGCTTTGACTTTGGCCGCTTCGCCCGCTTGGCCGATGAAGCGCACGCTGGCGGCGAGTTCTTTCAGAACTGGCTCTGCTTTTCGGAACGCTTTCTCATTGCCGCCGCACATCAGATAAAGTTTGCCTTCGCGTGCCTGGGTAATGCTCGAGGCCATGCATGCTTCGAGTGCTTCCGCTCCCGCTTGGAGCGCAAGCTTCTCAACATCGACATGGACTTGGGGCGAAATCGTCGCGCAATTGATGAACAGTTTCCCGCGCGCGTTCTTGAGCAGATTGTCGCCGCTACCGGAAAAAATTTGCCGCATCGCGTTGTCGTCAGTCACCACCGTGAAGATGACATCCGATTCCGCGGTTACTTCCGACAAATCCTGCGCCGCCGCACAACCCAACTCGGCCGCGAGCGCGGTCGCCGTCGCTCGGTTCGTATCGTAAACCACTGTCACCTGACGGCCGCGATCTTTCAGCCGGCGCGCCATGTTCGCGCCCATCCGACCGACTCCGACTAGGCCGATGTTCATGATCTCAAATGACGAATGAACAATGAGCAAGCACGAAGCAATGACGAAATCCGAATGACAAAAATAATGACTCGGTTCGCAAATTCGTCATGTGAGCATTCGGGCTTCCTTCGGCCTTCGTCGTTTATTTAACCTCAGAGATCAACTTACTTCCGCCCGGCCACAATCCATCGCCAATGATTCGGGAAAAGCGTATCGGGATATTTGTGACTAGCCACTTGGCCGCGCGTGAGCCTTTCCGAATCGACCGTGTAGAGAAGGTTCAAAATGCACATTTCGTCGCTCGTAGTAATCCCAAATCGCACCGGCAGAGGTGGCTGGTTCGGATTGCGCGCGTTAGCGGCTGAATTATCGAAACACGCCTCCAACCGGACATTGCTCCCTCGCGGCAGGCGCAGCGGAGTTTTCAACATGTAAAGAGTTTGCCAGCGAAAATCCCAGTTGCTGATGCGGATGATGGGGACGCCCGAGCCATCGGGCAACATCGCCGCGCCCGCGATTTCCCGGCCGAGCAAATGCATGTGCGGAAAGACCTGCACCACCGTGATGTCGCCTGGCACCTCCTCCTCGGCCCAAAAGCAAGCGTTGCTTTCTCCAGCCCGAATCCGCAACACGCTCGGAGAAATCATCACCGGCATGCAGCGCAACCGTTTGTCCACCGGTGCACGGCAAAAATAGAGCGCCACGCGCGAGAGATCGCTCTCTTCTTTGCCACTCGGATGGTAGTGGACGTGCAAAACCAGATCGGCGCCTTTCGGCAAAAAATACCCGACGCCATCGGGCAGCGCCGGCTCGACCACTCCGGGCTCCCATTGACCCATGTTGCTCGCGGGCCGGAATCGCGGAGATCCAAACGCGGAATAACCCGGCCCGCGTTCGGCTTCATCAAGCCGGCGGGCCGCACCTGAAGTGTCGGTGTAGATCAGAATATGATGAACTGCCCTGCTGCCGGGCGCGACCGCTGCGATGCGTACGTAGCGGTCCTCGGGGTAATTTGTCGGGATCACAAAGCAACGGAAGAAATCGGGTCCTTCCCCGGTGACATTGTAAGCGTCGCTCGGTTGCAGCACGACGTCGGGCGTCCCGTTCGGCCACTCCGGCCGGGCTGGTGGTGGCTGCGGCGCATTCGCCCGGTCGCCCTCGCGGCAACCTTCCTCCAGCCATTGCTCAAGCATTCCCTTTTCCTGATTCGTCAACGACGTGTCGCCGACGAATGGTTGCGAACAGCGGTCGGCCATCCACGGCGGCATCAACCTGCGGCCAACCGCCTGCCCGATGCGGCGGGCGCGCTTTCGCACATCGTTGAAGCTGGTGAGCTCAAACGGCGCGATCCCGCCAGTGTTATGGCAGCGCGCGCATTTTTCATAAATGATCGGCGCGATCTGTTTGTGAAACGCTAGCTTGCCTTTGGGCCAGCGACGATATGCAGGTTCCTCCGTTGCCGTCTTGAACGCCTCGGAGAGCAATTGGCTCTCGTGCGGCGTGTTAATTGACGATTCGGCGGCGGTCCAACCGCGAATCTGCCGCAGGATGTTTCCACTGTGAGCCGCCAGAAACGCCGCGGCCGCGGCTGCGGCAATGACGAGCACGATCGCGATCCAACGCCGAGCCTGCATCACTTGATCGGCTCGATTGGGCAGCCGACTCCTGGCAGGAGCGCTCTCTTTGGCTTTTCGCCAGCAGCGATAGCGTCGAGTGCCTCGCGCAAATTCCGCTGTGTTGGCGCGCTGCGCCGCTGGCCAATCCCGGCGTACAAATCGTCAATTCTTCCGCGATAAAGGATCCCGCCATTTCGGTCGAATACCGCTGCTTCGGGCACAGTGGTTGTTCCGCTTCGCGCCGCGAGTTCGCGCTTGCCATCCACCACAAAAGGGAAATCGAACCGGTACTCGCACGCGTGGTATTGCGCTTCAGCCGGCGGGAAATCGACGTCGAGATAAGCGGCGACAAAACCAAACCCGCGGCCCCCGTACTCGCGCACGATGCGGTTCATCTCCGGCACGTATGAATTGCAGATCGGACAATCGTGCAAAATAAAAAAAATCACGGTCGCGGCATGACCTTTCCAATCAATATCGGGCACGCCGGCGGCGCGGGCTCGCGCCGGCGCCGACATGAGCAGCATTGCCGCAATGGCTATCGCAGAAATTTTCATCAATTGTCCGTCGCGATCACGGCCGGACACCGAAGCCAATTCTCCAGCTTAAACGCGACCGGCAAAAAACGGATTGTGTTTTTTCTCTTCAGCAACGGTCGTCGTGGGCCCATGACCGGGACAAATAATCGTCTCGTCTGGCAACGTGAAAATTTTCTTGAGATTGTTTTGGACCGCATCTTCGTAGGAAACATTTCCCCCGCCCATTGAACCGGCGAAGAGGGAATCACCCACAATTGCGATCGGGCGCGCCAGACCCGTGGCCACGAAGGTCAGACCGCCGGGCGAATGCCCCCAGGTCAGTCGGGCTTCGATGTCGATCTTGCCAACACGAAAATGTTTGCCCTCCTCGATCGGTTCGGCGCCAGGGATCGGTTCTCGCACCGGCGCGAAAACGTGCGCACCGGTTTTTTCCCGCAACCGCGGCAGGTCCGCCACGTGATCGGAATGCGCATGGGTGAGCAGGATCAATTTGCTGCTGAGATTTTCACGCGTCGCGCGGCGCAGCATCTCCGCGCAATCCGCGCCCGTATCAAACGCGGCCGCGTCTTTGCTATCCGGGTCCCAGACCAAATATGAGTTCACCGCCATGCCGCTGTAATCGCTCGTGAATTGGGCGAGGCCGTCAAAATTTTCCGGTTTGTCCGGTCGCCATTTGCCCACCGCCAGCTCGACCAGCGCTTCGGGATCAAGTCCCAATACCGGCGCGATTTTCCGCAGCGCCTCATTGTCGATCGTGCCGCCGCGCGCGCTGGCAATTCGCTCCACCGCAAGACCGGATTTCGCAGCGAGTTCGCTGTCCGAAATGCGCAACCCGCGCTGCGCCTTCCCAATAATGTCGCCAACATTGTCCTCCAGTGGAATAGCCATAACCTAAAAATGCGTTGCGGGAATGAGAGAGCCTTCGGTCGAGAGATCCGCAATCGAATGATAGGCGATTTCGGCGGCGCGACGACTGACTTCTTCAGGTAAAAAAATCTGGCCGATCTCTTTTTCGTTCGAAGTCATCGTCACGTCGGCGATACCGCAGGGGACGATTTGATCGAACGGGGTGAGATCGCCGCACACGTTCAGGGCGAAGCCATGCATGGTGATCCAATGCCGCACTCCGACGCCGATGGACGCGATCTTGCGCTGCTCTACCCAGACGCCGGTCAGACCCGGTCGCGTTTTCGCGCGGATCTCAAAAATGGCCAGCGTCTTGATCAACACATCTTCCAGCCAGCGCAGGTATCGATGCAAATCCTGGCCGCATCGGCGAAGATCGACAATCGGGTAGCCCATCAACTGCCCGGGGCCGTGGTATGTCGCCTGGCCGCCACGATTGATCGTGAAAAGTGGATGCGGCAATGCCGCCGGATTTACCAAGCTCGATTGGTCCGGCGTTTTGCCAATCGTGTAAACCGGTTCGTGCTCGAGCAAAAGCAATTCGTCTGCGGCCCGGCGGTCTTCGCGCTTTTTCGCAACGATCTCTTCCTGTAGCGCGAGCGCATCGGCGAAATTCATCCGGCCGAGCCAGCGCCATTCCAGCAGCGGCCTCATATTCGGCTCGCGCCTCCGATTCCGCGCGCGACGCTCTCCTGCGCGCGCAAATGCGTTAACCCGATCGCGAGCGCGTCCGCCTCATCGGCCCCGGGCGTTTGCGTTAATCCGAGCAGCGCGCGCACCATGAACGCGACCTGCGTCTTACCCGCGCCACCGCGCCCAACCGTCGCCTGTTTGATGCGCGTTGGCGGATATTCAAAAATCGGCAGACCGTTTTCGGCCGCGGCCAAAATCGCCGCGCCACGCGCCGCACCGAGCAGAATCGCGGTCTTATAACTCTGCACGTAAATGACCGACTCGAGCGCGCAGCAATCGGGTTGATGTTGCCGGATCAAATCAGCCAACCGATCACGGATCGCGACGAGACAGGCCGATGACGGCAGTGAATTGCGATTGTGGATCGTGCCAAAAAACAGGGCGCACGGCTTGCCGTTGTTTGCATCGACAACCGCGACACCAGTATTGCGCAGGGAAGCATCGATCGCCAAAACGCGCATATCAGTGAGCCGTTCCGCCGAGGAAAACAAAAACACAGCCGACCGCTCCGAAACCCAGACTTACCATCCAGTACCTTCGCCTTCGCGTCAGCGCTGACACCGCCGCGATCGCGATGGCGATCTGAAACATGGTGACGCCGCGCGCAAAAATTTCGTGCCGGTGAAATCGCCGCTTCGCCTCCGCTTCCTTCTGCTCGGCTTCGGCTTTGATGTCTTCCTGTTCCCTTTGGTAGCGCGCGGCTTTGGCGCGGTCGGATTCGTCAGGCGCGGCGCGCAAGGACATCTTCGCGTCGAGCACGGCTGACTTGATGCTTTTGGCCTGGTAATAATTCCACTGATCGGACGCCTCGATCTGGCTTATCACCGCTTCGTTTGCGTTTTTGCCCGAGAGCAAGCCGGCGATCGCGGCGAGCACGGCCAGGATCGCAGTGCTCAAAGCCACCCACGAAATCCACGCCTCGCCACTGTGCGCGGCGCTGTGCTGCACGTGCTCATGCAAATGTTCCAAAGGCACTTCCGCTTCTTCCACGCGCCCAACTCTAAGATCGACATCTACTCCTTCAAGACCGAAACGTGAATCGAGATGAGCTCACCCAAGCAATCGAACTCCCCGCGATCCCGAGTCAGCGCGGGTCTTTTGATGTATCGCCAACGCAGCGATGCGCTTGAAGTCCTGCTCGTTCATCCCGGCGGTCCGTTCTGGAAGAACAAAGACGAGGGCGCGTGGAGCATCCCCAAAGGCGAAGCCGCACCGGGAGAAGATTTGCTCAGCCGCGCGCAGATTGAATTTGAAGAAGAACTCGGAATCAAACCTTCCGGCAGTTGGATCCCACTCGGTTCAATTAAACAAAAAGGCGGCAAAACCGTTCACGCGTGGGCTTTCGAAAGCGATTTGCCCGAGCCATTCCAGCTCAAGTGCAACACCTTCGAAATGGAATGGCCGCCGCGCTCCGGCAAAACCTGCGAATTCCCCGAGGTCGATCGCGCCGAGTTTTTCCCGCTCGAAATCGCGCGGCAAAAAATCAATCCCGCGCAAATTCCGTTGCTCGATCGCTTGAATGCCGCGCTCACTCCACAACCGTGAATGTTTCTTCAGCGACACCGAGCCGACTGACCGCGCGCAGAGTCCATTGGCCCGGCGTAAGCGGCCAGAAAAATCGGCCGTCACGTTGTGCGCTCAAGCGCTGGCCATTGACGAACCATTCGAGATCCCCAGCGAAAGCCCCTTTCAGTTCGATCATTTGCTGCGACCGCGGAAGCGTTGGATCGAGCGTGTAATGCGAGTTCGCGAGCGGACTGGTGATCCGGGCTTCTGCACGAACGCACGCGCCGCGCGTGTTGTTGCTGCTCGCGCACCAATCGGCGTATTCGTTTGGCAAAACTAATTTGCCTTCGGATGTAAACCGGTCAGCCGAGTCCTGCTCCGGCTCGGTCCCCTTCAGAAACCATTCGTCGATTGTCGATCTTGTGAACCGCGACGGGAGCAAGCCGGTGTCGGTGCAAACCACGCGACGGACGAGCCGCTCATTTTCCCGCGGCGCATCGAGCGCATGATCGCCGCGCGCGAGCAATTCATGCATGATCGCTGACCAGAGCGGCGTGGCCGAGCGCACTGCGAACGTGTCGCGCATTGGCCGACCGTCGAAATTGCCGGCCCAGATGGCGACGGTGTGTTCTTTGTCGAAGCCGACTGTCCATGTGTCGCGAAAACCGCTGCTCGTCCCGGTTTTGGCCGCGACGCGTTCTTCGAGCGCGAGCGGCGAATGCGCACCAAAGGTTTTCTCGCGCGCCTCGTTATCGCACAAAATGTCAGTGATGATCGCGGTCGCCTCGGGCGACGCGAGCCGGCTGATCGGCTGATGTTCCGCCGCGAGAAATTTCGCGGGCGCGGCCAGCCCGGTTCGAGCCAGACCCGAATAGGCGCCGGCCAGATCGACGAGGCGAATATCGGCATTACCGAGGACGAATCCGGCGCCGTAGTCGTTCAAATTTCCCGGAAATTCGAATCCCCACTTTTGCAGGTCGAAAAATGTCTGGCGCGCGCCGAGCCGGCTGAGTGTGAAAACTGCCGGCACATTGAGCGAGCAACCGAGCGCTTCACGCAAACGGACCGGTCCCAGATAACGATGGTTATAATTCTGCGGGTCGTAATCAGCGTACTCGTCGCGAATCGCGTCGGCCGTGTCGGGCAACAAACTTGCCGCGGTGACAAGATGTCGATCCAATGCGCGGAGATAAACGAACGGCTTTAGCGTCGAGCCACAACTGCGCGGAACAGTTGCGCCATTAATCTGATGCGTCTTGTAATCGCCGGACCCGACAAGCGCGCGGATGGCGCCGGTTTGATTCTCGATGATGACGACTGCCGCTTGGGTGATGTCGTAGCGGTTCAGCGCTGCGAGATGGGACCGCACCAGGCTTTCCGCCACGCTTTGCAGATCGAGATCGAGCGAAGTTGCGACCGGCCCGCGCAGCGCCGGATGTTGCGCGATCACCGCGTCGACAAAGTGTGGCGCCAGCCGCGCCGGATCGAATCGACGCACAATGGGCGGCGAGCGTGAGAGCAAGCGTTGTTGGTCGCGCGTGATGACGCCAAGTTGGCTGAGACGCGCCAATGAGCGGCGATATTTTCGTAATGCTTCTTCGGGATGCGTCCAGGGATTGAACCGCGTCGGCGCCTGCGGTAGTCCGGCCAAAAAAATGGATTCGGCCAGGGTGAGATCGCGCGCCGGCTTCCCAAAATAACTTCGCGCCGCTGCCTCCGGCCCAATGCGTCGGTTGCCGTAACTGCTGCGATTCAAATATGCGGCGAGAATGCGGTCCTTGTTCCAAGTGCGCTCGACTTTCCATGCCATGGCCGTCTCGGAAATTTTCGCGAACCAACTGCGAGGATGACGGGCCTGCGCCAGCTTGGCGAGTTGCTGAGAAATCGTCGATCCGCCGGAAATGATCCGGCCCGACTTCAGATTGCGCAGACAAGCTGCCGCCGTGGCGCGCCAATCAATCGCGCCGTGGTCGTAGAAGCGATGATCCTCAAGCGCGACCGTGATTTGCGGAAGCCATTTCCCCATTTGCCCGATGTCGCGCGGAAATTGCGCGCGCGCTTCCGGCGAAGCGAGCTCGGCGATCTCACGGCCGCGGATATCGAGCAGAACAGCCGTGCCGGGGAGCGGGGCCCGCAACGCGCTCGGCAATGGCGTCCAAAAAATCGCCACGATCAACACGACGAACGCCGTCGCAGTTATGAAAATCAATCGCCCGAGATAACGCATAAAGACGAGGGCGAAAGCCCGGAGAAGCGGCTGTCGTACATCGGCACCGCCTGGGTGGCAGGCCAGCGGAATGTGCCCGCCGCCGTGGCACGGGCAACCACGGAGTAAACGCCCGTTCCGGGCGCGAACTCGTCGAAATAAAGCAACGTCGTGGTGTCTCGCATTTCGGAATACGAGAGCGCAAGCAAGTGCGTGTCCTCACCGGTTGCGGGCAGCTCGAAAAATTTCGCGATCATCGCGATGTTCGGATTCACAACCTCGAGACCGCCCGGCAGCGAATCTTCAAGCGCAACGTAGTTTTGTTTCTTTCGCGTGTTCATCCGGTAGGTGATCAGGATTTGATCTCCTAGTTTGAACGGCGCGTTTATGTCGCCGGTGCGTTTCGCTTCGGTGAGATTTTTGCCTACGCGCTCGACGCGAAACCCGCGATCGACGCGATCGGTCACGACATCGTCGGTGGAATATTCAGCGTGCATCAAAAAGGTGAGCGCAGCTTTGTTCAATCCTTTGACTGAAAGTTGGGTGTCGATCTTCCGATCGAGCCATGCTTCCGAGCAGCCGTTTTTCGAGAGCGATCCGGGCGGCTCCGCGCTGGTGAGGCGAGCGGCGTTCTCCGCGCCGACCATCGCTTTGAACGCGAGCAGCAACCAAAGGTTTTCCTGCGTCGAAAGCGCGACTGATGAGTCCATCAGCGCCAGCATGCGGTCGCGCGTTTGTTGTCGCGTTTTGGGCGACCACGTATTCGGGCCGATCGTTTCGAAAGCGAGCGCGCGGATCGCTTCCGCGCGCGTCATCGAGCTCAATGTCTTGGGATCGAAGGCGCGTTCCTTTGGCCGCACGTCGATTTCCTTGAGCAATTGCTCTTTTTCGCGCGGCATGATGTTGAGCCGATGCAGGACGACTGCGAGCAGGGCGCGTTCTTCGTCGCCGTACTTGTTGCGACGCAGATACAAATCCTGGGCGACGGTGGAAAAATCGTCTTCCGCCTCATATTGCGTGAGCACGAACAAGGCGAAACACTTTGCGAACGAACCGGCCAGTGCTTCGCCGTTCACGATTTTCTTCATAGCGCCGGCGAGTTTGTCGCGCAGACCTTCCGGCGCTTCGAACCCGGCGGCGACCGATTCGTTGACCGCCCAAAACGCTTCGCAGGTCACGAACGGGTTGCGCGTGTCTCCGCCGGGCCAGTAGGGCAGCATCCCGTCCTCAAGCAGTGAATCATTAAACTGTTTCATGCCGCGCTCGAGCACGCGGCGGTAATCGGCCTCGCGCGCCTGCATGTCGGGCAGATAGGCGAGCAGATTCGCGAGCAAGCTGTAGCCGAGCAGTTTGGTCGCGATCTGGTCGAAGCAGCCGTGCGGATAATTCAGGATCAACGGAATGCCTGCGATTTTCGGCAGCCACGGCGAAGTGGAAATCGTCGTATCGAATTTGCCGCGGCCGCGCTTCCAATCGGCCGGCATTTTCGTTTGCGCGTCAAATTGCGGTCCCTCGAAACTGCCGGCCACGCTTTCCTTGCGCACGATCGTCGGTGGTTCCACCGGTAGCGTCACCTCGACGGCGTCGGACATTTTCGGATCCGATTTCGCGATGGCTTCAAATCGAACTTTAACCGGCGCAAGATCGACATCGTCCACCTTCGCTTTGAATCGAAAGACGATCGGCGCATCGCGCGCGGCGGTTTGCTGCGCACTGTCTGTGGCCAGCAATTTGCAATGCTCATCAGTGACGCAGCGGGCCGTCACTTCCTCCGACTTGGCAAAATTCTGCTGCACCACGGCGCGCAATTCGATCTCGTCGCCGTTGCGCAAGAATCGCGGCAGCGCTGGATTGATCAGCAACGGTTTTGAAATCTGCACCGTCGCACTGGCGTCGCCGCCAAACTGGTTTGCTTTCGTCTGCCCGACCGCGACGACGCGATAAGTGGTCAGATTGTCCGGCGCGACGAACTCGAACGCCGCATTGCCGTCGCGTCCGGTCTTCAGGCTGCCCTGCCAAAACGCCAAGCTCTTGAATTCTTTGCGCATGATTTTCACCGGCGCGCCTGCTTCTTCACCGCCTCCGCCGATGATGAACCCTTTTTGGGTGAGCATCGGCAGCTTGATCTCCTCGATGTAATTTTGGAGCGATTGGTAACTGCGAACGACGAACGGATTTCTTGGATAAAATCCGGCGAGCACATCGGGCAATTTCCAGTCGCCCAGTTGCAAAACTGCGTCGTCGACTGCGAACACGGCAAGATCGACATCCGCCACCGGTTTGTCCTCAGAGGTTACGCGAATGTCGCCGTGCACGGTTTCGCCGGGCTTGACCGATTTTGCAGCCAGCTGCGGCTCGATTTTCAACTCGCGCTCTGGCCGTCGCACTTCGATCGTGGAACTGGCAAAGCGTTCTCGCGGCAATTCGTTCTCCCCGCCCGGCTTGACGAGATAAATGGCAACGGCCGCGTTCGGTGCGTATTCTTTTTTTATCGGCAGCTCGATGCGCCCGGTGTTGCCCGAGATCGGAACGAGCAATGTGTCGAGGATCTCGTCGGTCTCGACCGAGACCCAGGCGATGCCGCCAAACGGCGCTTGGATTGACAAGACCGCTTTCTCGCCCGGCACAAACGCTCGGGCCTCGTGCTCGAGCTTGAAGCTCGTTTCATTTTGCACCGGCAACTCGGCCAATTGCGCGCCGGTCACGGCCGCTTCGTTGCTGACGAGCGCGGCTTTGCGATCGGCTGCGCTGACCGACACAACATAGCGACCGGTGTCCTTCGCCGGCATCGCAATCTCGGCCGGCGTCTTCGCTTCCTGCGTCGCGACCTTGCTGAACTGATCGACATTGCGGTAGCGGTAAATGAACGGCGCGATTTGTTCCTTCGCCACCTTGGTTATGACGTGGAAAAGATCGACATGCACGCTGACGCCGCTGACCGATTTGTTGTCCGAATCGATGGCGTCAATGCTCACGCTCAGCGCGTTCTCGTTGGCAGGCTTTTCCGTCGCGCGCACGCCGAGCCGCACATCATTTGGAAAAGCCGCGGCAGTCGCGCCGCCGGTGATCGTTTGGCCATCGACTGATGTCACGTCGGCGCGCCAGACCACGTTTGCCTTTGCGATCGCGGCGTCCTCTTTGAACGGCGACTCGCAAGTGAGCGTGGCAAAACCGTGTTCGTCGAGTCGAGCGTCGCCCTCGGCCGTTTTGGTTTGCGGATTTTCGACGGCGAGATGCGGCCCGACTTCGGCATAAGTGTTGTAGCGGCGTTTGTATTTCGTGTAGTCCTCCTCGCTGTCGCTGCCGAAATCCACGGTCCAGGTCGCCTTCCAATGCACGCGCGCGCCCACGTTGGGTGCGCCGTGGAAATACGCCGATGAAACTTTGGCGTGCGAGGCCTGTCCGATTTCATCTTTCGCTTCGACTTCAACGGTAAAAACCGGAACCCGATATTCTTCGATGTCGATCGAGGTAACGCCGTCGTATTCGTGATTGTCGATCTTGGAGCGAATATCGAAGTGCCCAAGCTTCGATTTCTCAGGAACCGTCCATTCCGCTTCCCAACCGCCATCCGGTGAAATTGTCGCGCTGCCTTCGCCGACCACGCGGTCGCCGTCGCTTTGGATGACGCGCCAGTTTGCTTCGCTCGCATTCGGAATCGACAGCCCGGCGGTGGTGATGTTGCGCACGATTCCTTTCATCTTCACTACCTGGCCGGGGCGATAAAGGTTGCGATCGGTGATGATTTCCGTGTGCGATCGGGTTGAGAGGCGGCCGGTGCTGCCGTAGCCCGAGGAATAGGTTGTGGCTTCGACGAATTGCAGGGCCGGTCCGTTTTTCGTGTCGGCAATGAAAAGATGCGCGCCTGGTTTGTTGTGGGGAAAAACCTTATGCAGCGGAAAGATCGACATGCCGTTGTCGTTTGTGATCGAGCGGGCGAGCTCGATGTTCTCCTTCGTCACCGCGCGCACGGTGATGCCGCTGACCGCTTGCGCGTCGGTCATTCTCGTGACACGAACAATTAACGCGGCGGGCGTGCGTTTCTGCGTAAGCATGAAATCGCTCGCGCAAATGATCGTGCGATTTCCGACGACCCGGCCGTCCCCAAGCGGCGCGCTCGCTTCGAGCAAAAACGCACCGGTCGGCGGTTCTTTTTTCGGCAGGGCACAGCTAAGGTCGCGTTTCACATCCCCCTCGGCTGGCGCAGCCCCGGTCACGCCGCTCGCGACAACGGGCAGATTAAAAGCGTCAACCAGCAGCTCGGTCTGAAATTGTTTATTGAAGCCAGTGCGCGGATCGATAATCGGCTTTCGCGTCACCGGCTCGATTGCGTCCTTTTCGAATTCCCGGACGCGCGCGGTCACGGCCGGCAGTTTTTCCAGCGGAATCCGCGCCAGCTTCCATTTCACCGCCGGCGTGTTGAATTGAAAAAACGAAAACCGAATTTCTTGTTGGGCGCGCAAGAAGATCTGCGACGCCGGGAAAACAATGCACGGCTCCTTCGGGTGAAAGGTCGCGCCCCAGCGGGATTCTTTGGCCAGGCCGTAGCCGTGCTCACCCTTTAACTGCGGCGAGATCGTGACGGTATAGCGTTGCTTGAGATCGAATTGGCCGGTGACGTCGATCTCGTCTCCACTGGCGAGCAGTTTCATTTCCCCGACCGCAGGATCGACGCGAACTTTTTCCGGTGTCGCCTCGGCCGGATCGATGTTGTCGTCGAACTTGATCCGGATCGTCGGCTCCTCGAGCGGGTGATTGAATGCACCAATCCAACTGACTTCGAGCGGTTTGGTCTCGCCGGCAGGGAACACTTTGAGATACGGCAGCGGCTTTCGGCTTTTCGCTTCGAGCAAACCGTTCACGATCAGGTCGTAGGTGTGACCGACCGGGAGCGGCTGGCGCGGTGCGACGCGAAATTCTTTTGCTTCGATGCGCTCGGGAAGTTTGTCCGCGTTCCACAAGATCACATCGATGGGAAAACGCTGACGCGAGTCGCGGTCCTGGAAGTACACGTGTTCGGCGACTTCGGCGAGACGGACGTCGTAATTGCAATCGAGCTCGACTTGAGGTTGCGCGGTGAGGTGCTCCTTCTCCGAAGATTCGGCAGTGATCGAAAACTCACGCGCGGTCAGCTCCGCGCTCCAGCCGGGTGGGTTGACGCGATGACCGCTGGCGTCTTTTAGGTCGCGGCGGAGCGTGAGCCGCTGGGTCGCGCCCGCGACAACGCTTTTCACCGTGAACACGCCTTCGGTCTGGCTCTTCCACAAAAAATCGCCCTCCATCGGGGGTTGACTGACAAAGGGACACGCCTGATTGGCCACGTCTATCTTGTCCGGGGTCACGATCGCTGCCGGAAACGTAATGGTCAGCTCATCGCCCGGGGCGATTTCTCCTTCGCTCGGATTAATAACGACGCCGCCCGCGTCGCTATTTGGTTTTTCCTTTGGCGCCGCCGCGATCGTGCTGACGACACAAACGAGAATGAAAACGGCGCGCTTCATTCTGCGGCGCTTGGATCCAGTTGCCGCATCCGCTTCAAGTCCGCATCCGCATTGTCGATGCGGCCAATGCGGCGTTCGCATTTCTCGCGTTCGCGCAGGGCGAGCAGGGACTCGCTGAGGTCCAGCGAGTGCGTCAGCGATTCGATGGCCGCGGAAAAATCGGCGCGGTGTGCTTCGAGAATTCCGCGGTGGAACCACGCGGCCGAATCGTTCGGGTTCAGTTCCGTCGCTTTCTTGATATGGACGAGCGCTTCTCGCGATTGATCGAGTTGGTCGAGGTTTTCCGCCGCTTCGATCTGCGCGGCGACCGAGCGCTCATCAATTGCGAGCGCGGCCTGCGCATCGGCGAGCGCCAGCGTGTACTGACGCAGATAACGCAAGGTTGTGGCGCGCACGGCGAATGCGTCCGCGTTTTTGGGATTTCCTAAAATCTGCGCGTCCGCATCGGTCAGAGCCCGCAATTTCTCCTCGCTGACGTGCGTGTCTTTCTCTCGCGTGAGGGCGGAACTGACCTGCAATTTCGCCGCGTCTTCGTTCCGCTTCAGATCGAGCAACGCCTCCGCTGCCTGGATCCGGGCGCGCATCGATTCCGGCTGGAGCTTCATTGCCCGTTCGCAATCGTCGAGGGCGAGGAGCCGCCGGTAAGCAAGCGTGAACAAATGCGCGCGGTCGAGCAACGGCCCAATGTCCTTGGGCGCTTTTGCAATCTCGGCGTCGAGCGCTTTGATGCGCGGCAGAAATTGCTGCAGCAACTCAAATTGCGGCAGCCATTCTTTTACCTGCGGATCTTGCGGGTCGATCCGGTTTGCTTTTACGACCTCCTCGTAAGCGACGTCCCACTCGTGCAAGCGCAGAAGCGCGGTCGCATGGGCGACGCGACGCTCGGCCGAATCCTCCGCGGCAATCGCTCGGCTACGGTATTTTTCGTTGTCGATCCAACGGGCTTGATCGACACATAAATCGGCAAGCTTGTCATACATCGCAGCCGCGTCGTCAGCCGACGGCTTCCGCGCAAGAAAAGCGAGCCAATGCCGCTCCGCTTCTGCGTAATCTTTTTCTTTCGCCGCGAGATCGCCGCGAAAATCTTCAATCGCCGCGGCCGGCTGTTTCATCGCCTTTTCCCAGGCATCAAGCGTTTCAGCACAGCGATCGAAATCCTTTAAGTCAAACTGCGCGCGCGCGATTCGCTCCCAGAGATGGTTATCGGTCGGCGCAAACCGAACGAGGCGTTTGCTTAGTTCGAGGACAGCCGTTTTGTCCTCGCCTTCCTCCGCGGCGACGAGTTGCTTGCGCAGTGCAGCGGCATTGCTCTCCGCTTGGACGATGGTACGGCTGCACACCCAGAGAGCGAGGCCGAAAGTGAGAAAGCGAAAGCCAGCGCGAATTGCGCGATGATGCCGCGCGGAAACTATCGCATCAATCAATTTTCGACGGCAAGCGGCGCGACATTATTGCGACGGTCCTAGACCGTTGCTACAGATAAAATGTGTCGCGGCAGTACACACTTCATCGGCCGGCAAGATCGACATCGATCCAGATCGATTACGCGGCGGAGCTGAATGAACAGCAGCTGGCGGCAGTAACGGCTCCGCCGGGCCCGCAGCTCATCATCGCGGGCGCGGGATCGGGGAAGACGCGGACGCTGACGTATCGGGTGGCTTATCTGCTCGAGAACGGGATCGATCCGCGAAACATTTTGTTGCTCACGTTCACGAACAAGGCCGCGCGGCAAATGCTCGAGCGGGTGGCGAACCTTTTGCCGATCGACGCGAGCGGAATCTGGGGCGGAACGTTTCATTCGATCGGCAATCGGATGCTGCGGAGGCACGGCAGCGCGCTTGGTTACGCGAGCGGGTTCACGATCATGGATCGCGAAGATCAAAAGGATTTGATCAATACCGTGGTCGCGAGCGCGGGGATTGATCCGAAGCAGATCCGGTTCCCAAAGGGCGACGTGCTCGGGGAGTTGTTCAGTTTTGTCGTGAACACCGAAACGCCGCTGGAGGAATTACTGGCGGAAAAGTTTCCCTACTTCCTCCCGTTATTGGACCAAATCCGCGACGTGCACGCGCGCTACGAGAAAAAGAAAAAGGCGACCAACTCGGTGGATTTCGACGACCTGCTGGAAAAGACATTGTCGATGTTGCAACAGCACGAGGAGATCGCGGCAGTTTATCGGCGGCAGTTTCAATTCATCCTCGTCGATGAATATCAGGACACGAACAAAATCCAGGCGGATTTCATCGACGTGCTCGCGCGCGACCATCGCAACGTCATGGTGGTGGGCGACGACGCGCAGTCGATCTATTCCTGGCGGGGCGCGAACTTCAAAAACATCCTCGAGTTTCCCAAGCGCTACCCGGACGCGCGGGTGTTCAAGATCGAGATGAACTACCGCAGCGTGCCGGAGATTCTGGAGGTGGCGAACGCGGCGATCGCGGCGAACGTCGAGCAGTTTCGCAAAAACCTCGCGCCCACGCGGGATTCGCCCGGCGTGAAACCGGCTGTCGTCGCTTTGAATGACGGAAGTGAGCAGGCGCAGTTCGTGGCGCAGCGCATCCTTGAGCTGCGCGATGAAGATGTCGATCTTAACGAGATCGCGGTGCTTTACCGCGCGCATTATCACGCGCTCGAGCTGCAACTGGAGTTGTCGCGTCGCGGCATTCCCTATCGAATCACCAGCGGCGTCCGGTTTTTCGAACAGGCGCATATCAAGGACGTGATCGCGTTCCTGCGTTTCGTGGCGAATCGGCGCGACGAAGTCGCCTTCAAGCGAATGGTGAAATTGTTGCCCGGCATCGGCAATCGAACGGCGGAAAATCTTTGGACAACGTGGGAGGCCGGCATCAGCGATGCCGGCTACAACTTTGGCGCACAGTTACTGGCGATGAACGTCGCGGCGAAATCGAAAAAGCATTGGACGCAACTGGCGCACACGCTGGATGAAATCGCGCCGGGCGGTCAGCCCAATCCGCCCTCGGAAATGATCACCTC
>JBHEMD010000160.1:0-4889 GCA_046262735.1 Chthoniobacterales bacterium | reverse complement strand
GAGGAAATGCATGCGACCAAATCGGCGCGGCGCAGACCGCGTAAGATCCACCGTTGCAGAATCCGTCCAGTGAAACCGGGCTTGTGCTCGGGATTTTCACCGAGCGCGCCGCGCACCGCGAACAAATCATGGCACGTAATGAGGAGGGGAAACGCGCCGGCGGCGCGCGCATAAGTTGCATCGGAATGATCGCAGATATGAACAACAGCCGGTCGCGCGGCCAGACTGCGCCGGAGCTGCCATTGGAACAAAACAAACTTGTCGATGTAACCGAGCCATTTGGCAGCGGTGGCGCCGAAAAGGCGGATCCGCCCGAAAACGACCGGCGGCTGGATTAGTCGTGCGTCAACGCCGGCGTCGCGCAAACCGTCCAGCATCATCTGGCCGAAGCGCAACATGCTCTGCCATCGATCGGGCGGATAACTACCGATCAGCAGAACCATTGGGCTGGCCATCGCGCGCGTTCGTGTCATGCAAACGCTCGGCAAACACCGAGCGTCGGCGAATTCGCTGCGGCGCAGGCGCAAAACGTGATGGCGGCAGCGCCGGCGCGGGCTTGAGAACGTGAGCTTCTTCGTTTCGCGCGGCCAACGTGAGCCCCATCACGAAAACAGCGAAACCGAGGATGGTTGGCTGACCGAGTTGGCCGCTCAGCATGGGAAGAAAACCGGCGCTGAAGAGCAGCAGCGGCAGGAGATTCCCTACGCGTACCGAGCGCAGGCAAAGCCAGCCGACGCGCGCGACCAGTGCGCAACGCCAGGCGATAAAGGCCAGGCCCAGGATCGGGCCGCTCTCAAGCAAAATTCGAGACCATTCACCCTCGGTCAGAAGAAACGCGCTGCGACCGATGAGAAATTTCGCACCCGCATTGGTGCCCACTCCGAGTCCGTAGCCAAAAGCCGGAGCGCGACTAATGACCGCGAAGCCTTCCTCGAACACATCGAGCGGCCGCGCGATCAAACCGCGCGCGATCGATTGGCCCATTCCATCAGCTGCCTCGGTGAACCGGGTCGACAACACATGCATGCCTTCGCGGAAGATTGGTGTCTGGCTGACGAGCAGGCCGAAAAACAGCGCCACGATCAAAGCCTGACCGAAGCGATTCACCATGTCGGGCCGCAAAACAATGATGACCAGAAGCGAAGCCACTACCAGGGTGCACGCGCCCACCACTGATCGGCTCCCGGAAACCGACACACCGATAACCAATGCCACGCCGGCCGGAATGAGCAGCCGGAGCTTGTAAACACCTTTGCGCAGCGCCGCCCAGATCAGGTAAGCGGTGGCAAGCGCGTAAAACGCGACCACGCCGATGACGAAGGAGAACGTCCCGGAGGTACGCACCTTGCCCAGCGCTGACATCATCATCTCGGTTCCGCCACCGGCAGTGCGATTGACGAACGCCTCCGGCGACCCTTGGAATTGCGCCACCATCAACAGCGTCATCGGCAGCACAAATACTAGTGTCCACCAGCCGAACTTTTTCACGTCAGCCGGAGTGAGCACACGCGCCATGATAAAGATCAGAGGCAGCTGGAAGAAATCTGCGCGGAACCCGAAGCCGGCGACAAGAGCAATTTTTAACGGCGGCACATACTGCCAGAGCTGAAGGAAGGTGGTTGCGAGGCAGAGGAAACCGAGAACGCCGAGCGCAAGGACCCAGCCGTTGCGCGGAAAAACGCGGCCACGAATGGCGTAGAAGTAAATCAAGACGACCACCGGATCACGCACGACCAGGAGCGGGTCCGACCAGCGCGGCACCACCCATTTGCGCAGCGCGCCTTCGAGCAGGAGCAGCCAGAAAAATACCCACAGCAGCTGGCGCACGCGCACCCGCGCCTGTTCGGCTCGGCGCCGGGCGCGTTCCTGCGGACTCTCGGTCTTCATCTGTTAATGTGTGCCCGCTGAAAATTACGCAGTGTCGCAGCGCAGCACCATCTCAGCGGGCTTGATCTCCGGCCGCAATCGGCATGCCAGACGAGCGCACCGCGTTTTCTCATCGCGCAACCACGTGGACGCTCGGCAACGGCGAATCATACAACTGCTTCGCTTTCAGGGGCGATCCGCCACAGGTGTAAAAGCGATACCCGCATTGGCCGAGCATTTCGACCACGACTCTGGCGGACAAATTTCGTTGTTCAAGATAATTAAGGTGCAGCTCAAGGAAGATCACCGGCTTGTGCTGCGCCAGGAAATCCTGGGCACCGGCCACCGCTTCGTTTTCGTAACCTTCGACATCGAGCTTGATGAACTGTGGCGTCACGCCGAGGCGGGTGGCCGCGTCTGAGATCCGCTCGATTTTTACCGGGATCGATTGCGGCGTTCCCCACATCGTATGCGCGAATCGTTGCACCTGCACGAACCCGCCCACCGGATCGAGAAGCATTTGCTCGGTTTTTGTGGCTTGGCCGATCCCGATCTGTTCGATGTGCATGCGAGCGCCGAAGCCGTTCAGTTCGCGAATCATTGCCAGTGTCTCCACTAGAATGGGCGACGGCTCGAAACTGAACACGCGGTTATGTGGATTCGCCGCGCAAAATAACGCCGAGACGACGCCGGAATGCGCTCCGATGTCGAACAGGATCCCGCCGTCGTTGCGTGCCGCGCGTGCGACGCTTTCGAATTCAGGCCGCTCCTCGCGCTTCGCCGTGAAATGAACCAACTGATCCTTGCAACTAAGGGGGGCGAGGAACGAAAAGGAGTCGTTCGCCGGCGGCAATCCGCTCTTGGGCAGAGCGACTTTGCAGCGCAGCGCACCGTCCATCTCGGCAATCATGAAGTTTGCATTGGCCCGCGCGTTGAACGTGGCGTCGGCACGCGCTTTGACTGACGCGCGCACAAAACCCGGCACAACCCGGGCGAAGTATCTCTTGAGAAAACGCCTCATCGCTTTCGAGTGCTTGTCGATCTTACAAGCCAATTAGAGCGCGGATCGTGCCTGCGATACGCTCGCCGTATCCGCGCCAGGTAAACTCCAGCGCGCGCGCCTTTGCCGCGCCTCCCATCTCCGCGATGCGCGATCGGTTCGCCGCGAACCAATTGACTTTCTCGGCGACCGCTTCCGGCGAGCGGATCGGCACCAGAAATCCGGTGCGCTCCTCCTCGATCAAATCGTCGCCGCCGGCATTTCTGGTCACGATCACGGGCAATCCGCAGGCCATCGCCTCTTGTTGCACGAGCGCACGACCCTCGACAATCGAGGGCAAAACCAGGACGTGACAGCTCCGCATCAGCCGGAGAACATCGGCATGCGGCCGCGGCGGCTCATAAATAAAATCGGCAAACTGTTCGCGATACCAATCGAGCGGGAGAATGGCCGAGCCCATCACCACAAGATGCACCCTGGCAGAGTCGACCAGTTTCATCGCTGCAAAAACATCGGCCAATCCTTTGCGCTGTGTCATCGCGCCGGCAAATAATACCCGCAGCGGGCCTGTGTCGCTGTTGCCCTTCGGCGCAAGATCGACAACCCCGAAACGATCGGGGCAGGTCGGCGACCCGAAGGGCGCCATGACCGTTTGTTTTTTTTCGCGTTCCGCAGTTGGCAATGACTCGAGGACGAAATTGCTTGGGCAAATGACCACATCGGCCAGCGCGATCTCGCGTGTCTTGCGCGCGAGCTTCGCTGGCGAATCGCGTGTTCCGCCGAGCGTGGGTTCCCAATCGGGATAGCGCTCTGCTTCTTCGCCAAGCAAACGCTGCGCGGTTTTCCAGTAGGCGATCGGCAGATCGTAAATTCGTTTCAGGCCCAGCTCGGCCGCGGCCGTAAACAATTGCCCGGCGCAATCTTCGTAGGCGTAGACGCCGCGCACCTCCGGACCGTATTCACGGTGGCGCAGCCGCCGCGCCGCTTCGCGATCGAGGCTTTGATAAACCTGATCGATATTCGCCCATGCTGATTCGCTCTCGGTGAGTGGCGCAAAGCGCAAAGCGCCCGCGAGCAGCCGCACAATTTCGCGCACCGGATGGATGTCGATCTTGTCCGCCGGGAGACGATAATTGCGCCGGAGTTTGCCGCGAATTCGGGCGGCAAGATTCGGATAAGAAACTTCCGACCAGCCAATCGTAGTGACGAAACGGGCGAGCAATTTATTCTGCTCGAGTGCTTCGAGCACCGCGCGCACGTTCGCGTTTCCGGTCGGATGAGCCAGGACAATCATGGCAGGAAGATCTGCCTTTCTTCCGGTGTTTTAGGACAGGGCGCTACAAATATTTGTGGATGAGATCGCTGACGGCGCGCCGGTGTGGCGAGGGAATTGGGATCGACTCCAGCTCCCGGACTCCAAACCAACGCTGCGGGTGATTGTCGATCTTGCGTGGTCGCCGCCGAAAGACCCGCAACGTCACGTGATGATGAGTGAAAGGGAACACCGAACTGTAAGTTGGTCGGGGTAACCTTGATTGCTCCAAGCTGTCGAGCTTGAGGGACGGCAAGATCCACATGTCGCGCCAGCGGCGGGTGGCTTGTTCGAGCAGAATGCGGTTGTTTTTGACGATGAACGCGTGGTCTTCGACCAGGCGTTCGACTTCAGGACGCGGCCGACGCATCGGCAGCGATGCGGGAGTTGTGGCACGACAAAAGCGTCGGACCGGACAGATCGGGCATTTGGGTTTGCGCGGTAGACAAACGAGCGCGCCAAGATCGACAAGCGCGGAGTTGGACGCGCGGACGTTGCGGTCCGGCAGCAGTTCGGCGCCGCGGCGCCAGAGAAGTTGCTGACCGGCGGCGGAATCGATCCGGCTGCGCAGATTGAAAAGCCGCGCGAGGACGCGGGCGGTATTCGCTTCCACAATCGCGACCGGCTGATTGAAGGCGAAGCTGGCAACGGCGTGCGCGGTGTATTTCCCAATCCCGGGCAGGTTGCGCATTTTAGCGATGGCGCGAGGGA
>JBHEMD010000159.1:0-9300 GCA_046262735.1 Chthoniobacterales bacterium | reverse complement strand
GATCCACTGCCGGGGCGCGAGGTTCTCGTGTGCCTCGAGAGTTTCGCGGAGAAAGACAGCCAGTTTGCCACCGATCGCCTCGACCGGCTGGTCCAGGGCCTCGTTTGCGTTCACCCCTAAAATCTGTTCTGCCGTCGGGTTGAACCACCGGATGTTGGCTTCCTCATCTGTCGCGACGATCCCGGGCGGGATCGACTTCAAGAGGGTCTCGGCGAGAGTTTTTTGAACGGTGATTTCTTCGTTCAGGAGGGCATTTTCCAACACGGTCGAGACGTGCTCGCCGAGCGCCATTAACCCCTCCAGGTCGCCAGCTTCAAACCGCTGCCCGGTCACTCGATGGCCGAAAAAGATCCAGCCGATGATACGCCCGGCGGCATGGAGCGGGACAATCACTTCCGCCGCATAGGAATCGAGCGCGCGCCGCATGATCGTGCGCTGGGCGGGATCCACGTGCGGCAGGTTTGCCCGAAAAATCAGGTGGGCATGCAATTCGAACCAGCGGACCAGCGCGTCGCGTTCGCCGTATTCGATGTCATACGTCTCGGGGAGGCACCGCACGCCGGCCCGGAGCCGGTAGCGATCCCCCTGCCGGATCTTCGAGAAAATCCCGACGCGTCCTATGCCGGTCGCATCCGCAACACTTTCCGCAACGTTGGCCAGCAACGCCTCCACGTTATCGAACCGGCGGAACACGCGGGGGAATCGCAGTAGCGGCAGAGAATGGTCGCGGCGTTCGCCTGGTGCCTCCAGGCGATGGGCTGGCTCCGGCGCATACGGCGTGATGGCTTGCTCGCGCAAGTCGCGATTTTCCTGGAGCACGCGCAAATGATCGAACCCGCGCATGACCAAAGCCTGAAGCCGGCGCCGATCTATGTGCAAATCTTCCGCTGCATAAATGCCGGAATTCTCCAGTTCACGGAGCGGCTCGGATCGCGGAGTGCCAAGAGCAATCACGAGAATATCGGGAAG
This sequence comes from Chthoniobacterales bacterium, assembly GCA_046262735.1. Classification (GTDB taxonomy): domain Bacteria; phylum Verrucomicrobiota; class Verrucomicrobiia; order Chthoniobacterales; family UBA10450; genus AV17. The sequence goes on along the minus strand of JBHEMD010000159.1, from coordinate 8,331 downwards.
CGCCGCCTCAATTTGCTCGGCCAAATCGCGCCCTTCCTTCGCGCGCAAATCCAGCAGGAGAATGGCCGGGCTGTTTTGTTGCAGCACGGCATCGAGCCGGTCCGGCGAGCTGACATGGCGGACCTGCGCGATAGCGCTCAGGAACGCCTTCATGCGGCGCACGAAGTCGGCATCCTGCGAGTAGAGGATGCAAATAGGGGGGGACGAAATCATGCCGCGGCAACCTCCCGCGCGAAGCGCACCAGCGGTAACAGAATGTGGAAGGCCGTCCCTTGCTTCAGTTCGCTTTCAACCTCAATCTGTCCGCCGTGTTCCTGGATGATGCCGTGCACGACGGATAACCCGAGTCCGGTTCCGTAATCCTTCGTGGTGAAGAACGGATCGAACACGTGCGGGATGTCTTCTTTCCGAATGCCTTCACCATCGTCACGAATCGTGACGCGCAAAACTTCGTGCGAATCGCCGTTCGTTCCGGAAATCGCGGCCACCCATTCGGTCGCCGGGTGAATTTCCGTGACCACGCGCAATTCGCCGCCGCGATTCATGGCGTCCATCGCGTTGAGGAAAAAGTTGAGAAAAACTTGTTCGAGCTGGTCGGCATCCGCCCGGATAGTATCCACGTCGGCTTCCCAGGAACGAGTCAATTTGATTTCTTTTTGGTAAAGCCGGTGGCCGACGAGCTGGAGCGATTTTTCCAAAACGTCGTGGACGTGCATCGGCTTGAGCACCGGCTTGGCCGGACGGGCGAAGCGGAGAAGCTGGTTCACGAGCGAATCGATCCGATCGATTTCGTGCCCGATCAGGTTCGAGAAGGTGTCGCGGAAATCCGAATCCTGATAACGCTCCGGCAGCAACTGCGCGAAGGTCTTGATCGAAACGAGCGGGTTCTTGATTTCGTGCGCCATCCCGGCGGAGAGTGTCCCGAGACTCGCGAGCCGGTCGCTGCGGCGAATCTGTAATTCGAGCCGCTTCAAAGCGGTGATGTCGGTAAGGACCACCAGAGCACCGAGCACGACGGCCTGTTCCCCATGAAAGATGGAACTGCTGGCGCGGACGACGGCGTTGTGATCGCCGGAGGGAAGAATCAATTCGCGCCCTTCCTGGCGCTGGCCCGATTTCAGCGTCTCGCGCACCATGTCGCGAAGGGAAGCAGGTAAAGAATCGATCGAGCGATTGAGGAGCTCCTCCGCTTTCACTCCGATAATCTGCTCCGCTTCATTGTTGAATACCGTGATGTCGTCTTCGGCGCTGACCGCGATGACGCCGGTGGTCAGATTCTGGAGCAGAATTTCATTATAAATTTTCGCGTTTTGGACTTCCGTGAAGAGCTGGGCGTTGTCGATTGCAATGGCGAGCTGTCCGCAGAGGACCTGCAGCGCATTCTGTTCAATGCTCCCGTAGATGCGTCCTGAGAGACGCGAGCCCAAAAACATCACGCCGGCGAGGTGTTCGCGCGCAAAAATGCCCATGGCCACGGCGACCTGGAGCGAAGCCATTTGCTTCTCGCAGGCTTCCAATTCCGGGGTCTGCCGCATCCGGTGCAATTCATCGAGAACGAGCGTTTCTCGATAGGCTTCAAGGTACTGAATTATGGGGTCGTCTCTGCGCAGAACCAGGTTCGGCTTGGTAAGTTCTGCAGACGGGGGCGGATACTGCTGGGAGAAAGCGTTGTGGTCGGGAAGCAGGACAAACACTTTATCAGTCCCAACAGCGCCGGCGATCGTCTTGGCAAAACGCCCCAACAAATCCTGCAAAGTGGTGACGGATTTCAAAATGGATGCGGCTTCGCTCATAGTTGAACGAAAGTCGAGGCGCCGGGTGCCAAGAAAAAGTTTATCAGCCAGACCCTGCGAAACTCCACGGGCGGGAGCCATGGCGAAGGCCACGACTATGGCGGAAACGACATGGGCAAGGGTCTTCGCCGCGCCCGGCATTTGCGGCTCGAAAACAGAGAAGACGAGCCACCACACCAGACCGTAAAGGGCCAAAAGATAAGCGGTAAGAAGGGCATAAGATAACCCGCGCCGGAAGAACAGGCCCACTTCCATGATTTTTCGGGTCGCGATGCCATAGGCCACCACCAAGCTGAAGAAGAATACGCGGAAAGGCGCGAACCAGAGCAATCGCTCTGGCTCGATGAAGAGACCGAGTAAGAAAGACAGAAGCACTGGGAAGGTCATCGCCGTCAGTCCACCGATCAGAATGAAGGCCAGCTCCGCGTGTTCGCCGCCAGTGGTGTTTCGCAAATCGCGCCACGTAGAGACAATCAGCGCGACGATCGTGGCGACGAAAAAAGCGATGTAGACAAAAATCCCGTTTCCATACAACGCAACGGGGGGCGCCGACCCGACCGGGGTGGGAATCGTCGCTGCCTTTAGAAAAAAGCTGGTCTGGCAAAGGATGACGACGCCGGCGGTAGCGATGAGCCATATGCGGGAACGAGTGAGAATATCACGCCAACTCAGGTCTCGGTCCCGGACCGCAAGCCGCAAAAGATTCAACATGGACACGTAGAGCGCGCCAGCGACCGAAGCTTGCCGGATCGAGAGTTCGGCCACAGTCGCGCTTGTGGCCGTCAGCGCGAAATGAACCGATGCGAGCCACCCCACCATTGCCACTGACAAAAGCAAGAAACACTGGTTGAGCCGGCGCTTTGGATTGGCATGGAAGACAGCCAGTCCGAGAATCAACTGCAGCGCTACTGCTCCCAGCGTTGGAACGATCGCACTGCTCATTAGGCAGCAATTCGATTTAGGACCATGGTACTGGCACCGCCACCCAACCCGCGGACATTCACCAGCGTCGAATTCAGTTTGGCTTTCCGCGAGCGGTTTGGAACAAAGTCGAGGTCGCACGTGGGATCGGCGACCTCGTAATTAGCCGTCGGAGGAATCCGATGATCACGGATGGAGAGGGCGCAAGCAATGATTTGAAACGGCCCACCAGCCGCCATCGCATTTCCTGTGACCCCTTTGATCGAGCTAACGGGAATAGCATAGGCGCGGTCGCCGAAAACTTTTTTTATGATGTGGACTTCAGCGGCATCCAAAACCGGGTGTCCAGGTCCGTAGGCGGAAATGTAGTCGATATTTTGCTCGCTACAGCCGGCGTTAGCCAGGGCCAGCTTCATTGAATGCTCCAAACCTGAACCGGGGGTTTCCGGATTGAGGTCCCGTTGTTTTCCATAACCGCGGAGTTCCACATACGCACGAGCTCCGCGAGCCTCAGCGCGTTCCAGATTCTCCAGGACGAGAACGCCGGCACCTTCTGAAATGACACCGGAGTCTCGGGCCAGATCAAAAGGCCTGCTCGCTCTCTCGGGTTCGTCGTTGCGGAGGGAGCTCAGTCCACCGGAAATAAAGCTCGCCATTATTATCGGCGTGATGGGAGCATCGGCGCCTCCCGCGATCGCGAATTCGGCTTCGCCGGAGCGGATCATCGCCGCCGCGTCTGCTATCGCGTCCATGCCCGAGGGACATGCTGAGGAAACGGTGACCGCGTGGGCACAGGCGCCAAGCCTGTCCGCGATGGTGTTGGCCGCCGCTTGTGGGATCGCGGCCGCCGCGGCAGTTGCCGGTGCGCGATTTGGCCTGCCGCCATCTACCGCTTCCCAAACTCTTTCAATTACATCGAGTGCGCTGGTACTTACCCCGATGACAACAGGCGTGGGACTCGGTAGTTCCAGGTTATCCATGTCCAGTCCAGCGTCCTTTAGCGCCATCATGGTTGCTGCATAAGCAAGTTGCGTGTGACGGGCCATGCGCGCGGGCTTTAATTCGGGCTCGATGAAATCCAAGGGGTCGAAGCCCTTCACTTCGCCGGCAATCCGGCTTTTGAAACTACTGGCATCAAAACGGGTGATGGGTCCAATAGCGCTGCGGCCCGCGAGGAGCGAACTCCAGAACGCGTCGAGGCCGATGCCATTAGGGGCGAGGACTCCCATACCTGTAACAACGACTCGATTTCGCTTTGGCTTTAACATGGTTCGTAGGTTAAGAATCAAATTTCGGGGAAACGGGCGCCCATTCTAGCGATTACGCTAAATCGAGTCATTACATTTTTATTGGGGCCGTTGTCTACCTTATTCACCAAAAATCCAACTTATTCACAAGTTGCTTCTTGTTTGCCACCGAAAAAAGTTCCAGACTCCGAGGAAGCTGCTTGGGGTGAGGAACATCCCATTATACAACTTGTGCGCGGTACAGCCTTAGCTTTCTTTCCCACACCATCATGACCGCTGTTGCCTCCGATTTGCCCCAAGTGCTCGTCATCGATGACGAAATGGGTCCGCGCGAAAGCTTGCGCATGCTGCTCAAGCCAAACTATCAGGTCTACACGGCCGATTGCGTCGATGCGGGGATCAAGCTTTTAAAAGAAAAACATCCCGACGCGGTGATTACCGATATCCGGATGCCGGGCGCGAGCGGGATAGATGGCCTGCGGCGGATTCGTGAAATCGATCCGCATGTTGCGGTGATCATGCTGACGGGCTTCGGCGCCCTCGAGACCGCGCAGGAAGCGCTTCGGCTCGGCGCAAACGACTACATCGCCAAACCATTTGATGCGCGCGAAATGCGGGAAGTGATTGGGCGGAATGTCGAGCGCACGCGATTGCAACGCACCGGTCTTAATGCCTCGGAAGAAATCAAGGAGCTGAATAATCGTCTGCTGAAAGAGCTCGCGCAGAAAGAGCGGCTTGCGTCGTTAGGCCAGGCGTCGGCGGAATTCGTCCACGATCTGGGAAACCCGCTGACGATCGTCTGGGGTTATGTTCAATTGCTCGCGAAGAAGATCGAGAAATCCGAGAAGGAAAATGGCGCGAAGACTCCAGACTCCGCCAAGGAACTGCAAATTATCGAACAGAATGTCCGGCTTTGCCGCGAGCTGCTTACGATGTGGCAAAGCTACGGCAGCGTCGAAGCAGCCCCACGTAAATCGATTTCCGTCTCTGGCATTACCCGTGAAGTGGTAAAGGGCGTAACGGCGATGACGGCGCAGAACGGGGTCAAGTTGAAATCGAATCTGTGCGACGACGCCTGCACTCTGCAGGGCGATTCTACCCAGGTCACGCGCGCGATTCAAAACGTGATCATCAACGCCGTTCAGGCAGCGAGTGAGAACAAAGGGACGGTTACGGTGAGCTGCATTCGGAAGGATTTTTATGTGGATGTGCGCGTCGAAGATACCGGCCCGGGGATGACGCCCACGCAAATCTCGAAAATCTTTGATCCGTATTTCACCACGAAGCAGGGGAAGAGCGGGACCGGGCTCGGCCTTTACATCACCAAGAAAGTCGTCGAGGACCACAACGGCTCGATCAAAGTCGACAGTACTCCGCAGGTCGGCAGCTGCTTCACGATTCGTCTGCCGTTAGCGAACAACTGACGAGCGAGTTTCGCTTGTCAGTCTCGGCGCGTTCCGTTCTGTTGCACGAGTGTCCGAGTCTGCCTATCGCGTAGCCTCCATTTTCATGATCCGAATGGCGGGAGTGCCATTCGACGTTCTGAAGGGCCTCGAGACCGTTGAGACGGCGCGGCTCGCGCGCGAACTGGTTGTTGCTCAGGAAGAATTCGCCAGGTCCAAGGCTGAGGTGGCAGAGCTTCTGCGCCATCGCGGGCATGGTCTCTCCGAAGAATTGTTTCGCGCCTGGCGAAAGGCGATTCGCTCGGGCACGATGCCGCCGGCCGATGGTGCGCCGGGGCACGCTTTTGCGCGCTGCTGGGAATGTGCGTCTCGTGTGGCCGACGCCGAGGCGCATCTCGAACAATCGCTTCAGGTCGAGCTAACCGCGGCGCGGAAAAACCTGCTCGACGCCGCACGGACGGTCCTGCCTCCGTATCTGATTTTCACCGCACCAGGTTTGCGCGAGCGGCTGGAGAAACAATTGGCGGACACCGCTGTGCTTGCGCCGCGGAACAAGTCGTCGCGCGCACACGAGCGCCATTTGCTGCTCTATTTGCAGAGGATCGCCGCGAAGAACGATTCCCTGAGCGCGTTTGGCCCGGAAAGCTGGGGGACTGTTGCCGGTGATACCAAGAGCCTGACGTTGGCGCCGGAACCAGGAATCGCCGCGCGTGAGACGTTTCTCGAGCGTTGGACCGCGCACGGTCTGGTCGCGGCGATGAATAGCGATCCGGACGTTCGAACCGAGGTCGCGCCGCGACTGAACCCAAACGGGCTCATTGCCGGCAGCCAATTTATTTTCACCGACAGCGGAGCGACGATCCCGTTGGATGACGCCACCGTCGAGCTCTTGCGGCGGATCGATTCAAAAACACCCGCTCACTCGTTAGGCGCCGATGACCACACCCTGGCGGAGCTCGCTGAGAAAAAAATAATCCGTTGGGAACTGGAGGTGCCGGGATTGGAACCGCACGCCTTCGACGTTCTCGTGGACGACGTCAAGGCGTGGCGCGACACGCCGGTGCGGACTCGCTGGTTGGAAAGACTTCAGCCCCTGGTCCGGCTGCCGCGGAATTTCGCGGCGACCGAAGACACCGCCGAGCGCGTGCAAATCCTCATCGAAGTCGACGATCGCTTGCAGCAGCTCGGCGTCTCGCCCAATCCGGGGACGCGCTTTCTCTATGCGGCAGCGAACGCAATCGGGGAGGAATGTGTTCGCGAAAGCGGATTCACGATCGGCGAAGATCTCGTCAACGAAGTCACGCGGGACGCTGCTCCCTGGATCGACCTTTGGCGCGACACGTTCGCCTTCGTCGCGAGCCGCGTGGCCGCCGGTCTTCGCGGCATTCTCGAGAAGGCCCCGATAAAAAACGGGAGCCTGCCGTTGCCCGCTTTTCTTCGCTTTTGCGAGCAAGTTCGAATGCCGCTCACGGGTTCGGCGCTCGTTGGTCTGTCCCACCTGGCTTTCCAGGAAGTGAAGGCTGCGTTCCGTCAGCAAATGGCGGGGCGGGCGGACGCGGAAGAAGTGCAACTCACCGTCGACGACTGCCATTTCGTGCGTAGAAATTTTCAGTATCCGAAGTTCGACGAGTACACCTATCCCTCGGCGGACATGCAGATTTCTGCCAAGTCGATCAACGCAGTCGCGCACGGCGCTTACGAATGGGTCCTGGCCGAGCTGCATCCGCCGGTAGCGCTGTTGCATCATGGGTTCTACTGGGGTTGCCCCGAAAAGAAGGCGCTCGGGCGCGCGCTCGCCAGCACAACCATGGGAGTTCCCTGTTTTCACTTCGGATTCTTCGCCACCGATTTCACGGCAACCACCGCCGTCCGCTTTCTCGACGCCATGCCGGACTTGACTTATTTTGTCGCTCCGCAGCGAGGGAATCCGAAATGGCGCATCGTCTCGCCGGCTGAGATAGACGTCTTCGTCGATGAAACGAATGGTGACGTCGGCCTGCGCACGCGTGCCGGGGGCGAATACCTCGGGTCGTTTGCGCGCGCCTGGCTTATCCCACTTGGGTTCCATCCCTTCCTGTTTGGAGGAACGCCGCACATGCCGCGGTTGCGTTGCGGCAAAGTGATCGTGCAGCGACGGTCGTGGACGGTCAGCCTGGAGGAATTGCCGGCCGGAAATTACACGGGCGTATCACGGAGGCTCGTCGTCGCGATCGAGGGCTTGCGGGCCGCGAAGGGGTGGCCGCGCTACGTTTATATTCGTCCGAGCGAACAGGCTCTTCGCCGGAGCGGCGTTGAAGGTCGCGACAAAGATACGAAGCCGGTCTTTATCGACTTCGAAAGTTATCTGTTCCTCGAAATTTTCCACGGCTGGCTGACCAAGGCCGGCGAACTGGAAGTTACCGAAATGCTTCCTGATCCTCATCATTTACTCTGGCAGGAAAAGGATGGCCGTCGCACGTTCGAGCTGCGGACCCAGATGGTGCCGGCCGAATGAAGATCATCGCGATCGCGAACCAGAAAGGCGGCGTCGGAAAAACGACGACCGCGGTGAATCTCGGCTGCGCGCTCGCGGAGGAAGGTCTCCGAGTTTTGATCATCGACCTCGATCCTCAGGGAAACGCGACCAGTTCGTTCGGTCTACAGGAGCTCGAAGGCGAAAGTTTATACGAACCACTGCTCGGCAACGCAGCGATTGCGGAGAAGGTTGCTCCGACTCGCGTCGAACGCGTCTTTCTCGTTCCGGCAGATCTCGATCTCGCCGGCGCGGAAGTGGAAATCGCGCGGCTCGATAATCACCTCACTCGCCTTGCCGAAACGATTGCGCCCTTGCGCGCCGATAACACTTTCGATTTCGTCCTCCTCGATTGCCCACCGTCGCTCGGCATTCTCATGACGAACGCGCTCGCCGCCGCCGACGAATTATTGACGCCGATCCAGTGTGAATTTTTTGCGCTCGAAGGCCTGGTG
>JBHEMD010000158.1:0-36594 GCA_046262735.1 Chthoniobacterales bacterium | reverse complement strand
GAATATCTCGTCCAGTTTTTTCGCCACGGACTGCGGGCCGCGCACTTTCAGTCGCCCGGTCAGATAAGCCCAGCTGCCCTTGAGCGTACCATTCGACATAGCCACCCAATCCCTGTCGCTCGTGATGAACGTGACGGTGGGATTGTCGACCTTGCCCCTGCCCATCTTGAACGTGCCGTCCTCGACGTCGATCCACCATTCGCCTCCGTTCGGCCCGCTCAGCTCCCACTGATATTTCGCGTGCACGCCTTTCGCCTTCTCGGCCTGAAAACTCTGCCGCATCCCGTCAAACACCTGCTGCGGCGTCGAGTTCGCCGGCTCGTTCGATGCCGCCTGCGTCTGCGCGGCCAAAACCGCACCCATGAATGCAAACATTATCCGACCACGAGCGGTCCTGGCTGTTTTCATTTCACTATCGATTCGCTGCCGGCAACTCAGATGGCCGTTTTAGTTCGTCTGGTATAGCTCTGGCCGGCGATGGTCGAAGACGCGCATGCGTTCGCGCACGAGATCGACAACTTCTTTTGAGATCTCGGCGGAGATGATTTCTTCGCGATCGGCCGAGGCGGCGGCGAGGACCACGCCATACGGGTCGACGATCACCGAAGAGCCGCACAATGTGACGCCGTCATCGGTGCCGACGCGATTCGCGATTACGACATAGACCTGGTTTTCCATTGCGCGCGCGAGTGCGAGCACACGCAAATGCTCAACGCGCGGGAATGGCCAGGCCGACGAGTTCACGATCAGGGTCGCGCCGTGTTCGACCGCGAGCTTGCGGCAGACTTCCGGGAACCGCAGGTCGTAACAGATCGTCATCCCGATTTTGAAATTGTCGATCTTGCACGAGACAAATTCGTCGCCCGCGGTGAAGACCGGTCGCTCATCGAGTGGCGCAGCGGTCACCAAATGAGTCTTGCGATATTTGCCGACGACGTTGCCGGCGCGATCGACGAACACCTGCGCGTTGTAAATTCGGTCACCATCGCGATCCGAAACGCCGGCAATGATCGAGATCGAAAGCTTCTTTGCAATTTGTTGCAGCTGTGGCAGCGCGCCCTTGGCCCACGGGCGCGCATGTTTTTGAATGGCAGGCATCGAATAACCGGTGTCCACCATCTCGGGGAAGACCAGGAGAGCGGCCCCGGTGCTTTTCGCGCGCGTCGCGAACTCGCCGATCTTGCCGACGTTCCCGTCGAGATCGCCGAGCACACAGGAGATTTGAGCGGCCGCGATTTTCATTGTCGGTAGGGCGACGCTCTGCGGAGCCGTCGACATCAGCAAGCGAAATTCTTCGGCTCGACAGAGTCTCGCCCTAGCGAAAAGATCATCGCAGTGTTCGGTCGAGGGCGCGGATTTTGCGGATCTCCGGCCAGCGCAACGCTGCCGCAGCGACAACCAGGATCGTCCCGATGCCGCCGGCCACCACGGAAATGACCGGCCCGAAGAGCGCCGCGGTCAAACCGGACTCGAGCGCGCCGAACTCGTTTGAGGTGCCAATGAAGATATTGTTCACGGCGGAGACGCGTCCGCGCATTTCGTCGGGCGTCAGCAGTTGCACGATCGAGCCACGGATGATCACGCTCACGCTGTCGAGCGCGCCGGCCAGAAACAACATCGACAACGACAGCCACAGCACCTTTGACAAACCGAAGATGATCGTCGCGATGCCGAAACCGGTCACGCACCATAACAATGCCCTGCCGGCCTGGCGCATCGGCGGCAGAAACGCGACCGTGAGAGCCATGGCGAACGCACCGACGGCCGGCGCGGCGCGCATCCAACCGAGGCCGACCGCGCCGCAGTGCAGGATTTGATCGGCAAAAATCGGCAGCAACGCGACCGCGCCGCCGAGCAAGATGGCGAAAAGATCGAGCGTGATGGTCGCCAGAATTACTTTCTTTTTGAAAACGAATTTCATTCCGGCGATCAAACTTCGCCACGTGCTCAGCTCGACGCGCTCGCGCGCCTGTTTTGCGCGCGGGATCGGCAGAACAAGCAGGAAAAATAAGAACGCGGTGAGCGCGTCAATGATGTAGACGATCGGAAAACCGATGTGGGCGACGATAAAACCGCTGATCGCCGGACCGACCACTGAGCCGATCTGAAAGACGCTGTTGTTCCAGGTGACGGCGTTCGAAAAGGCGTCGCGCGGCACCAATGTGGGAAAAAAAGAACTGCGCGCCGCCCATCCGAATGTCCGCGCGACCGCACCGAGGAACAAGAGCAGGTAGATGATCGGGATCGATGCATCCTCGAAATGGTATTGCGGCTGGTGACGCTCGAACACCGCCGCAATCGTGCTCAGACCGTGATTGCAGGAGCGTAAGATCGACATCTGCGGAATGGCCAGGTGTTGCCAGGAAACGAGCGCGAGCACGACGGATGTCAGCACGGTAAATATTTGTGAGACAAGAATGATGTGTTTTCGACTGACTCGATCGGCCAGATGTCCGGCCGGCAAAGAGAGCCCCACAATTGGAATGGCAAACACCAGACCGACCAGGCCGAGCGCCGTCGCCGAATGCGTGCGCCGATAAATTTCCCACTCGACCGCTACCGCGAGCATCTGACGGCCGGTAAGCGACAACAAATTTCCCGCGGTAAAAAAGCTATAGGCGCTCGAGCGAAATGCCGCGAAAGGATCGTGCCGCCGGAGCGGCGGCACCGCCGGGCCGCCGATCGGCGCGTGCTCGCTCGGTGGATCGAATTGGTTAGGCCTGCGCTCCGGCATGCTCGCGCGCGTCCGTACTCCCGCGCGCTGGCAAAATCAACTGGTGCGGTTTGCCCGCTTCCAGCGTCTGGCGTAAGATCGACATCTTCATGCTCGCGCCTACTGCTCCGCCGAAATCGGTTGCGCCTTCTTCACCCTGGACACGGGCAAATCCGTTCCCGGGAAAGCTCCTGGTCAATCGCCGGTTGAGCGCGCCGGAATCGGAAAAGGACACACGCCATTTCGAGATCGATCTGGCGAATTGGGGATTGCGTTTCGAGCCGGGCGACTCGGTCGCGATTTATCCGACAAACGATCCGAGTCTGGTCGACGAAATCATTCGCGCGCTCGGCGCGAAAGGTGACGAGCCGGTGCCGGCGGCAAAGACGACCAAGCCGCTTCGTGAAGCGCTCCTCCGCGATTATTCGATTACGCAGCCGGCGCCGAAATTTTTGAAAGCGATCGCGGAACGCGCCTCGGCCGCGCCGATGCTCAAGGAGTTGCTTCACCTCGAGCGCAAACATGATCTCGAAAATTATTTGTGGGGCGCGGAAGTGATCGATTTCCTGCTCGATCATCCATCGGCGAGATTTGCGCCGGAGGAATTTGTTGGGCTGCTGACTAAATTGCAGCCGCGCCTCTATTCGGTCGCGTCGAGTCTGCGCGTGTTCCCCGAGCAGGTGCACCTGATTGTCGATGTTGTCCGCTATGAAAGCCGCGGCCGGGTGCGCCAGGGCGTTTGTTCGTCATTTCTGGCCGAGCGCGCCGACAATGTTTCCGTGCCGGTTTATCCGAGCTTGGCGAAACATTTTCATATGCCAGAGGATCCCGACATCCCGCTCATCATGATCGGGCCGGGCACCGGTATCGCGCCGTTTCGTGCTTACCTGCAAGAGCGACAGGCGCTCGGTGCGAAAGGGAAAAACTGGCTCGTCTTTGGCGCGCAACGCGAGAAATGCGATTTCGCCTACAAGGAAGATTGGGATCGCTTCACGCGCGACGGGCTTCTGACGCGGTTCGATTGCGCATGGTCGCGCGATCAGGCGCACAAGATTTACGTGCAGCACAAAATGCTCGAAAACGCGGCCGACATCTGGAAATGGATCGATGGCGAGGGCGCGCAGTTCTTTGTCTGCGGCGACGCGCGCCGCATGGCCAAGGATGTCGATGCCGCGCTGCGCAAAATTGTGCAGGAACAGGGCCGAAAATCAGTCGAAGAAGCAAACGCTTACGTCGAGAAGCTCAAGAACGAAAAGCGTTACAAACGCGACGTGTATTAGGAATGACGAATTCCCGAATGACGAAGAAATGTCGCGGTCGCGCCGGTCATGACAATAATCGCGGATAAAATCGAGAGTCCACTGCCGTAAACGAGCCACCACGGTCGATACACGAGAGTGAGCCGACCGTGCGATCCGGGTGAGACTTGCACGAGTGGGATCAGCCCGCGATAAGAATCGACGTTCAGTTGCTCTTTGCCCAGGCGCGCGTGATAGCCGCGAAAATACGGACGCGAAAACGTCAATAATGCCGGCGTGTTTCCGCTTGGAACATCGACATTCACCTCCACTTGATGGCGGGAATCGACGATTCGCGAAATTGTCGCACTAACAAACTCCGCTCCTGGCCGCGAATCGATCCAAGTGACTGAGCGCACCCGCGGCAGCGGCCCGCCGCGCCGATGAAACACGCGACCCTCGTCGTTGGAAAATGCGAGCTGCCAATCCGGTGCCATCGGATTGGTTGCGATCTCCTGCGCGACGATCAATCCATCGATGCCCAATTGTTCGAGCACTCCAGATTGATCATTGAGCAGGTAACTTCCCATATCGGGATCAATCTCGCCGTGAATGGCGAAATTAAACTCGCGTGCGACACCGGCGGCGAGAATCGGGCTGTAGCCGTTGATGAAACGCAAGCCCGCCCACATCGACGTGCTGCCGGGTCGGACGATTTGCCCGACCTTCCCCGGCTTTTTCTCAACCCGATAAGTGTGTTCGGCCGCCGGATAGATGCTGAGGTAAAGACGCTGTGGATCGAGCGGTGCGGCGCTCAAAAGTTGCTGGTCAAAATTGTATTTGGGCACGCCGCAATTGGGCGGGATGCAGAGATAGGTCGCGAGAAAAATGGCAAACGTGACAACGACCGGTGCCCACTCGCGAAATTTGAAATCGGGCAAAAACCATTCTGCGGCCACCCAAACGACAGCGATTTGGAGGTAAACAAACACAACGCCGGCGCCGTACTCGCCGGTTGTTCCGAAGATCGACATCGCGATCGTGACAACGATCAACAGCAGCACGGATGCGGAACCGGTCGGCGACCTGGGCCGCAGTTGCAGCACTTGGGCCGCGCAAAGCGCCACCACGAGATGAAAAAACGGCAGCCAGCGAAAGCTCCACCGGAACATGCCGGCTGTCGGAAGCATGCAGAGCAAGAGCAGGAGTAAGAGCAAGAGGAGCTCCCACTTCATTCGCCTGGTGAGCAGGCGCGGTCGCCAGAGAAAACCGGCGACGAGGGCGGCGGGTGCGACGAGGCCACAGGCGAGCTCCATCGCCGTGTGTGGAAGAGAGCGCGTCGAAAAATCGGCCCAGTTAACTGTCCAGCAGGGCAGAATAAATCCAGGCAGTGCGCGCCACGGAACGATCCATTGCCAATGCGCGGCCTGGGCAGTCGCTGCGCGCGCGGAACCGTGGACGTAATCCAACAGCGCCAGCCATGCAGGCGCGGCGAGTCCGAAACCAAGCGCGACGCCGCATAGCATGGGCAAGATCGACAATGTGGGAGGGATCTTAGTGTCCCGACCGTCGCGGCGCTGAGGCTGCTTCCACATTGATTTGATCGACAGCCAGACGACCAAAACCGCCAGCATCAAAACCGTGTAGGGAAAACCGCCGGAAATCACGAGATAGACGAAGGGCGGCGGCCAAAGAAATCGCCAGCGACTGCGCTGTGGATCGAGCGCCCGTTCAAGCGCCCACCACGCCCACGGCAACCAGGCGAACGCTCCAAGTGCGCCGAACCAATCGATCGCGCCCCAACAGAGGATCCAGCCGTTCAACGCCGCTACCAGCGCGACGAAGATCGATAACGGAAGAGAAAAATTACGGCCGCGCGCCAAGAGAAAACCACCGACGGCCAAAACGAAAAGATGCGTGATGGAAAGCGCGGCCGCTTGTTGCGCAAACGTGAGCGGAAATTTCCAGATCACGATGACAGCTGCGTTTACAAAAATCGAAAAGGTGCCGTATTGAAATTCACCGGCGAAGTTGCTGCAGACCCATGAGGACGGGCTGAGGAGCGGCAGACGGCCTTCCGACCAGCTGCGCGCGACATCGGCAAACACCGGCAGGACGGAAAGTTCGTAATCGTCGTTCCAAAAGAGAAGCGGATCGTGCCAAAGGAGGATGAGGCAAAAGGCGACGACGATTGCGCCTGCGCTTGCTGCACCGACGCAATCGCGTCGCAGTGAGAAGTGAGAAGTGATGGGTGAGAGGTTAGTGGAGGATTCGCTGCTGGTTCCGCTCACGATTCACTTCTCACTCATCACCTCTCACTTCACTAAAGAACAACCGGCTTACCCTCGGTCATGACGAGAAGTTTGTCCTCGATGCGGTGGGCGCGGGCGCAGGCGCGCAAACGCTCCGGCGGCTCGTCGAGCGGCTCGAACCCGAGCCGGAACGTGCCGTAATGCATCGGCACGAGAGTTTTCGCGCCGAGCTCGAGAAAGGCCTGGACGGCTTCTTCTGGATTCATGTGCACCTCGCGGCCGGTCGGCGGATCGTAAGCGCCGATTGGCAGCAGTGCGATGTCGATCTTGTGATGCTCGCCGATCTCTTTGAACCCGGGGAAATACGCACTGTCGCCGCAATGGAAAACCGTTCGCCCATCGATTCCGATGACGAATCCGCCGAAGCCACGGTGGCGATCGGCGAGGAAGCGCGCGCCCCAATGATGCGCAGGGGTGAGCGAGACTTTGAGCCCGTCGAACTCAACGGTCTGCCATTCGTCGAGCTCATGCACGATATGAAAGCCGAGTCGATGAACCAGATTGCCCACCCCATACGGGACGATGATGGGTTGATCGGCCGCGATGCGGCGCAGCGTGCGCGTGTCGAGATGATCGAAATGCGCGTGCGTGACAAGGACGTAATCGATCGAGGGAAGATGATGAATCTCGAAGCCGGGCCGCTTGAGGCGTTTGATCACCTTGAGCCATTTCGACCAGTTCGGATCGATCAAAATATTCGTGTCGCGGGTTTGGAGCAGAAATGAAGCGTGCCCAATCCAGGTCAGGCAGATTTGGCCGTCATGAATTTTCGGGAACTGTGGCGGCGCGTAATTGCCCGAGCGCTTGATGAAAAGCGATGGAATGAGGACCTCGGTGAGATAGTTGCGTTTGTGCCAATCGCGCCGCGGGCGCAACCGCACGCGCGTGGAGCGTTTTGTCTCGGCGGGCTCCTCCGCTTTCTGACGAACAATGTTGCGACGACTTTTTTTCCGAAAACGGATCGGCACCTTGGCGCAACGATATGTTTTGGATGCGGCGAAGCAAAATGTTTCGAAGAAGTGAGCGCTGTTCGGCTGTTCGCGGGAAACTCCTGTCGCGCGCGAGCGATGACTTGTAGTCACGGCCCTGTGGGCCGTTTTTACGTGTGCAGACGCGCCACAAGCGCATCGCTACAGTAACGACGTCCGCCGCGTCGCGAACGCCCGACAATTCGCAGATCCTTACTCGTTATCGACCACTTGCGGCGCGGGACGGCTCGCTTCGACTCGCGCGCCGACTTTTTGAATCTGCGCTTCGTGTTCGTTGAGCCGCGCGTTCACCTTTGCCATTTCCTTGCGCAGCTCCGCAATAGTCGCTTCGTGTTCTTCTACTTTGCGATGCTCCTTTAGAAATTCGTTAAGCAACATCGCGTTCACCGCTTCGTAGCGAACGCTGTAAGGCTCGCCCTTCTCATCGCGCACGATCAGATCGGGATGGATCCTCTCGACTTCTTCGGCGACGAGGCCGAATTGCGGAACGCCATCGGGATCGAGGTCTGACTTATAGCGAAATGTGACCGGGTTTAGCGCGAGGATCGCTTCGCTAACTTTGTCCATCGGCTTGATCTCGTCTTTGAAGCGACGCGAGGAAGTGTTTGTGCCGAGCTTTCCGTTTGCGTTCACAAAAACCGCGATGCCACCACTGACGTTGGCGCCACGAATCCCCGCAATGAAGGTTTGGTTGTGCGTTCCGCCTGTGCCGATGCGAATCTTGCCGTTGTCGCCGGCGACACCAGCGTTGGCAATGTCGATGTTGTTGTTGCCGGTAGTGAGATTTACGCCCGCTGATTCGCCCAGGGCCGTGTTGCCCGAACCAGTGCCGTTTCGAAGGGCGAAGTGCCCGACCGCGGTGTTGTTACCGCTGGTGACGTTGAGCTGGAGCGCATCGGCGCCAACAGCGGTATTGGAGAAGCCGGTTGTATTATTGGCGAGGGCTTCGAATCCATTGGCGACATTGAGACCCCCGCTGGTGTTGTTGAAGAGCGCCGTGTAACCGGTGGCGGTATTCTCCGGGCCATCGGTGTTGTTCGCCAGAGCGTCAGCGCCGAGGGCGGTATTACCGCCCGCGGTAGTGTTGTCGGCGAGTGCGGAAACTCCGAAGGCCGCGTTGAACTCGCCGGTTGTGTTGGCGGTCAACGCTGAAGCCCCGTAACCGCTATTGCTGCCAGCGGTCGTGTTGTTGAAGAGGCAAAACGCTCCCGCGGCGGTATTGTTGTTTCCGGTTGTATTAGTGGCCAGCGCCGCCCAGCCAGTGGCCGTATTTTGGGTGCCGGTGGTGTTGGCATTGAGCGCAGCGGAACCGGTGGCGGTGTTACCGCCGGCGTCATTGCTGGCGAGGGCGGCGACACCGGTAGCCGTATTGTTGCTCGCGGTTGTGTTGCTAGAGAGCGCATCAAAACCGACGGCCGTATTGCCGAAGCCGGTCGTGAGGCCGATGAGGGCGTCGTCGCCCAAAACAGTGTTGCTGTTGGTCAGACAGCCATCCTGACACGCGGCCCACGCTGGGCCGGTGGCAAAACAAAGCATGAGTATGATGAGGATAAGCGAACGTTTGATCGACAGGCTGATCGGTTGGTTTTGAAACGGCTGGTTCATATCTGCATCTCCTTTTCCCCGCTGGTTGGCCCAGGTGCTTCAGGTCTGAAAGAGGCGAGGCGCCAGCGGGAAAAGCGTTCTCCGCCAGATCCAGATCTCGTTGTGCCGAGGCTGAAAAGAACGCCGTTAGTTGTCGAGCTAATTTTCTGACGCCGTGTTGGAGTTGATTCGAGACGAATTTCGGGTTGTGTTCCGCGGGTCATGAGGGTGTGCAAGCTGGTTGTTCCGCTGGTTCTGTTTTGTTCGATCGCGAGCGGCTTCGAATCGCGCCTGCCGTTTAAGACAATCTTCAAAGGCACCGAGCGTTTCGATCGGCTGGTCATGCTGGCGAAGCAAAACAACTGGCGCGCGCTGCCCATTGGCGAACGGACCGCGGCGGTGGGTCAGGCGATGGTGGGCATCCGCTACAAATCCTTCACGCTTGAGATCGATAACCGCGTCGAATCGCCCTCCGTCAATTTCAATGGCCTTGATTGCTGGACGTTCTTCGAGACGGCGCTGGCTTTCGCGCGCATGTTGAACGAGCCGGAGGAAAACTGGACCCCGCCGCAACTGCTCGGCCATATCGAGGCCGACCGCTACCGCGGAGGCGAGTGCACGGGAGAATATCTCTCCCGGTTACATTATCTGGAGGATTGGCTTTACGACAATGATCGCCGGGGTCTAGTCAACGATCTCACCGAGCGCCTTGGGGGCGCGAGTGTGCCGCACTCGGCACGAGAGATGTCAGTCGGCTGGCGACATTACCGTTACCTTGCGGCTAACAAATCGTTGCTCGGTCCGCTTGCACGGATGGAAGCGCAGGTTTCCTCGCGGCCGCTTTATCAAATTCCAAAGAGCCGCGTCGCGAAGGTCGAACCGAAACTGCAAAGCGGCGACATCATCGGCATTGTGTCGCGCGATCGCAATGGGCTCTATTCCACTTCGCACGTCGGACTCGCCTTGCGGACGCAGGATGGCGTGTTGCATTTCATGCACGCGTCCTCGCCGTCGAATTACGGCAAGGTTGTCATCGACAGCCGGCTGTCCAGCTATCTCAAGCGCTACCGAAGCGATTCTGGAATCCTGGTCGCCCGTCCGTTGCGCTAAGCTGTAGCCGCTTCGCTGTGCGAAGCGCAACGCGTGTGTATCAACTGACCGCGCGTCACGTCGCCCTTACGGCGACGGCACAGTCATCGGTTTGCTGGCCGATAAAATTCTGTTCTCCCCGTGGGAGCGTTTCCTTCACCGCCGGGGAACGGGGAGAGCATAAACACCAAATTCCAAACCCAAAACCCCAAGGAAGCTCCAAATTTCAAAAACCAAAGAGGATCAGCAGCGCGCTATTTAGAGCTTGGTGATTGCGATTTCTCTGGAGCTTGGAGATCGGGGCTTGGAGATTCGGCCGCGCGCAGTTTGATGATGAAGGTGGAACCTCTTCCGATTCCCTCGCTATGGGCGCGGATGCTTCCGCCGTGCATTTCAACGATCGCTTTACTGATCGCGAGCCCGAGGCCCAAGCCTTCGCGTCGACGATCGACCTGCTCGAAGGCCTCGAAAATTTTATCGAGAAATTCGGGTGCGATGCCGACACCGCTGTCGGTGAGCTCGATGGCAATGGCGCTGGGAGAGGGGTTGTAGGTTCGCACGGAAATGGCGCCGTGTTCGGGTGTAAACTTGGAGGCGTTACGCAACACGTTCCAAAACACCTGCTGCAAACGCGGTGGATCGACATTAAGTTCATGCGACGTCGCCTCGAATGAGAGCGAGAGGTGAAGATGTCGATCTTCGATATCTTTGCGCACGATCTCGATGGCGTGGCGAATCAACTCGTGCACGTCGGCGGCGCGCAGTTGCAATTGCAGTTTGCCGCGGGAGAGCCGGGTCAGGTCGAGCAAATCGTCAATCAGCCGCGCTTCCAGCTCAACGTTGCGGCAAACCATTTTCAATCCTTCATGCAAGTCGGGACTGAGTCCGGGCTGATTGACGCTGCCCCCGGCCCAAATCAGCACCGGCGTGAGCGGCGTGCGCAATTCGTGGCTTAGCGTGGCGAGGAACCGGTCCTTGGCTGCGTTCGCCGCCTCCGCATTCTCTTTCTCGCTTTGCAGTTCTTTTTCGATGCGGCGTCGCTCGATAAACAGCCCAATCTGACTGCCAAGCGCGCCGACCAGCTGCAATAAATCGCGGTCGGGGTCGGCCGTTTGCAAGCTAAACATTTCAATCACGCCGTTGACGGCCTTGCCAGCGACGAGCGGAAAAGCGAAGCCGCCGCGCAGCCCCGCTTTCTTGGCCGCGTCCGCGCGCGGGAAATTAGCGTCGAGCATTACATCATAAATCCATGCCGGATGGTTCGCCTGCCAAACGCGCCCGGGTAACCCTTCGCCCAATATGAATTCCATCGACTGGGAATGTTTTCCAAACTCTTCCAGACCGGGATTGGGCTCGTGCCAGATAGCGGTGCAACGCAATCGTCCAACCATTTCATCATAAATCCACAAAGCGCTGAAGACCCAGTCGCCGATCGAAGCGATCGCCTCCAGAATCTTCGGCGCTGCTTCTGCCAGCGTCCACGACTCGGCGAGGAGACTGGCGATGTTGTATTGCGCCACGCGGCGGCGCTCATTGCGGACGCGCTCGGTGATATTGCGCGAAATTTTCGACGCGCCGACGATCCGACCCTCCAGGTCTTTGATCGGCGACACGGTCAGCGAAATATTGAGCGCCGTTCCATCTTTGTGGCAGCGAATCGTTTCGTAATGCTCAACGCGCTCTCCGCGCCGGGTGCGCTCCAGAATGTGCAACTCTTCGCCCTGGCGTTCGGCAGGAATAATCGTGGTGACTGATTTATTGATTATCTCGCCGGCCTCATAACCGAAGAGGCGCTCCGCCCCAATATTCCAGGTGGTAATGATCCCGTTGAGATCGGTCGTAATGATCGCGTCGTCGGAGGATTCGACCACCGCGGCAAGATGGCGGGCGGCTTCTTCGTTGCGCTGACGCTCGGTGATGTCGCGCAAATAGGCGGTAAAAACCGGTGCACTGTCGATCTTGACCGCGGTGATGGCGAGCTCGACGAGAATCTCCGAGCCATCTTTGCGTAAGCCTGCGACCTCGATGCGTTTTCCGATGACTGGCCCTTCGCCGGTGCTGAGGTAACGCGCCAGGCCGCGGCGATGTTGCTCACGCATCCGTTCCGGAATAATCAGCTCGGCCAGTTTTGCGCCGACTGCTTGCGCGCGCGTGAAGCCAAACACACGCTCCGCGGCGGGATTAAATTCAAGGACGCGGCCGTTGGCGTCCATCGTGATGATGCAATCCAACGCCGATTCGAGGATGCCGCGATAGAGCCTCTCCAGATCCGCCGCGGGCCTGCCCAATTCCCTTGGGTTTTCTTCTGCCATGGAAGCGCGTGTGTCCCGACGTTAAACCGAGCACTTCGCGTTCCGCCAGATTAATCAGGCGAAAACGGGGCTCAAACAATGTCGATTGCGTCAACGTCCCGTTCCCCGTCGTAACCGAATCGACTATCCAACTGCGCCAACACGCCGGCCGCATATTGCCGATCTTCCGCGGCAAGGTAATCCTTGTAGCCGCCCACCTTGCCGCGCCGCACTTTGAACGATTCGGGATCGGTCACGTCTCGGGCCTGCAGGATTTTCGAATCGAACGCGCCGGCTGCTTCCAGCTTGCGCATATTTTCGAACTCGGAGAATTCGAGCGCGGCCTGAAAGATCGACATGTTGGGCGCTGCTTCGTCGAGGCGCGCGAGGAGGGCGCGGAATTGCTGTGCCGGCGCGGCGCGCAGCGATTCATAGCGGAGGAGAAAAAAATTCCGAGAGCGGGAAAATTCATTCAACCAATCGTTCATCGTAGTCACGATCGCGCCGACCCCGAAGCGCCGGTCGCGCAGCAGTTCGCCAATGCTCTTTTCCGCAAATCTTTCCCGCGTCCCAGGGTCGCGTCGCGTTACCTGCAGATAAAGGGACACGAAGGTATCGCGCGGATCACGTGCGAGCAGGACAATCTGGCGGTGCCGGAATTCTTTTCCCGGAATTAGGTATTTACCGCGAATCCAGTCCCAGCGGTCGGCCTTTGTCCGGTGCTCGAACAGATCGTGCGAATAAATGACGCGCGGGATCGTTGGGTCGCCGTAGCGCTCCGGCTGGAGCGTAAAGTCGAGGCCGTGCAGTTTGCAAAAATAAGCGCACAAAAAAGTCCGGATCCAGGTGCGCCCGCTTTTCGGAATCGAAATTACCAGCATGTCGCCACCGGAGAGAGCGCGTGCGCGGCTGCTGAAATTCCACCGTGGCCGAAGCATTCCTTAATTGTGAAACGAGCGGGCGTTTGCGTCCAGCACGCAGCGCCTCGGTTTGCACTTCACCCGGCACGGAGTATCTTTTTCGCCTCCGAAAAACGGGGGCGCACTGGCTTCGACTCATCGTTGGAAGCGCAGGCGGCATGTCGAGGATGGTTCGTTGGCCTCGTTAAAAACCGGACCAAAACAAATAAACGCAGATCACCAAGATCTCGCTCTCGCGGCTTAATTGACCGTGACGTTTGGGGCTGGACGCCTGCTACGGCGCCAAACGTGGACAGCAGGCTAATCGGACGGCGGAGCGACCGCGCTGGACGGTGAAGGAAATTCGTGGACGCTCGGGAGACGGCAGTGCGCCGGTGCAACGTCGGCTCCTCAGATTAAGCGCCGGCTAAACATGTAGATGTCTGCGTCGAAAGCGACGAGGACAGGGGTTCAACTCCCCTCGCCTCCACTTTCACTCTTCGAGCGAAAGCGCGCCGCAGCTTTGGCGAGGGGGCAGGCTCTTTTATTTACCGCAGTTTCTGAACAAAAAGCTTCCCAAAGCCGCGCGGTCGATGTTATAAGCTTTATAACTTTTATGGCATTTCGTCTAGCTCGCCTCGTCCAGTCCGGCACCTTGAACAAAATCGTTTACCACTGCGCGCTCTTGCTCGCCTGTTTCACTCTCGCCGCCCGACCCCAGCAGCCGGTCTTCCTCACGCCGGCTGAAACCGACCTCGTTGTGCTCAATGGTTGCGTCATTTCCGCCTGCAATTATCTCGCTGTTGTCAAAACGCAGCATGCGCTCGACCAAAATTTTTGGGCGAGAATTCTCCTTGTCCGTTATAACAATCATCCCGCCGGCCACGCTTATTGTATCTGGGAAACTGAGGGCACCATCTACGGCTACGATCGTAACGCCGGCTCCTTCCCGATTCCCGTTTACACCCAGGACGCGCGCTCGATCGCAATCGTCCTCGCGCAAGAGCTTTCCAAGGTTTTGGGCGAGCCGCTCTCGGTCGATACTGCGGAGTTTGTCGAGCCCGACAAGGCTCAGCTCTTCAAATATTAGCCTGGCTGATTCGGTTTTGCAGACGCCAACGCGGCGTCTGGCTCGAATCAGCACTGTGAGGGCGAGAGCGATTTCCCGCAGCCGAGGCGGTTTATCCAACGGCGAAATCGCTGAACTGCTTGCCCGGCAAGCCGAGAAAAGTTCCGGCATACTCGTGCGCGCTTTCCGCCGGGCCGCTCGCTCCGCCTTTCTTTGGCCCGAGAACGTTGTCGATCTTATCGCGCACAATCGGCCGCTGAGCGAACTGCGCGCGGTCGGTCCCTACATGACGAAACAAATCCAGGATTGGATCCGAAGGCCTCCGCCTCCCACGCGCGTGCCGCCGTTGCGTCGCGACTTTTTCACACTCGCGGATGCGCGGGCATTGCTGAAAACAAATCCGGCGTGGGCAGAGTCGCTGCGCGGCGATTTGCAGATGCACACCCGCTGGAGTGACGGCTCGGGAACAATTGCCGACATGGCCGAGGCCGCGCGGCAACGCGGTTATGAGTACATCGCAATCACCGATCATTCGAAGACGCTTAAAATCGCCGGCGGCATTGATGAGACGCAGCTCAAAAAACAGATCGCGGAGATCGCAAAAACCAACAGATCGATCCGGCGCGACGGTGGCGAATTGATCGTGGTTTCTTCCATCGAATTGAATCTCGACCCGCGCGGCAACGGCGATATGGACGCACGCGTGCTGGCGATGCTCGATCTTGTTCTGGGTTCGTTTCATTCCGCGCTGCGCAAAAAAGAAGATCAGACCGAGCGCTATCTCGCTGCGCTCCGCAATCCACACATCCAAATCCTTGGTCACCCGCGCGGCCGGATTTACAACTATCGCATCGGACTCAAAGCGGATTGGCAGCGCGTCTTCGGCGAAGCCGCCCGGCTGAATAAGGCGCTCGAAATCGATTCTTATCCCGACCGGCAGGATTTGAACCTCAGCCTGCTCAAGCTTGCGCGGCGCGAAGGCTGCCGCATTTCACTCGGCACCGACGCTCATCATCCGTGGCAGCTCGAATTCATTGACCTCGGGCTGGCCGCTGCGCTCAAGGCAAAAATTCCCGCGGAACGAATTATCAACTTCATGTCGATCCAGCAACTGAAGCAATGGGTCGCGAATGTCCGCGTCAAAAAAACAAGGCGGAAGTTAAAACCGTCCAAGTGTTTTCCACCTCAATCCTCTCCCTCACGGAGGGGAGGACGCGTCAGCGCCGGATGAGGGCGAAACCCAGGCGCGTTTATCCTTCTCGCTGGCTCGCCGGCAGCGTTTCCTTCTTGTCGCTCGCCGGTCTGCTCGAGAGCGAGCTCGGCGAATTTACATGCGCATCGAAATCCACTCCCACGCTGAGCCGGTAAACCAGTTCGCCGCCGAGCCAGCCGCCGAAAAGACCAAAGACGACACCGATGACTCCGAGCCAGATCACGAGTGGCGTCGGCTGATCCGGCGCGGCGCGGCGAATCCACCAGCCGATTGCGAAAAGGACGAGCATTGTGGCGTTGACAAAAAGGTGCCAGACACCCAGCCGTTTCGCGCGCATGCCCGCGGGCAACCCGAGCCAATCGGCAAACCCAAATACCGCCGCGATTGCACCGCTGATCACACCGGCCGCAACGAGCCAATAGGAAATGTGACCCCAGTTCGGATTATTGCGCAGGACGTAAATAACGTCGCAGACCACCGCCGTCGGCAGCAGCCCGAGCGGAAACACGACCAGCATCGGGTGCACCGGGTGGCCGAGAAGATTGATCCTGCCTGCCATATCTCCTTTCAGGAAAGGTTCGCGGCGCAGGCGTGCCGCGGACTTACGGTTTCTGCTCGCCCCACATTTTCTTTTGGAATGAGCTCCGACCGGAGCCGTTCTCGAACGCCTCAAAATGTTCCGCGTTCTGCTGGTAATATTTTTGATGATACGCTTCGGCCGGGTAAAATTTCATTGCCGGCAAAATTTCAGTTACGATCGGCTTTTTGAACTTGCCCGAGCGCGTCAGCTTTTCTCTTGAAGCCTCGGCGATCTTTTTCTCCTCGTCGGTCGAGTAAAAAATCGCAGCCCGATAACTCGGCCCGATATCGGTGAACTGGCCGTCCGCCTGCGTTGGGTCGATTTGTTTCCAGTAAATTTCGAGCAACTGATCGTAGGAAATTTTCGCCGGATCGTAGGTGATCTCAATCGATTCGCGGTAGTTGGTCCTCTCCGAAGTGACGAGTTCGTAAGTCGGATTCGGCTCAGTCCCCCCGGCGTAACCGACCACGCTTTTGATTACGCCGGGCGCTTTATCGAATGCCGGCTGAATACACCAGAAACAGCCACCCGCGAAAACTGCTGTCCTTGTCGGAATAGGCGGCGACGTCTGCGCGTTACACATCAAAGAAATCGCCGCGCTGCCAATGAAAATCGACACAAGAACCCGCTTCATCCTGACTGTTAGACCCGATTGGGCACGCCGCGTTGAATCGTGCGGTGCCGTCCTGACCTCAGGATTGATGCGCCGAAGTCTCGATCAGGGCTGAGTGTAATCAGGCCGATTGGCTCAACCGGCCGAGCGCGAGAGCCCCGAGCAGCAAACCGAGATCGCGCAGAGCGACATCGTAATAGCCTGGAATGCTAAGAAGATTGACGATGATCAAAAGCAACCAAATCGCTACGATGTAAGCGAACACCCGCGGCTTAAGTAACACTCCAATCCCTGCGACGATCTCAATGACGCCGACGACGAGCATAAACTCGTGACCGTGACCGCCCAACACATTGTTCGCCATCGGCGACAAGTATTTATCCCAGTCGGTCAGGAGATGGAAAAATTTGTCCAACCCGGCGAGGATTGGCGCGACAGTGAATCCGAAGCGAAGAATCTGAAATGCTTGACGAGCATGCGGAAAGGTTCCGGTTGTTTCCATATTGTCTCCTTCTGGTTGAGGTTTCGCGAACAGCAGGAAGGAACGTTGTTTGCGCGGTTTTAAATAGTCAACGATTATTTTGACTTATTAGTTCGGACATCCTTAGATTCAAGAGTGGAAAGTTCACCATTGACCAAACGACTGCTTCAGAGCACGCGAGGTCGTCTTTTGATCCTACTTCAGACAGGAAACCAAACTGTCACGCAAATCGCGCATCAATTGGAGCTTACCAACAACGCGGTTCGGGCTCACGTCGCCAGCCTGGAACGGGACGGTCTGGTGCAGCGCACGGGAATCAAACAAGGCGTGCGCCGGCCACATGTCAGGTACGGCCTTACCCACACGGCCGAACATATTTTTCCAAAACCTTATGCGCGCCTGTTAAGCGATTTTATCGGTATCGTCAGGAAACGCCTCGGGCCGCGCGGGATTCGCGCTGGCATGCGGCAAGTGGGACGCACGATGGGTCGGGATTACTCAGCTAAAATGAAAGGCCAGAAACGCCCGCGGAGATTGACCGCCGCTCTCGCCCTGCTCAAACAAATCGGCGCTACGCCAAAAATTGACCGAAGCAACGGCAAGCTGGTAATTCGTGGCGACGGTTGTCCGCTTGCCGCAGTCACGGCTAAACATCCGGACAGCTGTCTCATCCTTGAATCATTCCTCAGCGAGGTCATCGGTGCACGCGTTAAAGAGTGTTGCAAACATGGCCCAACGCCATCCTGTCAATTCCACATTGGTTAATTGCGGATACATTGCCACCGATGCCGCCCGGCTCGGGTTTGAAGCGGCTCGCAACAACCGGCATTTTTTCTGGTGATCGAAGTCGTTCCGCAATCGGTTGCCGCGCCGCTCGATCTCGAGAAAATGTTCGGCCGTATCGCTCCGCTCCAGATCGATCTCGGCTGCGGCGAGGGCTCGTTTCTGTGCGAGCTCGCTGCCCAACATCCCGAGAAGAATTTTCTCGGAATCGAACGATTGAGCGGCCGGGTCGCGAAAGCCTGCAGGAAAGCAGGGCCGAGCCGGACTGGCGGCAAGATCGACAACGTCCACATCCTGCAGATCGAAACATCGCACGCCGTCCGCTATTTGTTGCCACCGAGGTCGGTGGAAACGTTTTATCTGCTCTTTCCCGATCCCTGGCCGAAACGCCGCCATCACCCCCGCCGCATCGTCACGCTTGAGTTTATCGATTCCATCTGCACTGCGCTCGAAGAGAACGGCCTCCTCCACATCGCGACCGATCACGCTGATTACTTCAAACAGATCACGCAGCTCACTGGCGCTTCGCCCGGATTCGCGACTGCCGATCCAGGCGGCTTTGAGTTTCCCCTCACCAAATTCGAAAAGCGATTTCGCGCCCAAGGCGCGCCGATTTATCGACTATCGCTCCGGAAAATTTCGCCCGTCACGTAGGCGCGCGCTTCCCAGTCGTGCTCGCGAAACCGCAGTTCGACAGCGCCGGTCTCGTCCTGCGCAAAAAGTTTGATCCCCCGCGCGAGGACGCGTCCGGCCCATTGTTCGGTGATCCGTTCGGCCTCGGGGAAATCGCGCGACGTGGCAACAATCAAGCGCGGCTGCACCGCATCGAGAAACCGCTCCGAGCCGGAATTGCCGGAATGATGCTGGCCTTTGATGACGATATCGCTGCGCAGATTTGCACCCGACCCGAGGAGCGCATTCTCCGTTGCATCGCCGCTGTCGGACATCAAAAGAACCTTCGCTGATGTCGCGATCGTTACTTGCACAACAAAAGTTTGATCGTCAGTGCTGCGTGAAACAAGACCCCGCGGTGGATAAAGAAATTTGGCTGCGATGGCATCGCCGAATTTGAGTGTCTCTCCTGCGACCGCCGCTTCGATCTTTATCGGCGATTGCTCGAGCAGCCGATGTAACCGCTGATGCACGCTGGACCGATCGGGCGCCATATTGTCGACCAAGCGCATCCGTGGGAAATCTTCGAGCAACGCGGCCGCCCCGCCGATGTGCAGCGAGTCGCCATGGCTGAGCAACACGCCGTCGAGCCGATTCACGCCGGTAGCGTGCAGGTACGGGCGCAGGACCCGATCGTAATCGCGCTCACTTGCGCAATCGAGCAGCCATCCGCCACGGCGCGTGCGCAAATGCACAGCTGCGCCCGCGCCAACATCCAGCACCGTCATTCGGGCGACGTGCTTTTCCGGCCACCGTGGGTGTTCAACGTAGTAATGGCCGCCCGGCAATTGTGCGAAAAAGTGGACCGAGCCGATGACCATGCGAGCCAAACACCAGTTTGCATTGTTAAAGACAATTGCCATCCACGGCAGAAATGTCGCGGACAAGATCGACAGCAGCGCGATCGCGAGAACAAAGAACGCAATCGGTACGACCACCAGGTTCGCCAGCAAGGAGATCGGGGTGAACAAATAGAAATACCACAGGATCAGCGGGAGCGAGCCGAGGAAAGCCGCAAACGAAACCGACGCCCCGCGCGCGAGCCAATCCACGACCACCTGCAGCCAGTAGCGTGGTCCGTGCAGCAACTGCTGCGGCAGGAATGCATCGGGTGCGGCGAGGCGCCGCAGTAAACCAGACGGGAGGTCTGCCACCAATACAATCGCGCCGACGACCGCGAAGGAGAGTTGAAACCCAGCGGAAAACAACTGGTTCGTGTCCCAGCTCAAAATGAAAAAGGCTGCGGCCGCCAGGCTGTTGAGCACGAATGGTCGGCGCTCAAAGAAGAACGCGCCGATCAGAACGGAACTCATCACGGCGGCGCGAACGCTCGAGACATGCAATCCAGTGACCGCAGCGTAAAAAAGCACAAGCGGAATGATTAGTGCGGCGGCCCATTTGCGTGGCAATTGCGCGACCGTGGCAAGCATCCACAAAAGCCGCGCGACGATTCCGACGTGCAAGCCGGCGACGGCAAACAAGTGCAACGTGCCGGTCTGCTGAAACGGTTCTTCAATATCTTCAGGTGTCTGATGGCGCAGACCTAACACCATGCCACTGAGAAACGTCTGCACTTCGGGCGAATCATCGTGGCCGCGACAGATGGCGCGCTGCATCCAGGCACGCGACTTCTGCGCCGCGCGCAAGATTGGATTGCCGCCGCCGTGGCGCAGCAGCACGCCATCTTCGGGATAACGAACGAACAACGTCCGCCTGACATCCTGGCGGGCGAGATAGGAGCGCATGTCGAATTCGCCCGGATTGCGCGGCGGCCCGATTGGTTCGGCCAGACCGAAGAACTTGAATTCGTCGCCGAACTCCGGCGTGCCCCGCCAGCGCACCAACCACGTCGCGGCGCTCGATACGGCGCGACCTTCGAGTTCCACTGATTTGAGCCTGAACAAGAATGTTGCGAATTCGTTTGGCGCAATTTTCGGTTCGCTCGCGACTGCACCAATCGCCGTGATTGGACGCGAACGATCCCCCAGGCGTGCGGCCAGTCGTTCGCCGGGCGTGTCCTCGGTCTGAAATATGTGGAGCAAGAAGAAAGCGAACGCGACAAGCGCGTATGTCGATGCGATGTGCGGCCATCGCCAGGCAGCAAAGGCTGACGCCAGGAATGCCGGCGCTACAAGCGGCCAGGCAACTGGAACAATCGGAAAGAAGTCGCCCAGAATAATGCCGGCTCCAGCGGCAAGGGCGAGACCGAGGAATGGCTGGCGCGGCACTGTCGGCAATTTCACCGCCCAGGGCTTTGGCCGTTTGCTTTGCGCCTCCGGCATGGGCTTTAACAAAGTGTCAAACAACCGCTATCCCAGCTCGACGCGCCGCAGAACGGAGATGTTCGCTGCGCAACGCTTAGCCGCCGACGCCAATCAGACAAAAGCCTGCCGGTGGCTGAGCAGGTAAATCCAGTTGAGCGCGAGCGCAGCGATGACGAGCAAGCGCGCATACTTTTTCGCGGCGACAGATGGCAGCGCCAGCCGCAGACGCGGCGCGCGCAGCGTGATCATGGAAAACGCGTAAACGTCGTAGAGCGTAAGCGCGCAGAGCAATCCGAACACGAGCGGATTCCATCGCAGCGCGGCCACCGGATGAGCGTGGAAAAATTCGATTGTCGCCCGGGTGGCGCCGCAGGTCAGACACGGCAGACCGGTTAGATCGTGAAACAGGCAATGCGGCCAGGGCAGACCGGCGACCAACCACGCCACAGCCAGCGCGAGCGAGCCGAGCGACACGCTCAGCCAGATCAGCTCGTGATCGAGCTCCTGGGGCTTGAGTTGTCGCAGCGTGAATCGCACTGCTTGCGTTCAGTGATTTCCGAAATGAAGCGCCGTCGGGATAAGGATCGCCAGCAGGATTCCGCCGCCGCAACAGACCATCAGCGGCAAAAAAACCGCCAGCACGGCACGGCCGGTATCGGTTTCATGCGCTCGAGCCAGGCCGATGCAGTTCAAAACGACCGCCCAGACGCCGCCGATGATTCCGCCGCAGATCGGAATCATTTGCAGCGGCCCGGTTGAGCCGTGCGTGAAAGCGAGAACGCGCAGGGTCGTCTCAAACGTCTTGTTCGCGCCTCCGACAATCATCAAACAAAGATGAAGAATCGCGCCGCCAATGAACAGTCCCAGCACGATGAGCACCGGAAGAAGAATGATAAACGCGGCGGAACCGATCCCCATTCCGGTCAAGGCCACGAGAGAATTTCGGCGATCGAAAGAAAGGCCAATCGAGTGGAGACCGAGCGAAAAAAGAAACGAGACGAGTCCCCCGACGCATCCCCCGATCAGGGCATAGATGATGGGCCCGGCGAGGCCGCCCTCTGTTTTCATGGAGCGGAAAGCGAAATCCGGCCGCGTCAAAACCATCTGTAATGTCTCGATAAAGGCGCTGAACCAGCCCTTTTGGTCGCGCTCGTCCCACGGCAGCCCGCTGCGCGGCATAGGCGTCTCCGATGTCGCTCCGGCGAGCGCAGGAGCGATTGTCGATGTTACAGGCGGAGGCGGCTGGGCTGGTGGCGGCTCCGGCGTGCCGGCCGCGGCGCCGCTCTCGCCCGCGAACTCACTAAACTGCGCGAGCGGCTGCCAATTGGCCATGCCTTCGCGCCAGCCGAGATCGCCGGGCATGAACCGGCCAGAGCGCAGTCCCTCGCGCACTTCTTCTTCAGAAAAAACGCCCAACGAGTTTGCACCGCGCGCAACGTGGATCATTGCCATAATCTGCGCGTTTTAGTCATCCGCGGCGGCAAAGTCAACCGATCTAACCGCCCGTGCGAAAAGGGACTTCCCAATTCGCAGCTCGTCGCTTAATCTCATGATGTGAGCACGGTTGAGGAAATTCGAGAGGCGATTTTGAAGCTGCCCCGCGAGCAGATCGAGCAAATCAGCGAATGGACCCGGGATCATCTCGAAGACCAGCTCGAATTAACCGATGAAATAAAAGCAAAACTGGAGCAGTCCCGCCGCGAAATCGCCGCCGGACAATTCAAAACGGCCCCTCCGAAATCTCCTACTCCCAAATCCAAATAACATGCCCGCTACGCAACTCTGGTCGCCCACATTCGCCACCTCGCTTGAGGCTTTGCCGACGAAGGCGCGTGAAAATATCCAGCGCAAAATCGATAACATCGCCGCACAGCCGGACAAATTTCCGCACAAGCGTGTTGGCGAAGGGCCAGAATGCAAACTCTCGGTCGGCAAGTTCCGAGTGCTCTATGAATTTGATCCCGCCTCGGGCAAGCTCCAGGTCCACTACGTCGGCCGGCGCCGCGACATCTACAAAGAGGAGTAAGTTTCCACGCGGGCAGTTTTCAGCCGAGCGCCAAAGCCGCGTGGCGCACGCCGGGTCACTCCGCCGCGGCTAATCATCCAGCAGGGTGTTGTCGTTCCGTAGGCCGCGAACATTTCCTGGAACACCGGATCGGCTTCTTTTTATTCACGGCGTCGCGCGACACCGCGACGCTTCAGTCCTTCGCCGCCGACAAAATATCGCGCGGCACCGTGTAGGTCTTCCCATCGATCTCGAGCTGAATACCGTCAGCCCCGTCTCTTCCGCGATACCGCTGGCTTTTTGCGAGCCGCTTTGCGACTGCACCGGTGTCGCCGCCAATTACGTAATCCTGCTTAAGCTCGTAGGTGTGCAGCGGTAAAACACCCTGCGCCGGTGTCGGGCTTGGCGGCAGCTCGGCAACACGGGCGACGCCGGGTGAGGATGGTTCTGCGGCGATTCGTTGGATCGGTGTCCCTTCAGATATCGCCGCCGGCGCAACGCTCGCCGCCGCCGCGCTCACCTGTGCGCGGTAGCGTTCCTGCACTTCGCCCGGCAACTCGGTGAAATAAATTTTCGACACGCCCACGCCGGTCGCGATCACGATCCCGTCCGCCTCGACCCGCTTTACGGTGACACCGTTGTATCGGGTTCCGTCAAGCGTCTTGAAATCAGTCGCCAGCGCAAACGACGCGCACGAAAAAAGAAAAGCGCAAAAGATCCGGGTAACCATTTCGTCCCAACCGCTCTTCACTGGATCGCATCTCAACGCACGTTCGCGCGTCGATCAGCGATCCGGAACGACGAGAAGTTGGGATCGATCAGGTGCAGCCGCGGAGCAGAAAAATTACCAGCAAAATCGGAATCGGAATGCCGAGCAGCCAAAGCAAAATGTATCCGGTCGCTGCGATCTCTTTAATTTTGTTTGCTAAACGCATGTGTGTTTTTCCTCCTTTCCATTGCATCGCGCGCCGCTCCGAAATCGCGCGTGTCGTACTCGCTGTTGACGTGTCAATTATCGCCAATCACTTCTCACCAATCGCATTCTTCCGCCCATGGTCCACATCCTTGATACCCACCAGCTCGGACAAGCGGGGATCATCGCCGTGACCGCACTGGAAACCGACGAGGGCATCGCGCTTTTCGATACCGGCCCGGAATCGACCTTCGATAATGTGATTGTCGATCTTGGTAAGGCCGGCTTTGGGGCGGAAGATGTCCGTCACGTTTTTCTCAGCCACATTCATTTCGATCATGCCGGCGCCGCTTTTCGCTTTGCTGAGCTAAACGCGATCGTTTACGTCCATCCCCGCGGCGCGTCACACCTGATCGACCCGCGAAAACTGATCCAGTCCGCGACGCGGATTTTCGGCGATCAGATGGAAAAACTATGGGGCCGCATCGCGCCTGTTCGAGGGGAGCGAGTCAGGATCGTGGAAGACAACGAAGTGATTCGCGTCCCGCCCTTCGAGGTGCGCGCGCTCGCCACGCCAGGGCACGCTAGCCACCATCACATTTATCACTGGGCCAACAACGTTTTCGGCGGCGACGTCGCCGGTGTCCGCATCGGGTGCGGTCCGCCGATTCCTCCGTTCGTACCGCCGGAATTGCACATCGAATCATGGCTCGAATCGATCGCTCGGATCCGCGCTCTAAATGCCGCAAATCTTTACCTTCCCCACTTCGGCAAGATCGACAGTTCCATCTCGCAATATCTCGATGCGTTGGACGCGCGCGTCCGGCGCTGGTCGGAATGGTTCCGGGAGAAGATTCGGAGCGGCGCGGACGAAGAACAATTGCGTCGCGAATTTGCCGAGCACGAGCACGCCGAGCTGCGCGCGGGCGGCGCGACAAATGCCGACATCGAAAGCTATGAGCTGGCGGACGCAAGCTACATGGCCGTGCCCGCCGCAGTCAGATACTGGCAAAAATATCACCCCGAAGAGGTGACGTGATCAGTGATCAGCGCTTCTATTTTGCGCGGCGCAGTTGGACGGAGTCGAGGCGCTCGGTACCGGCTTGCAAGTCGGTGATAATGACGAGGGGGTCGCCCGGACGGGTCAGTCGGCCTTGGCGCAAATATTTCTCCGCCGTTTCGATGGTCGCATTCGGTTCGTCGGAAAAGTCGATGCAAATCGGGCACACGCCCCACAGGATCGACATCTGCCGCCGTACTTCTTCGCTCGCGCTAAAGGCGAATATTGGCGCGTGTTGGGGGCGCAAATTGGAAACGTGGCGCGCCATCGTGCCGTGACGCGTGAAAACAATGAGCCTGGCGCCAGGGAGCGAATTGGCGAGCACGACGGCGGAGTTTACCGTTTTCTGCCGCTCATCTTCGAGGATCGCATTGCGCGCGTAATCCGCGCCGCCACTGCGTTCGATCCGCACCGCGACGCGATTGAGGACCTCGACACACTCGACCGGATAATGCCCGAGAGTGGTTTCGCCGCTGAGCATGATTGCATCGGCTTGTTCGAATACAGCGTTGGCGATGTCGGTGATCTCGGCGCGTGTCGGCACCCGATTGGTGATCATTGATTCGAGCAGATGCGTCGCGACCACGACCGGTTTGCCCAAACGAATACAGCTCTTAACGATCCGCCGCTGAATAATCGGCAGTTCTTCCATTGGGACTTCGATGCCGAGATCGCCGCGCGCCACCATGATGAGGTCGGCTCGAGCAATGATCGCCTCGATCGAGTGCACCGCTGCCTGATCCTCGATCTTCGCCAGCACGAGCGCTTTACTTTTGTGCCGGGTCAAAAGACGCCGAAGCTGCGCGAGATCAGCCGGTTCGCGCACGAAGCTCAACGCTACGAACTCAACTCCCAATTCGGCCCCAAGGGCAACATCGGCAATGTCCTTTTTGCTCAAGGCGGGGAGCCTGACGTGCACCCCGGGCAGATTGATGTGCCGGCGCGAACCGAGCGTGGCCGGAGTCAGCACTTTGCAGAGGACGCGGCGTTTATCCTTCTCCACCACCGTCAGCTTGATCAGGCCGTTATCAACGAGCACGGTCTCACCGCGCTTGAGGTCCGCGGCGAAGCGGCGGTAGTTTACTTCAACAGATTTTGGTTGCGACGCCGGAACGCCAGCGACCCTGAACTCCAGAATATCGCCTTTACTCAATTCGAGCGGCGCCGCGAGCGGTCCGGTTCGAATGGCCGGGCCCTGAGTGTCGAACAGGATGCCGACCGGCCGGCCAAGTTCGTCGGCGAGTCGCCTAATGCGCGGGACGACCTCGCGCACCCAGTCGCGCGAGGCATGGCTCATGTTTAGGCGAAAAACGTCCGCGCCCTTGGCGATGAGACGGCGCAGTATCTCAGTCTTCTCTGTCGCCGGCCCGAGCGTGCAAATGATTTTGGTCTTTCGCATTGGCCGAGCTCAGCTTGCCCAAAAAAGAAGGCGGCACGCAACTCTGCGCGTGCCGCCTGCGAAAACAAACCGCGTGTTATTGCAGCTTGCCCTGTGTTTCCTTGGCGAGATCGAGGTGTTTCTGGACGATCTTGGCCGTGCGGTCGGCGAACTTCTTCAGGTCAGGATCGTTTCCCTTGCTGGCTTCGTCCTGGAACTCAGCCAGATCCTTCTCGTGGTCTTTCACCATCGCATCGATGTAATTCTTGTCTGAGGTCCACTTCTCCGCCGGTTTTTCGGTCGGCAGTTTAACGCCTCTTTTCTCGGCCAGGGCCATCAGTTCGTTATTCGCCTTGGAGTGATCGGCCACCATTCGTTTACCGAAGGCCTTTACATCCTGGCTCTGGCCGTTTTGTTCCGCCATTTTTCCCATCGCTACTTCCATCATCCCGCCTTTCGCCGCATTCTTCATGAACGCTTTGTCCTTGGCGCTCAAATTACCAGCGCCTGTTTCCGTTTTGGTCGTCGCAGCCTTGGCCGGACTGGGCGACCTTTTTGGGAACAAATCCAGCGCGGAGACGCTTTGCGCGAAGGCAAATGCAACGACGATGATCGCAGCGATCGTCAATCTTGAAGTTATCGTGATCTGATTTTTCATAGTGTGTTCAGGTTGAGTGCCGGCGTCATCGCCTGGCAACCTCAATTTCGCTTCTTCGCCCTCAGGCGGACGTGCCGAACCGCGCCTGACGCCCGGCTAATCAGTTCCACCGCGACGCGAGATCGCGGGATTTTTATGGCATCTTCTGCTCGTAGGAGCTTTCAACCCGCTCGGCCACATCCCTGTAGCCGTAGTCGACCTCGTAAATCTGCTTCATGCAATCGAGCGATTTGTCCGGCTGACCCATCCGCTCATAAACTGATCCCAGATTGTAAACGATTTCCTTTTTCGTCCCGTCCATCACCATGATTTCCTTCGCGGCCTCTTCCAATTGTCGAGCGGCCAGATCGAACATGCCCAGCTCACTGTAGCAGCGTCCAAGCAGGTTCATCGCTTTGAGCCGCGCATGTGGGTTTTGGCGTGCGCGTTGCAACTCCGGCACGGCTTCACGGAACCGACCGGCGTTAAGCAGATGCTCGCCAAGCTCAAAGTGCAACTGCAGGTCGGTCGGATTGCGCTCCACCCTTGTCCGCGCGTCTGCAATCAATAGTTCAGCCCGCTTTTGCCTAGCACTGCGCAGCTCCTCGGTTCTTTGCGCGTGCAATTGGTGCTCGGGGCCATGGGCGGCGAGGAATTGCTCGTAGTCGGCGATCTCGCGCTCGAAAGCTTTCATCCGTAAATCGGAAACCCTGCGCACCAGGCCGGCGTCGGTGCCTTTAGTCAGGTCGGCGGCGTATTGGTACCAGCCGATCGCCGTCTCGAGATCGTTTTTTTGTTCGTTCAACGCGCCCAGGCGCCGCGCAAGATCGACATTCTCGGGCTGGGCCTCATGCTGCGTGTAGGTCTCGGCGATTTGCTGATCGAGCGATTCGTCGCTCAACTTCATCCGGCTCTGTTGCTCGAGCGAAATAGCCATCTCCTTGTCCTTGAGAACATCGCGATAACTGGCCGCCTCGGTCCAGCCACCACTGGCCATGGAAGCGCGGGCCGACGCATCCTTGCCCAGCCGGAGCGCTTCGGCGTCGAGCGGATCGATCTCGCTGATCCGGGTGTAAACCTCGACCGCCTCCTCGTTTTGACCGAGCTCGTGGTGCAGCCGGCCAAGGTCGTGCAGGACCTTGAGGTCGCGCGGATTGTCTTCGAGCAGCGTCCGCAGCGCGAAGATCGCGATGTCCGGCCAGCCCGCAGCCATGGCCGCTTCCTTCAGAGCCAGATTGGCCTGGCGGTTGTAAGGTTCCTCCTCCAAAACCTTCTCGATCATTTCCACCCCGCGCGCCGGATCCTTTTTGCCTTCGCGCTGCGCTTTCATGACGGTGATCGCCGCGGTTGAAATATTGAACCGGCTTTTCTTCGTCGCTTTGTTTTTGCTCACTTCGGTCCGGCGCAACAGCTGGCGCGCGGTCAGAAACTCGGGTTCCTTCCGCAAAACGTCCTGCAACAAAGAGATCGCGTACCCGAAATTACGCAGCTCGATTGCCGCCACCGCTTTCAACCAATGGCTACGCAGCGAGTCGCTCAGTTCTTTTTCCGTTTTTACCGCCATACCCAAAAAGGCCCCTTCAGTGGCGGCGATTATAATTTCAGAAACCCGCGCCGTCACCGGATTTTCATCGCGAACGAGCGCCGTCTAAAAAGGTCCCCCTCCGAAGCCGCCCGGCTGGCCAGCGAGTCTGATCCGCAGAATCGCGCCCTTCAGCTCCGGCCCCAGTTCAACGCGCAATGTCCATTTCAATGTCGCCACTGAACTCTGTCATTTTGCCAGCTTTGCGATGGCGCGCGATACGCTGTTGGTTCTGCGCACGAAGGCATTGAGTCACTCGCTTCTTGGGCCGCGCCGCATCGCACAACGCCGCTACAACTTACGTTTTTTCCACAAGGCGAGAACTTCGGCTTCGCGTTCGGGAGAAAGACCGGCCTTCAAATGTGATTGTCGATCTTGCGGCAATGATTTGAACCAGGTGAGGGTATCGCGCGCGGTTTCGGGCAACGGACGGAAGATGAGACCTTTCGCAATTGCGTGTTTGTTGCTGACCTGATTGGCCCCGGCTTCTTCTCCGCGAGGCGGCAACCAAACCGGCATGTCCGACCAGGGAGCGACTTTTTGGTGCTCAAGAAAATCAGCGCTAACCCATGTGAAACTGGCGTTCGATTTGTTCACGTTCTTGATGCCGTGAAGCATCTCGCCGATGCCGAGTTTCCTCTCCGGGCCGATGGCATTGTAAATTCCAGTCTCGCCATTCTCGACCATGCGGATGGTCCATTCGGCCAAATCGCGCGCGTCGATGAATTGCACCGGATCACTCCGCTCGCCCGGCGCGAGGACTTCCCCGCCGCGATCGACGCGCACCGGCCAGTAAGTGAACCGATCAGTCTCGTCGCGCGGACCGACGATCAGCCCCGGTCTAACGATCAAGGTTTTGCCAGGAAACCATTTCTCCGCTTCGGCTTCGGCCAGCGCCTTGAGCGGGCCGTAAAGGGCGAACTTCGAGGCGATGATGCTCTCGCGCGATTCCTTCATTGGATCGGGGCCGGTGTATTTAGCGAGCGGAGCGCTCTCGTCCACGCCGGGTTTGCTCGTGTCGGCGTAAACAGAAATGGTGGAGATGAAGACGTAGCGTTCGACCTGGTCCTTGAGAATTTGCGCCGCGTCACGCACCCACACCGGGACTGAGGTCGGATTATCGATAACAACGTCCCATTGCCGATCTTTCAGCGCATCGAGCTGGCCGCTGCGGTCGCCAATCAATTGCTCGACTTCCTTCGGCAATTCGCCGGGGTGTGTTTTGCCGCGGTTGAACGCCGTGATCTTGTGTCCGCGCTTGAGCGCGTACTGAACTTGATACGGGCCCGTGAATCCGGTCCCACCGAGGATAAGGATGCGCAAAGGCTTCACTGGTTTGTCCGCGAAAAGAGATGTCGATCCTGAAGCGAAGGCAACGGCGCCGCCAGCAGCCGCGGAAGTTTTGATGAAATGGCGGCGAGTTGTGTTCATGTTGTGTTTGTCATGTCGAGCGTAGGCGAGACATCTCTTATTGTTAATCAAAGAACAGTGAGAGATTCCTCCACTCCGGTTGGAATGACAAAGATGACGCGGCGTAAAGCGACTCGTATGATCGCCGCAGGTGCGGCCGGATTACTCTTGCCGTTGGATTCGAGGGCGGCGAACGAATCATCCGAGATGCTGTTACGTAGTATTCCGTCATCCGGCGAAAAATTGCCCGTGATCGGGCTGGGATCGTGGCAGGTGTTCGACGTCGATCTTACGGTCGAGAACGAGAAGCAGCTCGGGGCGGTATTAGCATCGTTCGTAAAACTGGGCGGGCGCGTGATCGATTCGTCGCCAATGTATGGCCGCTCCGAGGAAGTGATCGGCACGCTCGCGGCAAACCTCGGCCTTGGCGACAAGCTATTTTTCGCGACCAAGGTCTGGACGCACGGCAAACAGGCTGGAATCGAATCAATGGAGCGCTCGACGGCGCGTTTCCGAACCAAGCGGATCGACCTGATGCAGGTGCACAATCTGCTCGATCTGGATACGCAACTCGCGACGATGCGTGAATGGAAAGCGCAGGGGCGGTTTCGCTACATCGGCATCACGCATTCCAGCACGGGCGCCCACCCTGAGGTGGAGAAAGTGTTGCGCCGAGAGAAACTCGACTTTCTTCAGATCAATTACTCAATCATGGAGCGCGGCGCCGAGACGCGGCTTCTTCCTCTGGCGCAAGATCGACAAGTGGCGGTGCTGGCCAATCGTCCATTCGGCGGCGGCAATCTCTTCAGCCGGGTCCGGTCGAAACCGTTGCCGGAATGGACAGCGCAATTTGATTGTCGCTCGTGGGCGCAGTTCTTCCTCAAATGGATCGTCGCGCATCCGGCGGTGACGTGCGCCATTCCTGCGACCGGCAACCCGCAGCATCTCGAAGATAATATGCGCGGGGGCTTCGGCCGTTTGCCTGACGAGAAAATGCGCGCCCGAATGGTGCAGCTTGCCGGCTCACTTTAGGCTCGAAGGGGACTGCCGGTCGGGTGTTTCCATAGCCTGGAAAAAATCTGCATTTTTCAGCAAAAAGCGCTTGCGGGGGCAGGCCATCTGCTCGATAGGAGGCGCTCTTTATGCGAAAAAGGAGCCCCCATACCTCACTTTAAATCGTCCTCAGCTGCTCTTTCTTGAGCGCAACGGCGCTGCATGCCGCCGTCGTCAGCTCGACCAAGACGCAGTTTAGCTTCACCGACGCAAGCGGAAAGAAACAGTCGGCGTCCGTCATCTCGAAGTATTTCCCGAAGAAAATCAAGTATGCCCTCGGCAAGCAGTATCCGCTGGGCAGGGTCGATCGCAGCGTTGACCCAAAGTTGCTGCGCGCCGCCAGCATCGCGCAGGAGCGCGCGCATGCGCATTCGCGCGAGCGCTGCTGGCATTACGTGAAGGAGGCGTTGCTCGCCTCGGGCGCGGTGAACTCATATCCGAAAACGGTTTATGCCAAGCAAGCTGCGCAGGAGCTGGTGAGCTCTTATGGATTCAAGAAATTGTCGGTGCGCGATCCATTTCAGGCGCCGGTCG
The DNA here is from genome assembly GCA_046262735.1 of Chthoniobacterales bacterium. Taxonomy (GTDB): domain Bacteria; phylum Verrucomicrobiota; class Verrucomicrobiia; order Chthoniobacterales; family UBA10450; genus AV17. Next base: position 5,232 of record JBHEMD010000158.1, on the reverse strand, counting down.
GCTCGGTGCTGGTGTATGGCGATAGGAAAGCGGCCGGGCATGTCGAGATTCGCACCCGTGACGGATTCGTGAGCGATTTCAAATCGAAGATTCCCTCACCGCGGCCGCTCATTGGGGTTTTCACGAAGTCGTAGTGACTGCCGCTGAAGAGGGCAGCCTCTACAGCACGCCGGCAGTTGTCGATTGTCGTCCTCGGCTGCGGCTACGTGAGCCGTGATCGCCGCGGCGTTGTCGTCGTGCAACTTGGCGGCGGAACTTCGATTTCGTCCTTTGCGCCGGCGGCGAATCGCCGGCGATGGTAGGAGGGCGGCGCACTGACGAGCGATTGCGCTGGATTTCTAAACACGATCGCACCGATTGAATCGTTTTGCGTGAGCGCGACCGGGAGTCCCGCACCGGCGTGCCTGACCGGTGCCGGTGCCTCAGCTTGCGCGACCGGCGGAGGACTGTTCGCTTGTGCAACACGCTTTATATCCGGCCGGGGTCCCGCGATCGATTCCGGATGAGGGCGTGCTGACGAACGTCGCGAGACCACTCGCAAAGTCATGAAATGCGGATGCTCACGTTCCCAGGCGAGGCCTTTCGCTTTTGTCTCGAAAAAACGATCGATCACCAGTGCGCCGCGTTCGCGCGCATTGCGTCCGGAGAGGCGCGCGGCTTTGCGGTTCACAACCGCCGGCCCGGTATCGACCGCCACGCACGGGCCATCGGGAAAATAAACTTTGCTGCCGTAGGGGATCTTTTGTGGATCGACCGCGCAGTGGCCTGGCCGCAGCCGGGCCCCATTGGAACAGGCGAGGATCCCGCCTTCACCGGGCCAATAAACCGTCACCCGAGCGAGGACCGATTGTTCCCCCGCCGAAGCCTGTACCGCCAAGCACCAGACAAGAGTGGCGGTAATTAGCAATCGCTTCATGGACGAGTCGTTGCGCGCGGGCCGGTTTGTGGTGCTGAAGTGGCACCGGCACAGGCAAATACGTTCACTAATGGATTCGTAGTTTCGGGACGTGGTGGTTCCCCCGGTCGCGCTAAAATTTCAACAGAAAGCAGGCAACCATCGCCGCTGAAAAGGCATTGCCTTTTGGCACGTAGCCTGCAATTAAGTTGGTCGTGCCACCGCGTCGAAGTCTTCGCTTGATTGCTGCCTGCGCGCTGCTCGTTCTGGCGCACACCGCCCGGGCGGAAGGCCTGGTCAAATCGGAGACAAAAAAGTTCGTTTACAAGGATGCTTCGGGCAAAATCACTTCGGTGCGCGTGATTCGCCGCTATTGGCGGGTGCCGATTGTGCATCCAGTGGCGAAAATCGATCCGAGAATCGATCCGAAACTCTTGCGCGCGGCTACCATCGCCCAGGAGCGCGCCAACGCGCATTCCCGCGCCCAATGCTGGCACTATGTGAAAGAGGCGCTGACCGCTGCCGGGGCCGTCACTTCTTATCCCCAGTCGGCGTATGCCTATGAAGCGGGCGAGGAATTGAGCCGCGTCTATGGATTCCAAAAGCTGCCGGTCCGCGATCCTTACGCTGCGCCATTAGGAGCGGTCCTGGTTTACGGCGGTCGCGGTCATGTCGAAATCCGCACCAAGAACGGTTTCGTCAGCGATTACTACAGCAAGAACCGTTGTTTCTATCCCTTGATCGCGGTTTACGGAAAATTTTCCTCCTGATCGCCGGCTTGGATTAGGCTGGGCGGGTGACCACAACTTCCGAGCCGGTCCGAATCGCCATGTGGTCGGGCCCGCGCAATATCTCCACCGCGATGATGCGCGCCTGGGGCAATCGCGCCGACACCCTCGTCATGGATGAGCCGTTATACGCTTATTACCTGGAGCGCACCGGCAAAAGGCATCCCGGCGCGGAAGAAGTGATCGCCACCGGCGAAACCGATTGGCGAAAAGTTGCGGCCGGCCTGACCAAAGAGCCGATCCCGTCGGGAAAACGCATCTTTTTCCAAAAGCACATGACCCATCATCTCCTGCCCGAGGTCGGCCGGCAGTGGATTGTCGATCTTACAAACTGTTTTCTCATCCGCGACCCGCGCGAAGTCATTCTCTCCTACATCAAAAAGAACCCTGACCCGGCGTTGGAAGATCTCGGGTTCGTTCAGCAATGCGAGCTTTTTGACTTTGTGGTAGGGACATCGCGCCGCGATGTCCGCAACCGCCACTCCGGCTCGGAGCGCCGCAGCGCGGCGTCCCTACCGCCAGTGATCGATGCGAGCGACGTTTTACAAAATCCGGAGTGCACGTTGCGGTTGCTCTGCGAAGCAATCGGCGTCGAGTTCGACAAAGCGATGCTGACCTGGCCGCCCGGTTTGCGCGAGACCGACGGCATATGGGCGAAACATTGGTATGCGGAGGTGGCAGAATCGACATCGTTTCAGCCTTACAAGCTGAGCGACGGCGCAGTGCCCGAGCGGCTGCGGCAAATCGAAGAGCGTTGCCGCGAATGTTATGAGCGGCTTTATGAACATCGATTGGGAGCAGGAGCATGAGAGGAAATGCTGCAGAAATTTAATCCCAAGAATCGCGACCTAATCGTCAACATCAATGGTCGGCTCGTCCATCGCGACAAAGCGGGCGTCAGTCCGTTCGATTCGGCGGTGCAGGGTGGGGACGCAGTATGGGAAGGGTTGCGGCTTTACCAAGGGCGCATTTTCAAATTGCACGAGCACCTCGACCGGCTCGAACGTTCCGCCCGTGCGCTCTCATTCGTCGATCTTCCACCGCGCGAAAACATCGTCGAGGAGATCAAACGCACGCTCCACGCAAATAAAATGCGGGACGGCGTGCACATCCGGCTCACGCTCAGCCGCGGCGTGAAAATCACTTCCGGAATGGACCCGCGCCTTAATCAAAGCGGGCCAAGCCTGATCATTCTCGCCGAGCACAAGGCGCCGGTTTACGCAAAGAGCGGCATCAAGTTGATCACCGCATCGGTGCGCCGTCCGCCGCCCGAAGTGCTCGACGCCCGAATTCATCACGCCAATCTGTTGAACTCGATCCTGGCCAAGATCGAGGCAAACAATGCCGGCGCCGACGACGCGCTCATGCTCGATACCTGCGGCTGCGTCGCGGAGACGAACGCGACCCACGTCTTCATCGTGCGCAACTCCGATAAATCGCGAGCAAGCGGCGATCTCGCCACCAGCAAAGTCGTCGCCTGTCCGGAAGGAATCACTCGCGTGACCGTGATTGAAATCTGCGCCGCCGAAAAAATCCGCTGCGTCGAAACTGATCTCTCGCTGGTCGACGTTTACGGCGCTGACGAAATGTTTTGCACCGGCACGATGGGCGAGCTCGCCGGCGTAGTTCAGCTCGATAACCGTGTTATCGGCGACGGCAAGATCGGCGCAATGACCAGACGCCTCAGCGAACTCTACGCACAACGAACCGCGAGCGAAGGCATTTCGGTCATTGATTAATTATTCAGCCCGCAGTGCCTGCACCGGATCGACAAGCGTGGCGCGGCGCGCGGGGATGAAACAGGCGACCAGCGATACCGCACTCATGATCGCGGCAGTGCCGAGGAGGATCGCCAACTGGAGTGGCGGTACGTCAAACAAGACTGTTTGCATCGCTTTTCCGGCAAGCCATGCCCCCAACAAACCGAGGAGAGTTCCCGCGACGACAAGTCGCAGTCCCAACGAGAGAAATTGCGCGCCGATCTGTTCGCGCTGCGCGCCGAGCGCCATGCGAATGCCGATCTCGCGCGTGCGTTGCGCGACGGCGTAACTGAGAACGCCATATGTTCCAATCGCCGCCAGCAGCAACGCGACGCCGGCGAAAATTCCCGCAAGCAACGCCGGCGAACGGCGCGCGACGAGACTATCGGCGATGCGCGTCTCCATGGAGCGAATGTTATCGACTGCGAGTGCGGGATGCGCTGCCCGCACCAACTTGCGCAGTGTCTCAGCGAACGCTTCCGGGCGCTGGCTCGTGCGCGTGACGATGAAAATACTTTCGTTATCGCGATAAGCATAAGGCAAGTAAACCGCGCCTTGTCCCTGCGCTTCGGTGAGCGCGGCTTGCTTCACAGCGCCGACCACTCCGACAACGCTAAACAGCTGCGCGTCGTCTTTTTCATCGCCAAGCGCGATTCTTTGGCCGAGCGCGCCGCCATTAGGCCAGTAACGCCGGGCCAACTCTTCGTCCACCACACAGACGCGTTCCGCGCGATGAGAATCGGCCGAGGTGAGGAACCGCCCTTCGCGCAGGTCAATGCCGAGGGTCGAGAAGTAATCGCCGTGAACGGCGTAGGAATAATGTCCGTGAACTGATTGACCCGGCAGTGGGACATAGCCCTTAGGTATGACTGCGGTTTTGCCGCTGTCGCCGCTCAGCGGAATATTCGTGATCGTTCCGGTAGCGGCGACTCCCGGTTGCTGGCGGATGGATTCGAGCAAACGATCGACGATGCCAACTCGCTCCCGCTGCAGATCCCAGGAGACGGTGCACTCGCCGGTGAGAACGTGATCTGGGCGAAATCCTGGCGAAACCGCCATCGCTTTTTTCAAGCTCAGACCGAGCAGCGCCGCGCCCGCGAGCAAGACAAATGCAAGCGCAATCTGTGCGACGATGAATCCGTGGCGCAGCCTTTGCGCGGCACGACTAATCGTGCCGGCGCGTGATTCCGATTGGAGTGCATGCGCCAGATGAGTGCTCAGGTTGAACCACGAGATCGGCACCGCGATGACGATTCCGAGAAAAATTGCACCCACGAGGCCGATCAACGCGAGCCAGCCATCGAACGCGATGTGGGCGCCGAGTGGCAAACGGTCCGCGCCCAGACCTTCGAGCAGCCGAATTCCCCAGGTTCCGACAATGAGCCCGAGCAGTCCGCCCACAAAAGTCAGGAGAACGGTTTCGATCATTACCTGTCTCACAACATGCGCGCGACTCGCACCCATTGATTGGCGAATCGCCATTTCTTTCGCGCGGCCACTCGCACGAATCAGAAGGAGGTTGACCAGATTGACCGCTCCGATGAGCAAAAGAAAAAACACCCCAGCCTGCATCAGCAAAAGGGTTGGACGAATCGAGCGGACGTGCTCCGCATGCAATGGCCTAACGAGTGATCCGAAACCCGCTTCCGCCATCATCTTCGCTTCCGGATTGTCTTCTTCGACGGCGGCGTTGTGCGCGTCGATTTGGGATTGCGCTTCGGCGATCGTCGCGCCCGGTTTCAAGCGTGCGATCATGTGCGTGCCGCCGCCGCCAGAGTGGCGCGCTTTC
>JBHEMD010000157.1:0-18712 GCA_046262735.1 Chthoniobacterales bacterium | reverse complement strand
CCCCGACCATTTATCCATCGGCCGCCAGCGCAGCATCGTTTCGTAAAACGGCACCGCCCACGCCGCGAAAATTCCGAGCATGATAAGAATGCCGACAAAATGCGCCGGATGAAATAATGCGCGCCAATGCTGATTGCTGATCGCTGATTGCTGACTGCTTATTTGAGGCGCGGTCCCGCTTTGCCAAAGCACGGCCAGCACGACAGCGTAGAAAAACACGAGCAGCGTGGGACCTTTGGCGAGCCAGCCAAGCCCAAGAAAAATCCACGGCCCCGTCCAGGTCAGCCACGGCGACCGTTTTTGCGTCCGCCAACTCACCCAAAAAATAATGGCGAGCGCGCACAGCGACACGTAAAGCGCTTCGATCTCGATGAGCCGCCCTTTTTCGAGCATCCCCAGATTCGTCAACCAAACGAGCGCTGCGATTGTCGATCCTCGGTTGCCGAGACTCGCGCGCGCGACGGTCACAAACGCAAGCGCGACCGCCAGGACACACAGCGCCGACGGCAACCGCGCCGTCCATTCATTGCGAGCGCCGAAGATTTTGAATGAGCCGGCGATCAGCCAATTCACCAGCGGCGGCTTACTGAAGTACGGCATCCCGCCGACTTTCGGCACGACGTAATTGCCGGTCTCCAGCATCGTGACCGCCGGCAAAATCCGCCGGCCTTCCTCGCCTTTGATCTCGAACAACCCGAGCGCCGGCAAATAAATCGCCGCCCAAACAATCGTCGTCACCAGCAGCCACGCAGGAACCCGCGACATGGGCTGATTGTCCCGCAGCAGCCCAACCTTGCAACGGCTATTGCGTGCCGCCGTGGATCGCTTAGGTCATGCAGCCGCCCAATCAGCTCTGCCCTCCGACTTCGCTTCGGTCGGAGCCGTGAATGCGATATTCGAATTTTGGGTTTCTTCTCCCAGCGGTTCGTCACTCGACCCGCTCAGCTTGGCTCAGGGCAGGCGCCGCATCGCCTCACGAGACAGCAGAGCCGCTTGACGCAACGCACTGGGAAAATTACAGTAGGGCTCGAGTCCGCGGCTGGAGGGAGTGGGAAGTGAGCGTCCCACTCTTTTTAGTCTGCGGACTGGATGTTTTATGAACGCGGAACTGATAGCGATGCTTGATTACCTGGAGCGGGAGCGCGGAATTAAACGCGAGATCCTGCTCGAGGCGGTTTCGAACGCGCTGCTCTCGGCCTCGAAAAAGAGCGTGAGCGTGTCGCGCGACCTGCGTATCGATATCAACCCGACCACCGGCGTGATCCGCGCGTTGGCCAAGCCGCTGGTCGTCGAGACCGTGACCAACCCGCAGGACGAAATCTCGCTTGCCAAGGCGCGCCTGATCGATCCGAACGCGAAAGTCGGCGACACGGTCGAGTTGGAAGTTACGCCCAAGAATTTTGGCCGGATCGCGGCGCAAACCGCCAAGCAGGCGATGATGCAGCGCATCCGGCAGGTCGAGAAGGAAATGATTTACGAGGAGTTCAAAGATCGCGCCGGCGAGATCGTAAGCGGCACCGTGCGACGCTTCGATCGGTCCGATGTGATTCTCGATCTGGGCAAGTTCGAAGCGGTCATGCCGCAGCGGGAGCGCGTGGTGGTGGAAGATTACAACGTGGGCGACCGCTTGCGCGCGTATGTCGTGGCCGTCGACAATGGAATCCGTGGTCCGGAGATTATCGTCTCGCGCAGTCATCCGAATTTTGTCCGGCGCCTTTTCGAACTCGAAGTGAGCGAGATCGCCGACGGCACGGTTGAGATCCGCGGCATCGCACGCGAAGCCGGTTATCGGACCAAGATCGCGGTCTGGAGCGCGAATGAAAAAGTCGATCCGGTCGGCGCGTGCGTTGGAATGCGCGGCTCCCGGGTAAAGAACATCGTGCGCGAGCTAAACAACGAAAAGGTGGACATCATCCGGTGGAGCTCCGATCGGAAGGAGTTCGTGCTCGAAGCGCTGAAGCCGGCGAAAGTGAAAAATATCGTGTTCGACCCAGAAAAGAAGAGTGCCCAGATTTCCGTGGACGAAGATCAGCTCTCGCTTGCGATCGGGAAAAAGGGACAGAACGCGCGGCTAACCTCGCGGCTGACTGGATGGGAAATTAACATCGACAAGGACACCTCGGCGACCACCGCGGTCGAGCAAAAGGTCGCGCAAGCGGCGCAGACGCTCGCGAGCGCGTTGCCGATTAGTGACGAACAGGCGGTCACGCTCGTAAAATCCGGGTTTACTAATCTGGAAGGCTTGCGTGATGCCGATGTGCAGGATTTGATCGACATTCTGGCGGTGGACGAAACCAAGGCACGCGAAATTCACGAAGCGGTGCAAAAGCAGGGTGCAGAAGAAAAAGTTGGCTCAGCCCAAAGCGCTTGAGCCATGAAAAGGTTGAACGGCAATGCCAACCAAGACGACCAAGAAACCGGCGGCGCGCAAAACCAGCGCGGCCAAGCCGAAGGCGCATGCTGTTCGCAAGCCCGCCGCGCCGGCCAAGGATAAACAGGCGAAGAAGACCGCCGCGGCAAAATTGCAACGAGCGCCTGCGGCACCAGCAGCGGCAAAAAAGGTCGAACCACCGGCCGCGGCCGCGCCTACAGCGCCCAAAGCGCCGCCAGCAACGCTACAGCAGGCGAGCGTCTCGTTGATCGACGCCAAGCCGGCGAAGAAGACGCAGCCCGACGGCGAGGTAAAAAAGAAAAAGACGATTCTTCCGCCGATCTCGCGGATTCTCGAGCCGCCCAAGATCGACAAATCAGTTGTCGCGCCACCGCCCCCAGTCGCGCCGGCGCAACCAGAACCCGCTTCAGCCGGAGTGGAAGAGGCGGCCGCAACGCCCGAAGCGCCGGAGGAAGAGAAGGCCGAAGCGCAAAATGTCATCCACATCAAACCGCCGATCATCGTGAAACAATTGGCGAGCGCACTCGGGTTGAAACCGCACCAGCTCATCGCTGAGCTGATGAACTTCAACATTTTTGCCAACATCAATCAGACGATCGAGCCCGACATCGCCTCGAAGATCGCGGAGAGCCACGGGTTCGTTCTGGAAAAGGAACGCCGCGAAAAAGGCGGCGGCGTTCACAAGGTCGAGCAACCGGTGGTCGCGCCGCCGCCGCCCGTCATCGCCAAAAAAGAAGAACTCAAGCCGCGTGGCCCGATCATCACGTTCATGGGCCACGTCGATCACGGCAAAACTTCGCTCCTCGATGCGATCCGCAAGACGCGAGTGGCGGCGGGCGAAGCGGGCGGGATCACTCAGCACATCGGAGCGTATCAAGTCGATCACAAGGGCACAAAGATCACGTTCATCGACACGCCCGGTCATGCGGCGTTTACAGCGATGCGCGCGCGCGGCGCGAACGTGACCGACATCGTGGTGCTGGTGATCGCGGCCGACGACGGCATCATGCCGCAAACGCTCGAGGCGATTAACCACGCCAAGGCCGCGCCGCACGTGAAGATCATGGTCGCACTGAACAAGATCGATTTGCCCGGAGCGAACATCGACAAGGTGAAAAAGCAACTCCAGGAGCACGAACTCACGCCGGAAGAGTGGGGCGGTGAGACGATTATTTCTCCGGTTTCGGCGACGCGTGGCACGGGCCTCGATCACCTGCTGGAGATGATGGCATTACAGGCCGAAGTGATGGAACTCAAGGCCTCGCCCACAGCTACTCCGCGCGGCACCGTGATTGAAGCACAAGTGGAAGCCGGGCGCGGGCCGACAGCCACAGTGATCGTGCAAATAGGCACGTTGAAAATCGGCGACCCGTTCATCTGCGGCGATTACTGGGGCAAGGTGAAATCGTTGATCGATGATAGCGGCGAGCAGATCAAGGAAGCCGGGCCCTCGACACCGGTAAAGGTGCTTGGGTTTACCGGACTGCCGAACGCAGGTGACGAATTTCTGGTGATGGACTCGGAGCGTTCGGCCAGAGCGTTGAGCGACGAACGACTCGAAGCCAAGCGCGCCAACAAATTGATCGTGCCGCAGCGCGCGACGCTCGAGACGTTGCTCGAGGGGTTCGGCGGCAAGAAAGTTTTGCGCATCGTCCTGAAGTGCGACACGCAGGGGTCAGTCGAGGCGATTGTCGGCGCGCTCAAACAAATCGAGAGCAAAAAAGTGGACTTGGAGATGATCCATTCAGCCGTCGGCCCGATCTCCGAATCGGACATTTTGCTGGCCAGCGCGTCCGAAGCAGTGGTCGTCGGGTTCAACGTGAAAGTCGAAAGCATGGCTGTGCCGGCGGCGAAACGCGAAGGCGTGCAGGTCAAGCTTTACAGCATCATTTACGAGTTGCTCGACCAAATCAAAGAAGCAATGGCCGGCCTGCTCGATCCGGAACACCGAGAGACGATCATTGGTCACGCCGAGGTCAAACAGGTGTTCCAGTTGAGCAGAGGCATCGTCGCCGGTTGTCTCGTGACCGATGGCCGGATTTCGCGCGCCGCGCGCGCTCGTGTGCTGCGCCGGCGCCAGCCGGTTTACGACGGCGGTATTTCGACTTTGCGCCGTTTTCAGGACGACGTGAAAGAAGTGCGCTCGGGATTGGAATGCGGCATCAAGCTGGGGGATTTCAGCGAATACCAGGTCGGCGATGTGATCGAAGGTTACCAGCTCGAAGCGGTGGCGCAGAAGCTCTGAACATTTACATCGTTACAAAACTTACAAAGTTACAAAAGAAACGCTTCCACATTGTAACGTTGTAACTCTTTGTAACCGCGGCTCTGCCCATGAAACATCGACTCTTGCGGGTGAACGAAGTGGTCAAGCGCGAGCTCAGCGCCATCATCGCGCGCGAGATCGCGTTCGAAGGCGCCCTCGTTAGCGTCAATCACGTCGATGTCACCGCCGACCTGAAGAACCCGCACGTTTACGTGAGCGTCCTCGGAGCAAGCGCCGGCCCGGCCGTAATCGAGCAGCTCGAAACCCAGCGAGCTGTTTTACAGGCCGAGCTCGCCCGGCGCGTCGTTTTGAAATACACCCCGCACCTTGTTTTTCATCTCGACGAGTCGATCAAACGCGGTGCGCGGGTGATTGAGATTTTGCAGGAGCTGGAAACTCCCCGCGGTGAAAGCGAGTGAGCGCGCGCCGTTCGAGCTTTGCGGAAATCGGCCAGGCGTTTCGCACGCATGACACCATTGCCATTCTGGGCCACGTCCGGCCGGACGGCGACGCGCTCGGCAGCGAGCTCGCGCTCGGGCTCTCGTTGCGAGAGCTCGGCAAAAACGTCCACATTTGGAACGAGGAGGGGATGCTGGAGAAATATTCCTTTCTTCCCCGGGCTGAACTAATGAGCCAACCGCCGGCCGAGCCGCAAGATGTCGATCTTGCAGTCGCGCTCGACACCGCCATTCAAAACCGGCTCGGCACGGCCGGGCAGGCGGTCCGCTCGGCCAAGCTTTGGATCAACATCGACCATCACGTGAGCAACCCCGGCTACGGCGATCTCGTTTACATCGATCCCAGCGCGCCGGCCACCGGACAGATTCTTTTCCAGCTGATCAAGAGCGAGAAACTGCCGCTCGATCGCGATATCGCCGAAAATCTCTTCGTCGCGATTTCGACTGACACCGGCTCGTTTCAATACCCGAACACGACAGCGCAAACATTCGAGGTCGCGGCCGAGCTGGTCCGCGTCGGGCTCGATGTTGGCGCGATCAGTCAGAAAACATACGAAAATTATCCGCGCCGCCGGATCGAACTGCTCCGCGAGCTGCTGGGCACGATGCAGTTCGATGCCGATGGGAAGGTGGCAAGTTTCGCGCTCGACCTGAAAATAGCGGCCGAGCTCGGAGTAATCCCCGAGGACAATGAAGGGCTGATCGATCATCTCCGCGCCATTCGCGGCGTCATCGCGGCGGTTTTTTTTGAAGAGCTCACCGATGGCAAGGTGCGCGTGAGCATGCGCTCCAAAACTGCAGCTGTGGATGTTTGCACCATCTGCGAAAAATTCGGCGGCGGCGGACATAAACTCGCTGCCGGGGCGCGCATCCGCGGCACGCTCGCGGAGGTGAGGCGGCGCGTCTTGGAGGAAACTTGTGACGTCGTCAAGCGCTACGCCTGATGGCGTCCTCCGCGTCGATAAAGCCGAGGGCATGACCTCGCACGACGTGGTCGCGCTGGTCCGGCGCAAGCTCGAGATCAGAAAGGTCGGCCACTGCGGCACGCTCGATCCCATTGCCACCGGCTTGCTTCTCCTCACCATCGGCCGCGGTACAAAAGTGCAGGACCTGCTCATGAGCGAGGACAAGGAATACACCGGCACGCTCGTCCTCGGCGTCACGACCGACACACAAGATCGACAAGGTGAAATTCTCGACCAGCGGACAGTCCCGCCGCTAACTGAAGACGAGATCCGCGCCGTGTTCGAAAAATTCAGGGGCGACTTTTATCAACTGCCGCCGATGGTCTCGGCCAAAAAACATGGCGGCGTCCCCCTCTACAAACTCGCGCGTCAGGGAAAGGTGGTGGAACGCGAGCCACGCCTGGTTCATGTTTACCGCTACAGCATCGATCGCATCACGCTGCCCGAAATCGACTTCAGCGTCCTCTGCAGCAAAGGTTTTTATGTGCGCACGTATGCGCACGACATCGGCGCAGCCCTCGGTTGCGGCGCGCATCTTCATTCGCTCCGCCGCACCAAATCCGGCCGATTCGATGTCGCCGATGCGGTCACGGTCGATCAAATCAAAATTGCGCCACGTGAAGAAATCGTAGAGCGAATCCTAAGTTTGCCCGAAGTCTCGAGGATGCGAGGAGCATGATCACAAAAATCACCGAAATTCAAACTCTCAAACAGCACGTTCGCGAGGCAGGATCCGTTTCGGACATTCGAATTTTGAATTTCGAATTTGTTTCGATATTCGGATTTCGAATTTCGGATTTCTTGTGATGGAAACGCTCCGCTCAATCCCCGAGCTATCCCGGTTGGCCGGCCCTCTTTTCCTCGCCATCGGCGTCTTCGATGGTGTTCATCGCGGACATCAGGCGGTGATCTCAACTTCGGCCGCGCACGCGCGCGCAGGGCGGGGAACACCAGTCGTGGTCACATTCGATCCTCACCCGGAAAAAGTCCTGCGTCCGGCGGCAGCTCCGCATCTTCTCACCGCCACGCAACACAAGATCGCGCTCATCCGCGATCTCGGCATGGGCCATCTGCTCGTCATCACGTTCGAGAAAAAATTTGCCGCCACGCCGCCTGAACAATTCGTGGAACAACTCGTCGCTCACTCGAAGCCGTTGCGCGAAATCTGCGTCGGCCACGAATGGGCCTTTGGCAAAGATCGACGCGGGAATCTCGACCTGCTGAAGAAACTTGGCGCGCAATTTGATTTCAATGTCGTCGGCGTCCAGCCGGTCGTGACGAATGGCGAGATCATCAGCAGCACCGCCATTCGACAGGCGATCGAACACGGCGACTTCGCGAAAGCAAAAGAAATGCTTGGACGCGAATACACCATTCTCGGGACGGTCACGCACGGTGACGATCTGGGAAAAAAAATCGGTTTTCCCACGGCCAACCTGAGCGCACACAGCGAACAATTTCCGCCCGACGGCGTTTATTTTGCCGAGGCGTGGCTGGAAGGCGTCAAATATCACGGGGTAGTGAATCTCGGCTGCCGACCGACGGTGAGCAGCGATAAGAACCGCGTTTTGGAGATTCATCTGTTCGACTTCAACCGAGACATTTACGGCCATGAGCTCGAGGTGCGCTTTGTCCGCTATCTCAGACCCGAAAAAAAATTCGAGAATGTCGAAGCGTTGCAGCGACAGATCGCGGCCGATGTCCAGCAGGCGCGCGAGCTCTGTAGCAGCTGACTGATCGGGACGCGCGGCTACTGCAGCTGGAAGATCGCGGTGCCCACAACCTGATCGTTGATCTTAATGTCCACGCTGTAGGTGCCCGCACCCAGCGCGGCTGAATTAAGGTTGTACTCGTAGTGACAGCCGACAATCTTGAAGTTTGAGCCGTTGTCTGCCGCCATGCTGTAAAGCGATTCATTCACCGCTCCAGTTGTTGCTCCAGCAGTGCGGGTAACGGCAATTGTCGCCGGTGGTAAATCGCATGTCGGACTACCGAAGTCGGCGAGACTGAACTTCACCGGGACGACACCGCGCTTAACCGTAAATACGCTGGTCCCGTCGGGATTAATCGGCGGCTGGACCTGAGCGTTATAGGCATGAGGTGCGGGTGTCGGCATGGGGGTAGGATTTGGAGTTGGAGTCGGAGTCGCTGTCGGTTCCGGAGTTGGAGTAGGACTCGGCGTCGGTGTCGCGGTCGGCGCGGGCGTCGGCGTCGGTGCAGGAGAGCACGCGGGCGGCGGTTGTGGCGCAGGGTTTTTGCACTTGCCCAAGCTGCCGGCGAAGTAAATGGCGGCAATCTCGGAGGCACTGAGCCCGCGATTGAACACTTCGACTTCATCAATGTGGCCGTCGAAGTAAGGAAATGCGTGCTGGGTAGACCCACCGGCCCGCCCGCCGATGGCGAATTCGACATTGTCGTTGTCGATGTTCCCGGTCACCGCCAACGACCCAATCAGGGTTCCATTGGCGTAGACCTGCATGATGCTGCCGTCGTAAGTGAGCGCAACATGTGTCCAATCGTCGAGTGTCGGCGCAAACTGCGTTTGAACAAGGTGTTCCGTGCCGCCGGTTTTAATGATCGCGGCGATCCCATCGACGCCGAAAAATAAAACGTAATCGTTTTGATCAGGGGCGGTTTTGCCGAAGTAGATGGCGTTGTGGTTAGTATAGACCCCGATGGGATGAATCCAGCCGTCAATCGTGACCTGATCACACGTAATATCGAGCGACGACGGAGGCGCTACCGTGATATAAGAGATTCCATCGAAACTTGCCTGATCAACGACCTTGCCGGTGGAGTACGACGGGTTGCCAACCCACGTCCCGTTGTTACCGCTTACAATGTCATCGGTGTTGAGGTCGAGTGGCCACCAACTGACCAGATTCGACGGCGGCGGCACGCAGCCTGAAGTCTGGCCTGAAGCGCAGGGGCTCGCGTTCAACATTACGGATAAAAGAAGAATGCCGGCTCCGCCCATTGGTAGAATGTATCCGCCGGCTTTGCTTTTCGTTTTCATAGGAGTGAGGCGCTACCGCAGGAGAAATCGCTCCCTTACTCCGCAACTATTTCAGCTGAGGCACTGTCGATGCGACCAAAGAAGCAACTACTTGTGAAGCATAAAATGCCGCTTGCTCCATAGCTGCGATCTCTGATCGCGATCGGTGGTCGGAGACCGCCGCTACATCAGTCCTGGAAGCTTTGCGAGATCCCGTAGCGACAATTGGTTGTCGTTACGGCGCGGAACGCGTCGGGCGCGTCTTCCTCGGCTTGGGAGCAACGCGCGAGACAGTCACCGGCGCGGCCTGATCTGTGTCGCGTATGGGAATGCCAAATCTGTTCTGCACGCGCACCATTTCGCGATCGATCTCCTGGATTCGCGCCATGAGCGCTTCTTTGCGTTCGGAAAGCTTGACCAGCTCTTTTAAGGCGGCGCTTGGAATGTTGCGAAGCATCCTCTTACTGTTCCGCGCAAGATCGACAATGCAAATCACGATTCGAACTGAACGGTTCGCGAGGTTGCCGCAACAATGCCGCCGGCCATCACCAACAAGCCGGTGGCAAGCGCGAACGCGAGCACCCAGATGGTGGGGATCGTCGTCAGTTTGAACATTTCAACAATGACAAATCGCCCGCCATCGGACAAAACATAGGCCAGCGCGCTGGCCAGCGAGCTCATGCCGACGAGAATAAACGTGCGCAGAAATTGCCCGCGGGGCTGCCGCGCCGGCAGCTGTCGCAAGACGCGCGCGGTGAAGCCGTCGTCTTCAATATAGGGCGCGGCCTCGCGCAATTGTCGATCCAGCCACTCGTCGGTGATGCCCGGCTCCATATTCATTTCCACGCCGCCAACATTTTCTTCAACTTTTCACGGCCGCGCAACACATTGGTCTTGAGCGTGCCGAGCGGAATGTCGAGCACGCGCGATGCCTCGTCATGGGACAGCCCCTGCTGGCAGCAAAGCAACACCGCGGAGCGTTCCTGCAATGGCAACGAAGTCAGCGCATGCATAAGGTCGTGTCTTAAACCTGCATCGGTCGTCTGCGGGTCGTGTTCGGCCAGGCGTTGGTCTTCATTGATGCCGACGAGCTCCTTCCGCCGGCGAGCATGTTCCCGAAAACAGTTGTAGGCAATCCGGTAAAGCCAGGTAGAGAAGCGCGCTTCACCGCGAAAGCTGCGTACATTTTTGTAGGCGCGAATAAACGTCTCCTGGGCAAGATCATCAGCCAAGGCGGTGTCGGTGCGGGCAAGTTGCCGCAATAAGCCGCGCACGCTCGATTGATGCCGCCGGACCAGCTCACCAAAAGCGTGCTGGTCTTCATCGACAATGACGCGCGCGACGAGGTCGGCATCGGTGAGCTCCACGTGCCGATCCTAGGGCAGCGGCGGCGGCGACGAAACGTCCTTCCTTGCCTCCAGCTTCCAGACCAGCAGATAACCGAGACCGATCACGAAGGGAATAATGCCGACCGCCCATGAACCGCCTTCCCAATCACTGGCCGCTGCACAAAAAAGCATCAGGCCGAGACCAAGCATGAGGAGAATGATTCCGCGCCGCAGGTCGGAGCGCGGCCGCGCCAGCGCTCCGGGCGCAAGCAGCGCAGCCGGCACGGGTTGACCTTTTTCGACCATCTTTTGCACGGTCCGATGGAGCGAGCGTGCTTTGAAATAATTGATAAGCATGATCACAGCCACGATCGCCACCGGCGCGCCGAACACCGTGATCATTGTGATACCGACAATCGGAAACACTTCGCTGGGAATGTCGCCATGGTGTTCATCGCTGTCGCCGCCGTCGATCACGATGCCGTGATGGCGCCCGAATTTCTTTTCGAAGCGCTGGTGAAGTTTTTCCGCCAGATCGCCCGCGGGAGAAGCGCTCGCAGCGGTAGTGGCTAAAGCAGACGCAGCCGGCGCGGGCGAAGGCGTTTGCGCCGGCAACGGAGCTTGCGCAAAAATCGCGACGGCCACCGCGCCAATGCAGAAAGAAAGTAATGTTTTCATATTGGTCCTTTGCGAGTCAGATGCAGCAAGCAGCCGGTTTAGATTCAAAAAAAGCCCGTCATTCCCAGGCGGAACGAAGGAGCTAAACTATCGGTGGGGCGAGACCCTGTCGAGCCAACGAACATCCACGAAGAATTGGATGGCTCCGTCCATTGACCGTGCTCAGGGCAGGCGCGGCATCGACACACCAGCCTTACCGAAACTGCGCTTCTTCGGTGGAACCGCAGAGGGCCGCCGTCGAGCATTCGCCGCCCGCGATGATGCGGGCCACGGTGTCGAAATAACCGGCGCCGACTTCGTGCTGGTGGCGGGTGGCGGTGTAACCGTGCTTCTTGGCCGCGAACTCGGCTTCCTGGAGTTCAGAATAGGCGGCCATTCCGCGCTTGGCGTAGCCGTGCGCGAGATTGAACATCGAATAGTTAAGCGTGTGGAAGCCCGCGAGCGTCACGAATTGAAATTTATAGCCCATCGCAGCGAGCTCGCGCTGAAACTTCGCAATCGTTGCGGAATCGAGATTCTTCTTCCAGTTGAATGAGGGCGAGCAGTTATAAGCGAGCAGCTTGCGGGGAAACGGTTCGTGCACTGCTTCGGCAAAACGGCGCGCTTCGTCCAGATTGGGAGAACTGGTCTCGCACCAGACGAGATCGGCATAACGCGCGTAACTGCGCGCGCGCGCAATCGCCTGGTCGAGTCCGGCGCGAACGCAGAAGAAGCCTTCCGGCGTGCGCTCGCCATTGAGGAACGCGCGATCGCGTTCGTCGGCGTCGCTCGTCAGGAGCCTGGCGCCATTGGCATCGGTGCGGGCGATGATGATCGTCGGCACGTTGGAGACATCAGCGGCGAGGCGCGCGGCGACGAGATTGCGGATCGCGTGCGACGTTGGGACAAGAACTTTGCCGCCCATGTGACCGCACTTTTTCTCGCTCGCCAGCTGGTCTTCGAGATGGATGCCGGCCGCGCCCGCTTCGATCATTGCCTTGACCAACTCGAAAACGTTGAGCGGTCCGCCGAACCCCGCTTCGGCATCCGCAACAATCGGCGCGAACCAGTCGATGCCGGCCGCGCCGGAGCCGCGCGAAGGCGGGTGGATCTTAGCGTCGGCGTGATCGATCTGGTCGGCGCGCAGCAACGCGTTGTTGATGCGCCTGATAACGGCGGGGGCGCTGTTCGCCGGATACAGGCTTTGGTCGGGATACATCTGACCCGTGAGATTGGCATCAGCTGCTACCTGCCAGCCGCTAACATAAATTGCTTTCAATTCGGCTCTGACTTGCTGCACGGCCTGATTGCCCGTGAGCGCGCCAAGCGCGGCGACGAAGTCCTCCGTGTGAAGCAACTTCCACAGTTTCTCCGCACCGCGTCGCGCGAGCGTGTGTTCGATGACAATGCTTCCGCGCAACTGCTCGACGTCTTCCTGCGAATACGGGCGCTCAATTCCTGCAAACCGCCCATCTTCACTCGAGGTTGCGGCGGCGCGGGTTTTTCTTCGCGATGGCGTTGCGCCGTTTCGTCGGGGTTTCATAAATATCCGTAGGCCGGAAGTGTCAGGAACTCGGCGAGCTCATGCTCGGTCGTGATCTTCGCAAACAGTTCGCGGGCGAGCGCGAATTTTCGCTTTTCGTAGGAGGCCTGGCCTAACTGATTGCGCAACTTCGTGAGCTCCTCATCGAGGATGCTGGCAAACAGGTCCGTCGTCACTTTCCGGCCGTCGCTTAGTTTTCCAGCGCGGTGGTGAATCCATTGCCAGACTTGCGCGCGCGAAATTTCGCACGTGGCAGCGTCCTCCATCAAATTGAAAAGCGGCACGGCCCCGCGGCCACCGAGCCAGGCCTCCAGGTATTGCACACCGACCGAGATATTGTGGCGCAAGCCCGCTTCGGTGATCGGCTCGCGCGGGCCGAAGTCGAGCAGATCGGTCGCAGTCACATTTACGTCCTCGCGCTTCCGATCGATCTGGTTCGGCGTTTTCATGACTGCGTTAAACCCATCGGCCGCGAGCTCCACCATCCCGGGATGCGCTACCCACGTGCCGTCGTGGCCGTCGCCGGCTTCGCGCTCCTTGTCCGCGCGCACTTTGGCAAACGCTTCGTCGTTCGCTTTGGGATCGTTCTTGACTGGAATCCAGGCGGCCATTCCGCCCATCGCAAATGTGTTTCGACGGTGACAAGTCTTGATGCAGAGCAGCGAGTAAGAGTGCATGAAATGCGTGGTCATCGTGACTAGCGCTCGATCCGCGAGGATAAAATCTTTCCTGGCGCGGAATTTTTTGATGCAGGAAAAAATGTAATCCCAGCGTCCGCAGTTCAGCCCGGCGGAATGGTCGCGCAGCTCGTAAAGGATTTCGTCCATCTCGAACGCCGCCGGGATTGTCTCGATTAGCGTCGTTGCGCGGATCGTGCCCCGCGGAATGCCCAGCTCATCCTGCGCGAGGTTGAAAGCGGCGTTCCAAATCCGCGCCTCCAAATGGCTCTCGAGTTTCGGCAGATAAAAGTAGGGACCCGTGCCGCGTTCGAGCAGCTCCCGCGCATTGTGAAAAAAGAACAGACCAAAGTCGAAGAGTGCACCGGCGACCGGTCTTTGATCGACAAGCACGTGTTTCTCATGCAGGTGCCAGCCGCGCGGCCTGACCAGCAGTACGGCCGTCTGCTCGTTTAGTTTGTACTCCTTTCCTTCCGGGCTGGTGAAGTTGATTGTGCGCCGGATTGCGTCGCGCAGGTTGACCTGGCCCTCGACCATGTTTTGCCACGTCGGCGAATTCGCGTCCTCAAAATCGGCCATGAACATTTTCGCGCCGCAATTGAGCGCGTTGATGATCATTTTGCGATCGGTCGGCCCGGTAATTTCGACCCGCCGATCCTGCAAATCGCGGGGAATCGGCGCGCACGTCCAATCGGCGTCACGAATATTTTTCGTCGCCGGCAAAAAATCGGGCATCTCGCCCGCATCGAAGCGCACTTGTCGATCGCGCCGCGCGCGCAGCGCCTCATCACGGCGACCGCCAAACTCGCGCTGCAATTTGGCGACGAACGCCAGCGCCTCCGGTGTCAAAATTTTCTGGAACTCCGGCGTGATCTCCGCTTTCACAGCAACGCCGCTGGGCATGGTCGATTGCATTCGTCTTTAATTCGACGCGCATACAGCGATTGGTCGCAAAAGGCGCGCTGAAAAACCCTTGCGAAAACGGCCGAGCCGCCCATTATTTTGATCCCTTCTCAACGCGGGTGTAGCTCAGTGGTAGAGCACCTCCTTGCCAAGGAGGACGTCGCGAGTTCGAGCCTCGTCACCCGCTCCAGCCTTCGCTTGAGGAATGGCCAAAGCGAAGGGGGGAGCGAGTGCGCCGTAGCCTGGCGAAGGCGGACCGCCCCTGGATCAAAGCTACGGCTGGCAAGCTGCTCAGTGCTACGTGATGACTTCGTGAATCGCGCGCAGTTGTTTCATCATCTGCTCGTATTCGTCGAGAGTAAGCGTCTGTTCGCCGTCAGAAAGCGCGGCATGGGGCTGCGGATGGACTTCGATCATTACGCCGTCGGCGCCTGCGGCGACGCCTGCGCGAGCGAGCGGCGCGACCATGTAGTTGCGCCCAGTGCCGTGCGCGGCATCGACAATTATCGGCAAATGCGACAGGCGGCGGATCGCAGGGATGGCCGCGAGATCCAGCGTGTTGCGCGCGTGCTGGGCGAACGTCCGCACGCCGCGTTCGCACA
The DNA here is from genome assembly GCA_046262735.1 of Chthoniobacterales bacterium. Lineage (GTDB taxonomy): Bacteria > Verrucomicrobiota > Verrucomicrobiia > Chthoniobacterales > UBA10450 > AV17. Next base: position 3,926 of record JBHEMD010000157.1, on the reverse strand, counting down.
AGACAATCTGATAATTTCCCTCCGCCATTATGTATTCGGCGGCGAGTAGCCATTCCTCCAGCGTCGCGGCCATGCCGCGTTTCAACAAAACTGGCAACCGCGAACGCCCGGCCCGCCGCAGCAGAGTAAAGTTCTGCATGTTGCGCGAGCCGATCTGGATCATGTCGGCATATTTCTCGACCAGATCGACAGTCGATTCATCCAACGCTTCGGTCACGACCTTGAGACCGAATTTGTCGCGCACTTCGGCCAAAATCTTTAAACCCTCCTCGCCCAGCCCGGCGAACGAGTAGGGTGAAGTGCGCGGCTTGAAAGCCCCGCCACGGAAAAATTGAGCGCCACTACGTTTCACGGCCTCGGCCACGGCGAAAGCCTGGTTTCGATTTTCCACTGCGCACGGCCCGGCGATGATAGCGAGCGAAGCGCCGCCGATTTTTGCGCCGCCAACATCGACAATCGTTCGCTCGGGCCGCACATCGAGCGCAGTAAGCTTGAGCGGAGTGGTGATGCGGATGGTTTCAATGACGCCCGGCAGATTGGCAAACCTGCCAGTATCGAGCGGCCCGCCATTGCCTGTCAGTCCAACGGCAGTCCGCGACGCCCCAGGCATCACATGCGCGCGGCACCCGATCGATTCAGCTACGCGGACGACGTTGTCGATCTCCGCCTGCCGAACGTTGGCGTTCATTACGATCAGCATACTCAAAAGGAACCGATACTTCTTACTTGGATTGATGCCTCGCGGTCAACTTTAACGCGCAAGCCATTCCCTCGCCTCATCGATGTCGGAAGGCGTCAGCGAATGACCGGCCGCCTGAAACCGCAGAGTCACGTCTGCCCCGGCGCTGTTGAGCAGCTGGGCGAGCCGCTCCGCGATCGGCGGGGTGGCGACAGGATCGAGCCGACCGGCCGAGATGAGCACGCGCGATCCGGCCAGAGCCGGTACGTCGATGTTCGATAATGGCACCATCGCGCGAAACAAGATGGCGCGCTGGAATTGCGCCACGCCGAGGAGCAACATCGCCGCGGCCATATTCGCTCCATTCGAGTAGCCCACCGCGATCAATTCGCGCGTGTCGATCTTGTATTCGTTCACTGCCGCAGCTACGAACTGCCTCAGCTCGTTCGCTCGAGTGACGATGTCCGCCTGATCAAAGACGCCCTCGGCCAGCCGGCGGAAAAAACGCGGGGCACCCTGCTCGAGGACCTGTCCACGCGGACTGAGCAGCGCTGCTTCCGGATCGAGTGCGTGGCCGAGCTCAAGCAGGTCATTTTCGTCGCCGCCGGTGCCGTGGAACAACAACAGCGTGCGATGCGAAGTGCCGGGCACGAACCGATGAATAAAGCCGAAATCGCTCACGCGCGGGCTGGGCGGTGGACCGAAAGCGGGGGAAGGCTGCGCTCGATCTCGGTCCGATGCGGCTCGTATTGCGGCGGTAGCTGCAAACGTTCGCCCAGATGCTCGACCTCTTCATCAACCGTAAATCCCGGGCCGTCTGTCGCGATCTCGAACAGGATTCCGTTAGGCTCGCGGAAGTAAATCGAGTGAAAGTAAAAGCGGTCGATCACCGGCGTCACGTGCAGGCCAAGATCGACAATGCGTTTCCGCCACTCCAATTGCTCGTCTTCGTCAGCGCAGCGGAATGCGATGTGATGCACGGTGCCGGCGGAGTTCATGCCGAAATTGCCATCCGCCCGCTCGACAATGTCGATCTTGCCGCTGGTTGTTTCGCCATCGACCGCGAATCGCCGGCGGCCGTCCTCGCTGGAAAGCAATTCAAAGCCAAGCAGTTGCAAGAGTTTTTCGCTCGCCGCCAACTGCCGCATCTCGAGTGTAGGCGCATGGAAACCGTGGACGACAAATTCGCGCGGCACTTCGCTCGTGTAACCAAGATCGACATTATCGAGTCGCGGCGACGTGATCAGTTCAATGAGCAACCCGTCCGAATCGGCGATGCGCAAAATTTCGTCCCCGAAACGCGTGCTCGTTTGTTCCCAGAGCACGCGTTGTTCGTTGAACCGCGCTTTCCAGTACTCGAGCGCTCTCTGCGCTATGGCGAAGCTGGTCGCGACCACCTGACCAGTTCCACGGCTGCCCCGACGCGCACCCGGCCAGGGAAAAAAGGTAATCGCTGTTCCCGGCCGGCCGGTGCGGTCGCCAAAATACAAATGATAGGTGGACGAATCGTCGAAATTGATCGTGCGCTTGATGAAGCGCAGGCCGAGCGCGCACGTGTAGAAATCGAGATTGGGCTGCGGATCGGTGGCGATCGCAGTGATATGGTGAATCCCACGCAGCTTCACGAGATAGTCACGCATGTATCTGTGGCGAAAGCGAGCTGACGGTTCGTGGCTGGCCGCGCATGAAAACGCGCTACGCTCGTTGGCCGGCGATGGATTGGCGGTGATTGAACGGCCCAATCGTATGCGACTGCAAATCGAAGTCGCGTCCCCGTCGCGGCGCGCGCTGGAAAAGCTCATGAAACGATTCGGCGGACGAATCGAAAAACTGCCCCGCAATTGGCTAGAACGTTTTCTCCGCCGAAAAACCATACCGGTGAAGGTCGGGAGCAAAAGCTTGATCATCCCGGCGAGCGCGGCGTTTGGAACTGGGGAGCACGCGACCACGGCAATGTGTTTGCGGCTACTCGAGCGCGTCATGCGACCGTCGGAAACGCAGGCGCGCTCCCCCGAATTGGTCGTTGACGTTGGAACGGGCTCGGGAGTTCTCGCCCTCGCGGCGCGTTTGTTGGGCGCAAAGCGGGTGATTGGGATCGATTACGATCCGGTTGCGATTTCAACGGCGAAGCAAAATGCGCGTCGCAACAAGATCGACAATGTGCAGTTCCGCGCCGGTGACGTGCGGCGGTGGAAATTTCCGCGAAGAATCGCAGTCCTGACGGCCAACTTATCGAGTGAGTTGCTGATCGAGATTTTGCCCAGGTTGCGACGGAGCGGTTGGCTGATTCTCTCCGGCATCCTGCGCGAGCAACAGCGCGAAGTCATTCATGCGCTCAAGCGCAACAAGGTAAACATCGACGTGCGCCGCCGTGGGAAATGGATTGCCATCCTCGTTAGCTCGCTCAACCTTTCTTCGGCGAGACGGCGTCCCGCACGTCTTCGACCTGCTCCTTGATCTCACCAACCTGCGGATGCACTTCGCGAATCAACTCGTGCTCGGCGCGTGAGAGCTCCTCGATGCGGGTAGTGATTTCGTGCAGTTTTTTGAGAAAGGCGTTCTGCCGCGATGAAATGCGATGCATCCACCAAAAACAAACGCACCAGCAAGCGATTCCGATCCAGCTCAGCAGCGAGACGATCATATCATTGCGAGCGACCGGCTTCGATCTCGATGTTGACGGCCACCGTCTGGCTGATGCCGGAGACCGCCTCCGCCCCGCGGCTGAACATCAAATTGAACTCGCGACGATTGAGCGGTTCGGTGGTAACGGCCCAGCGGGTTTTACCGGCGTCATTCGGGGAGGTGAGCAGCTTCACATGCAGCACAATCGGTTTGGTCATGCCGTGCATCGTGAGGTTACCGACAATGTCGCCTTCCTGGGCACCGGTCCGTTTTACGCTGCGGCTTTTGAATGTGATCTCGGGATAATTCTGGACGTCAAAAAACTCCGTGCTGCGCAGATGATCGTCGCGCTTCTGAATCCTCGTCTCAATGCTGGCGACGTCGATGCGGGCGACGACGGATGAATTTTCGGGGTGCTCCCGGTCCATGTCGATCTTGCCGGAAAACTTGCCGAACTTGCCGCGGGTGGTTCCGAGGTATTGGTGAACGCTGAAACCGATCGTGGAACGCGACTGATCGAACGTATAGGTTTCGCCTGCGACTGCAATCGAGCTGAGGCCGGCGAGAAAGAGAACGAGTGCGCTAAGTGGGATGATTGTTTTCATATTGTCTCAAATCGCCG
>JBHEMD010000156.1:0-5509 GCA_046262735.1 Chthoniobacterales bacterium | reverse complement strand
AAGACTGGCAACGTCGTGGGCGCGCTCACCGTGACAGAGCGCGACGAGATCATGTTGATCACAAACAAGGGCCAGCTCGTCCGCACTCGCGTGAAAGAAATCCGCGTCGTCGGCCGAAATACCATGGGCGTCAAACTAATGGACTTGCGGGGCGGCGAAAAATTGCAGGCGGTCGCACCGGTGGTCAGCCAGGCCGAGGAAGAAGCGCAGAGCACCGAAACGCCTGACGAAAAAGCGTAATAAAAAAAAAGGGACTCGCCGGGGCGAGTCCCTTTGGTGGCAACAATGGCGGCTGATCAGTATCCGCCCATGGTCGTTTGACGTGTCGTTGTCGTTTGCGGTTGCGTCACCGTTTCACGCGTCGTTGTCGTGGTGGTTGTAGCTGTCGGTTCCTCCGTCGCGCAAGAGGTTAGAAACGTGATGGCCGCTGCGGCCAGCATTGAAGCGAGAATGGTCGTTCTTTTCATAGCGTAAGATTGGCTCTTTTGAATTGAATCGCCACAACTTCTTTCGGCAGATGTATTAAACCTCGGGCCGCTGCCGGCATTATTTGCTTGCTTACGCCGCAACCGGCCGCCGATACCCGAAGAACTCGCGCTCCTTGATGATCTGCACCACTTCGGGCGGAACCATCCGTTCCCATGCCGGATCGCTGGCGCGGATCTTCGCCATGGCCTCGGCGGGATAAATCCGGAGGAATTCAGGATGATAGTCGGTGATCTCCTCGATGTAGCGATTGTCGATCAAATACTGAAAGAGCGAACGCAGGTTCGGCGCGACCTGAACCTGGGTAGCGGTAATTACTTTTCCGGTCGGCTCATCGATCATTGGATAAACATAAAGTTTGAGCCCGCTTTTAAACATGCGCCCGAGGGCTTCGAGAATTCCGCCCTCGAGATTGAGGTAGTATTTCTCGTCGAAAATTTCGAGCAAGCTCGGCACGCCCATGACCAGCCCGACCATCTTGTTGGTGTAACGTGCCAGATACGCCGCCAGCCGATAATACTCGCCGAACCTCGAGATCAACACGGTGCGGCCGAGAGCGCCGAGGACATCGACCCGGGCGAGAAAATCAGCGTGATTGAGCTGACCTTCGGCAAGCAGGTTCTGCAGCGTCATTTCCATCAGCACGACCAAATCTTCCGGCGCGCAGCCGGTTTGCTTCAGAAACTGGCGGCGCGCGCCATCGAGCATGTCGTTCGTTGCGTAGGTCACTGGACGGAAACTGCCGCGCTCGACCAGGATGGCTTTTTTGTGGAAAACTTCGGCCGGCTGCACCGTCTCGCCGTCTGCTGTAAACATGACCGCGTCGGTCAGCCCCTGGCTGACGAGCTGCAAGCTCATCAGCCGATTATCGATCTTGGGAAACGCCGGGCCGGCGAACTTGATCATGTCCACCTCGATCCGCCCCGGGGCGATATTCTCCTGAAGTGAGGAGATCAATCTCTCCGGCTGCGAATGATAAAACGCGCCGTAGAGCAGGTTCACCCCGATCACGCCGAGCGCTTCCTGTTGTTCGACGTGCGTGTCATCGAGCATCCGCACGTGAATGATGATCTGGCTCGGTTCCGTGCGAGACTGAGTTTGAAAGCGTACGCCCAGCCAGCCGTGCGATTCGTTGTGTTCCTTGAAGCTGCGTGCTGCGACCGTGTCGGCAAAAACGAAAAACGTGCGTTCGCCGCCAAGTTTGGAATCGAGCCGTTCCAGGAGCAGATCGTACTCGTGGTCGAGCATCGTATAAAGACGGCGCCTGCTGACGTAGCGGTCCGTCGGCCCATAGATCGCGTCGCTGAAGGTCATGTCGTAGGCCGAGATCGTCTTTGCGATTGTGCCCGAAGCGCCGCCGACATGAAAAAATCTCCGCGCCACTTCCTGTCCGGCGCCGATTTCGGCAAAGGTGCCGTACTTCCTCGGGTCCAAATTGATCTGGAGCGCCTTTTTGTTTGTCCCAAACTCCATCTCCGCATTCATCCCGCTATTCCTCTTTCTCTCATTCTTACTCTGCATCGCAGCCCCGCGCTAATCGCCCGAAATGCAATCCGCGCTTCAAGGAGCGGCTTCCCAGCCGCCGTTTAAACCATCCGGCGCTCGAGAGAGCGCCGCTCCCTGATATCAATTCGCTACAGCCGCACTAACTCGGCGCTTTTGGTCGGTAACCATCCACGCAGATGGTTTGGCAACGCGGCGTAAATCCAATCCCCGCGGGTGCTGAGGATTTTGATCTCGCTGCCCGGAGGCAAAGCCAGAACTGTGTTCGCGTTGTCGGCGGTCGCGAGGCGCGCTTCAACTCCGTTCCCGGTGACGATGGCGAGCGATTTGCCGCTTGTCCCATTCTCGAGGCGATACGCTTCGAATCCAGCGGACGCGAAGATCGACAATGCGAAGATCGACAATGCAATCAGTCCGGCCGCGCGGCGTCTCGAAAAGACGAGCGCGACGACCGAAAACGTGCCGACCCAGAAAGCAATCGCGGCTGCGATCGCAAATTGGTTTGCGCTTGCGAACCGCAGAACACGCTCGATCGGCGCAGGACTCAATTCCAGCGCGCGCGTTTCGTCGCGCGCAATCCGCAGGTTCGCGTCCGCCTCGGGATGATGTCGATCCAGCGCGAGGGCGCGCTCGTAATTCAAAATTGCCGATCCGAGATCGCCCGCGCGAAAATAAGCGTTCCCCAGATTGTAAAAGAGATTGGCGCCGAATTGTCGCGACTGCACGAGCGCTTCGTAGCTCTTGATCGCGTCCTGAAACCGTCCAGCCGCGTAATCCTGATTCCCCTTGAGGAACTCGGCATCCGGCTGCGCGAAGCTCTGCTCAGCGAAAAAAAGACAAACGAGGGCGCAGCTAAGACTGATAATTCGCCTTTGTAAGTTCATACGCGCAGGCTTTCAATGAGGCCCAAAACTTCCTCGCGTTCCTCGGGCAAAACTGTGCCGGCGCCATTTGCGCGGCCGCTGTAACGCAGCTCGTCGTTTCGCTCGAACAACCATCTCACCTGTGCCCGCGAATTTTCATCCAGCGCGAAGGCTGCCGCGGCCATCTCCACATCCACCGCGCCCGGATCGACGTTCTTCGCCAGTGCGGTCTTTACCCGCACAGCACGCGAAGCACCGGAGAAATATTCCTGCGGGGAGAGCTCGTTGCGGCGCAATTTGCGCAATAGATCGGCTGATTCCTGTTGCAGCGCGGCAATCCGACGCCCTTCACGATTATCAAGTCGTCGTTGCCGAAGTTTCCAGCCGACGAGACCGAGCAACGCAAGTAACGGAACCATTTGCGCGATCCAAAATGGCGGTCGCGCAAAAATTGGCGTGAAAGACGCGGCACGGCCGCGGTCAGTCAATTGATACAAAATATCTCGCGGCTTCGGCGCGGTTTGGCCCATCGCTGTAGCCGGGGTCGATGACCCCGGCAGAGCTGGGGGCGCCGGCGCGGCAGCTGTGGCGTTACCAGTGACATTGATCGCAATCAGATCGCCGCGCAGCGTTACATATTTCTCTTTGGCCGGATCGAAGAACGAAAAAACGAACGGCGGCACGGCCGGTTTCTTTTCATTCGGCGAGATCACGGTCTCGAATGTTTTCGCGCCGCTGATCCCGACATCGTCATCCTGCTTAAACTTCGACGAGGGCGGATATTTGTGCCAGCCACGCTCGTCTTCGAGCACGGGCGCGCTCACCCTGCCAAAGTTACCGCGGCCGGAGATTGTCGATGTTACGGTAATCGGGTCGCCGGTTTGCACGCTGGTGGGTTTCGCCTCGGTTGACATGGTGAAATTGCCCACCGCGCCGGAGAATCCGGGCGGGGCGTTCGGGGGCAACGGTTTCACTTCGAGAGCCACCGGGTCGCTGCGAAGGGTTACCTCCGTCGGTTCTGTGTAGTTGAATGGATTGGCAAAGAAACCTTGAAACGCATCGTCCATTCCGAAGACGTCGAGCGGCGAGCGCCTTTGGGGACGGCGCTGCGGCCATTGCATGGTCATCTTGAGTTCGGCCGGAAATTCAAGCCGGCCGATTTTTGCCGGGGTCAGCGCGACCTTGTAAATGAACACTCTCACTCGGCGGCCGTTAAGGGTGTCGGTCGTTTCGTTTGGTCGCTGCGCTTTTTCTTTTTGTATTGTCATCCCGGGAACTTTGATCTCGGGGCCGGCGAATAACGGCTGTGGGTCGAAGCGCACGCTCGAATCAATTCCGATTCGAATTTCCGCAGGGATCGCTTCGCCGACGTAAGCTTGCTTTTTTGGAACAATAATTTCGGCCCACGCGAGCTTGCTCATGTTGCCATTCGGCGCAGCGAGTCCAGGACGCGAAGCAGAGGAACGCCCCGGAGCATCTGTCACGTTTAATGTTAGTTCCGGCGTCTGGCGCAACTGACCGCCCACGCGGATGGTTTGGGGCGGGATTTTGAATGCGCCAGCTCGAAGGGGCAGGACCGTGTAAATATAGACGACCGACGACGAATTTTCGTTCCCACCGAAGCCGAAATTCTTCTGCGATTCGTATTGTTCGCCGGTTTTATGAATCTCCAAACCGTCGACGACGATGTCCCTCGGCACCTCGAGATTGTCCGCGCCGTTGACCTTAACGTCTAATTCCAGGGTTTGGCCGACGACCGCTTCGGAGCGGCTCAGCACCGCGGTAACACTGGGCGAGTCGGCGGATGCACTGTGTCCGATTAAGAATGCGCTGATGAATGCAATCTGAACCAGGCGGTACATCGACATCTTCCTCAACCCCTTGTCCGCCGTACCCTCAGCGTAGCGGGATGAAACATCAACCCCGCGCCGAGAACGGTTCCAATTTTCACACTATTATCGCCTGTGGAGTGAGTCCCTCTCATTCCGAGCGAAGTCGAACAATCTCTCATTGTTTCTCTGGTCACGACCACTGAATCAAACCGTAAGAGATGTCTCCACTCCGCTCGACATGACAAGAACGCGTTACCAGTCGTTATAGACAGGGCGCGCCGCTCTGTGTTCATCCAGCCGAACTCGCGCTTCCTCGTCTTTCATCGACTCGAGCAGTGCCTCAGCCTGGCGCTCGCTCATCTGACCTTCTTTCTCAGGTTCGGGTTCGACCGCCGTTTTCTCCAGCGGTTTTTCCGGTTCTTGAATTGGCGCGCCTTTAATTTCTCCGGCAAATTTTTTCTGCGGTGATTCCGCCGGGGTGGCTGAAGGCTCGGCATTTTCGCCCGCGCCTTCACCTTCTTCTCCTTCACCCGGCGACGGTGACGGCGATGCCGTCTGACCTTCGCCGGGAGTTGGTGATTGCTCCGCCTGGCGCTCAGCTGGCGATTGATCGGGCTTTGGCTGTTCGTGTTCACCTTTGCCCGGTGAGGGCGACGGCTGGTTCCGCTGCGCTTGTCCGGCGCCCGGCGAGGGCGACGGACTCTGGGCCGCTTTCTCTTGCTGTTCTTTCTGCTGCTGGTTTTTCGCCTGCGACTGGTCGTGCCGTTGCTCGGGTTTTTGATTCTGCCCGCTTTCGTTGGGTTTGTTTTGCGAGTTCGCCTGCTG
>JBHEMD010000155.1:0-4782 GCA_046262735.1 Chthoniobacterales bacterium | reverse complement strand
CGATCAGACTGATCGCCCATTGCGTCGTCGGCGACATGTAGGCAAAAATTTGCGAGGCGAGGAGCAATCGCGAAAACAACCAGCCCAGCAACAGCCCAAAAGTGGCCGAGGAAAACGCGCGCAACGAAAAGCCTTTGAGCAATCGATCGATCAGCACGACAACGAAGCCCAGCAACAGCCCAAGAGCGACGCCAGGCCACATGCTAGCGCGCAACTCCGAGGAAGCGATCGCACCGATCGCCGCGCAGAAGGTCACGAACAACACTCGCAGCAGATTCAGCGTCATGAGCGGCGTCATCGGCGTCTTCCACTTGTCGCCCGCGGCGGCTTTGCCTGCTCGGTGGCTTTCTCGATCTTCGCCGCCGTATCGCGATAGAAAAGAATGCCGTGCGCGCGCAAATTGCCGATTAAAGCGCGGAGATCGTTGGCAAGCTGCTGATTGGTGAGCAGCGCGGCCAGCAGCCCTTTTCCCTCGGTTGCGCTTTGCAGAACGTTGTGCGCATCCGCCATCACGCGCTGAAGATCGTCGGCCGGTTCTTTCGTCGAGCTCACCGTCGCATCGGCCTTATCGAGAACGCCATCCAGTTTCCTGGAAGATTCAGCGAGTGCACCGGTGGTTTCGCTCAGATGCGCGATGCTCGCTTTCAGGTTCTCCAGGTTGGCGGGCGAAAGCGCTTCCTGGTTCAAGCGCGTAAAGGTCGCGTTGATGTTTTGCACGGCGCCGCGCATATCGTTGACCAGGGCGCCCCCCTCACGCGTGAGATCGTCCATGCCGGTCTCGCGCGTCCCAGTGATATGCGCGTTCGGCGAGAGATATACTTTGCGCGGGCCGGGCGGCATGGTCACGTTGACAAATCTGTCGCCCAGCAAACCGGAACTGCCGACTGTGAATTTGCTGCCCTCGGGCATTTTCACGTAGTCATAAATCTTCAACGGCACATCAACGCCATTGCCCTCCCGAACCATCCGTGGCCCTCCGGCGACCTGGCCGATCTTCGCACCGGAGAGCAACACATCAGAACCTTTGAGGAGACCGCTGGCATCGGTGAAGCGCACGGTGATGGCGTAGTAAGTTTTAAAGCCTTCCCCCAGCCTCCCGAATTGCACGACGAGCGCGCCGAGCATGGCCAGTCCGAAAAAAACGAACATGCCGACCTTGAATTCCAAACCTCGCTCGTGCCGGTTCATTGCTGAAGTGATTGTCGATCTTGCGCCGGTTTTCGCAAGGAGGCGCCGTTTCCAAACCGCCGCCTTCACGTCCGCGGGCTACCCGCGGGCGTTGCTTCTTCCGAGCGCCCGAGCAAAAAATCCTGCAGAACTGAATCGGACGACTGCTGCAACTCAGCGGTTGTGCCGTGAAAATAAATCCGGCCCTCGTGCAGATACGCGATGTGATCGGCAACGTGAAATGCATTTTTCATGTCATGGGTCACAACGATGCTCGTCACGCCGAATCGTCGCTGCAATCGCCGGATCAACCGATTGATTGAATCGGAAACGACCGGATCGAGTCCCGAGGTCGGCTCGTCATAAAGAATGCACGAGGGCTGGCGGATGATCGAGCGCGCGAGGCCGACACGTTTTTTCATTCCGCCGCTCAAATTCACAGGCATTTTGTCCTCCTCACCTTCCAGCTCCATTACTTCGAGCATTTCGCTCACTTTGGTGCGGAGCACGTTCGGGTCGCGCTCGCCCGCTTCACGCAAGGGAAAGGCGATGTTTTCCGCTACCGTCATTGAATCAAACAAGGCGCTGCCTTGAAAAAGAATCCCGACCTTCTGACGAATCGAGGCCAGCTGCCGCTCACTCAGCTGGGTAATATTTTGACCTTCCACCCAAATCTCGCCGGCATCCGGGCGCATCAAACCAATCAGATGCTTGAGCAAAACGCTCTTGCCGCCGCCGCTCCGACCGATAATCGCCAAAGTCTCGCCCCGTGCCACTTCGAGATCGACTCCACGGAGAATTTCCTGCGCGCCGATTCGTTTCACCAACGCGCGCACGGCGATCATCGAGTCGCCGTCAATGGATGACGCTTGATCGTTGCTCGACATCTCGCCAGCTGCCTTTTCTATGAATCTTCCGCCCTATTGATACCCCGCCGGGTAAATGATGTTGAGGGTCATGGTCAGGAAAAAATTACAGATCAGGACGGCAAGGGAAGCGTTCACGACTGCCTCGGTCGTGGCGCGACCGACGCCGACTGCGCCCTCGCGCGCGGTCAATCCTTTGTGGCAGCTAATGAAAACGATGAGGATGCCGAAGCAGAACGCTTTCGAGAGGCCCATGATGATGTCGCGATTGCGCGTCCAGCGCACCATGTTGGCCATGTAATAGGTGCCGTTGACCTCAAGCAGCAAGATCGCCACCAAATAACCGACTGCGATCCCAACTGCGATGCATTCCGCGACCAACAGCGGCATCGACACCATCATGGCCAGGGCGCGTGGCACCACGAGGTAATCGGTTGGATAGACGGCCAGCGCGCGCAGCGCGTCAATTTGCTCGGTCACCTTCATCGTCCCGATTTCGGCCGACATCGCCGCGCCCACTCGCCCCGTCACCATGAGAGCGGTTAAAACTGGACCCAATTCGCGACAGATGGCGACCGACACCACCGCGCCGACGGCTGAGCCCATGCCGATCTTATTGAACTGGAAATAGGTTTGCGCAGAGAAAACCGCGCCGGTGAATGCGCCGGTGATCACGACCACGAGCTGCGAGAGCAGGCCGATCTCGACGATCTGATTGAGAAATAATTTCCAGCGGAGCCGATGCGTAAAAATCGAGCGGAACGTATCGGCTGCGAGTAAAACGACCTCGCCGAGGTAACGGATGAAGCGAAGCAGGATCGCTCCGAGCCAGATGAGAAAGCGGGTGAACATTTTCCAGGGACCAGTGAACAGTTAGCTGATGAGACGCGGTTTGTCATCGCTCCTGGTTTGCGGCGCGGGCGAAGCCGAGTAGATGTCGATCTTATGAAGCCGGCCGGTCGAGTCTGTTTTGCGAGCCAAATTATTACAGCGGCACTTTTAATTACCGGCTGCCAAACTGTTCCCCAAGGCATTCAGCAGGCGCGCGTCGCGATGGCCCAAAGCATCGCGGCCGAACCGGCGGGCAATTACTACATCGGGCGCCGCTATTACAAACCGGATTTCAAATTTTGGGGCTACGTGCGCCGGCCGGGCCAGCCATGGAGCACGGCCCAACTGGTGATGCTGAATGAGAAACAAAAACTGGCGCCCGATCGGGAACGCCTGGCCTTCGGCAGCGATAACAATTACGAATACAAGCTCTACGGCTACTTCAGCGGCGACACCGTTTACGAACCCGCCAGCAACGGCATCTACCCGGAATTTGTTCTCACCAATTACGAACTGGTCGCGAGCAATCCGCCGGCGATCTTCAAAAGTCAGTGGGACAGCCGCTATCAGGCGGCCTCCACCCGCTTGCTGATCGAGAAGCCGGAGTGACGGGAATGACGAATTAATGACGAAGCACGAAGCCCGAATTCGCAGCGCCCGCTCATATCCTCGGCGCTATTTCGTCATTCGGATTTCGGGCTTCCTTCGTCATTCGTCATTCGTCATTCGTCATTGTTAATGGCGCGCGTCCCCTCCCCGGAACAATCGGACACGCTCGCCGACGAATTCCTCCACTACCTTTCAGTCGAGCGCAACGCTTCTCCGAGAACCTTGAAGGCATACCGCGAAGCGCTCGCGGCGTTTCGGTCGCAAAATCAAAAGCCCTGGAAACAATGCACGGCGGATGATTTCCGCGATTACCTGTTCGTGTTGATGAAGCGCGAACAGGCGCGCTCCTATATCCGGGTTCAGTTCTCCGCTTTGCGTCGCTTCTATCGATTTCTGACTGAGCGAAAAAAATTGCGCCGCGATCCGGTCCGCGAACTGGAACTGCCCAAACTCGAAAAGAAACTTCCCCTCGTGCTCACTCGTCAGCAGGTGGAGGAACTCCTGGCCGCGCCGCTCAAGATCGACAAGAACCACGCCGCGCCGAAATGGATGCCCCTGCGCGACGTCGCGATCATGGAGCTTTTTTACAGCAGCGGCTTGCGTTTGAGCGAGCTCGCCGCCCTCGAAGTAAACGATGTCGATCTTTACACCGAATCGGTGCGCGTTCTCGGCAAAGGACGAAAGGAGCGTGTCTGTCCGGTCGGACTGCCCGCGCTCGAGGCCGTTTCGCGCTATCGCGCGGCCGCCAACGTGCACAGCGGTGCGCTCTTCATCAACAAAGCGCGCAAACGAATTTCAGCGCGCTCGATCTGGCTGATCCTGAAACGTTATCTCCGGCACACCTCCATTCCCGTTTCAATCAGTCCGCACAAATTGCGGCACAGTTTCGCCACTCACATGTTGGACCGCGGCGCCGATTTGCGCAGCGTCCAAGCCCTGCTCGGCCACGCCAGTCTCTCCACGACGCAGATTTACACGCACGTCAGTGTCGAACGTCTCAAAAAAGCCTACGCCGCCGCTCACCCGCGCGCATAGTCAGATGTCATTCCGAGCGAAAGCGAGAGATCCCGAGATCGATCTAATGCGATTCCAAGCGTGAGTTGGTTTGTTGCGGCCGTCTCGCGGCATTCAGAAGCGCGTCTTGTATTCTGAGAACTTGGAAGCGTACTTCCGTGCCGGATTTCTCATAGCTGATCGCGTTCGCCCCGTGATCCGACGCCACTTTACTCAAGTTGATCATAAGATTTCGGAGCTCTACGCTGCTCGTGATATTCACCTTTCTGCATGACCCGAGGACAACAAATCCTAC
>JBHEMD010000154.1:0-4244 GCA_046262735.1 Chthoniobacterales bacterium | reverse complement strand
TCCCAGACTCCGGCTGCCGGTTCAAAGATCGACAAGGACAAGACGATCGTCGTGAGCGTGAAACGCTACGGGTCAGGCAAGGAAGCCCCGCCGGAGGAAACTCCAGCATCCGGCGGTGAAGAAGCGAGCAGCGGTTCGGGCGATTGGGTTGGAACCTGGGGAACCCCGGGAACGAAGCCGGGCGAGGGTATAACCATCAGCCGGGAAGCCGAGGGTTATGTTTTGAGCGGAGCCCTGGTGGGGAAAGGACCGCCGGTGCGGCACGGGGTTGTACAAGGCGGTCAACTTCTCTTTCACACGGAAGTGGACCCGCACGACGTCGTGGGGATCGCCATCGGAGGCGCGAGATCGGAGGCGGATAAGACAGGTAAGAAGAAAGACGAAACTTTCCAACTCAACTTCAAGTTTGTCCAGCAGGGGGACACATTGGATTTTGATATGGAATCAATCGAACCCGGTGGCAAAACTACTCGTCAAGACTTTAAGGATCTGCGGCGCATGAAATAAATGACTACGCCAAGGCTACAAATCGATCGGCAGATCATTTCCCCGCGTTGAGGCCACATGAAAGCCTGGTTTTGGGTTCTGGTTCTGTGCGGCATTCTGAGTTTGTCGGCAAATGCCATCGAGATAAATGGCACCGTGCGCAGCGCGACCGACAAGTATGCCACAGTGGTGAGCGATTCGGAGTTCATCCCGCGACCGGGTGATAAGGCAGACATCTTTTTCAAATTGCCCGGTTCGAAGACTGAGATTTCGGTGGCTAACGGTCATGTCTATGAGATCACCGGGCCCAACATCATGGTCGAAATCGAGAAAGCGACCGGCACGGTGGCGAAAGAACAATTGGCGCGCATTACTTCGCCCAACCCAGGGAAGAAAGAGGCACGGGTCGCTCCCGGCCCGACTGCACCTATCCTTGTCCCGGCTGCAACAACAAGGAGCGCAACCCCACCGCTGCCAACGACCGAAGCAATGCCGAATTCCGCGGCAAGCGGCAACCTTCAGAAGGCGACCGAGCACGTTAAGGAGGGAATTGCGCAACAGTCGGCCGGCGATTTGGATGGCGCCATTGCCAGCTACAGCAAGGCGATTGAAATCGTCCCCGCAGATCCAGCGGCCTATCTGGATCGGGCCGGCGTTTATCTTCTCAAGGCTAATTACGAAGGCATGTTCGCCGATGCGAATAAGGCGCTCGAGTTAGGCACGGCCGCTCCCGCCGACGCCTACGTGATTCGAGGCACCGGTCGCGCAGGTAAAGGTGACGTCGATGGCGCCATTGCCGACTGCAACAAGGCCATCAAGATCAATCCTAAACACGCTCTTGCCTATAACAATCGCGCGAACAACAAGATGCAAAAGCGCGACTTTGATGGCGCACTGGCCGATTGTAACAAATCGATCGCGCTCGATCCAAAATCGCCGCTGCCATACTACAATCGCGGTTACGCTTATATGAACAAAGGTCAGGCCGGCAAAGCTCTCGCCGATTTCAACAAGGCGATCCAAATGCAACCATCATATCGCGCCGAGCTCGAGCCGTTCATCCAGCGGCTTGGCAGCGGTGCGCAATCGAAACCGAGCGCTGGGTCCAATACCGCGACGCAAATGAACGATCTGGTCAATCCGGCGCAAAAGATCGTTGGCACGTGGCAGGGATCGCGACATCGCAAGCAATATTTTGCCGATGGGACGTTCGTGACTGATCCCCACCTCGTTCCCAATGCGCCGCGCTTGCGATGGCAGATCGAAGGCGATCGTTTGACCGAATATTACTCGGAAGCGTCCACTACCGTCACCGTCAGGATTCTTTCGATCAGCAATCGTCAATTAGTTACGACTGACGATCAGGGGCATAATTTCCGCAGCACGCGGATTTCCGACGCTCAAGCGCGAAAAGAGAAAGCGAATTGGTGAGAAGCAATCCGGATCTCCCGCGTTGGGCCAACACGTGTCATCTGACGTACTTCGCACGATGAGGTCTCGTGCAAGTCGACTCCCTGCGTGGATAACTGTCTGGCTGCTTTGCATTTTTCTGCCGAGGCCGCGGGCGCAGACCGTTTACACAGCGCCGCCCCCAGCCACCTTCCAAGGATGAAGAAAGACGGATGAAGGATGAATCTTTTCGCGAGCGTTGCAGCTGCCGCCGCGTTGTAGCCGGCATGCTTGTAGCTGCCGCCGTCTCTCCCGGCAGGATCTATTCTGTGCGCAACGCCGTGATCGGGTTCACGTAAGTCGCGCGGCGCGCGGGCAGAAAACAGGCGAGCAAAGCGGCGGCGGCGAGCAGGACGCTCGCAGTAATCAGTGCGAAGGGATCGCTCGGGCTGACTTGATAAAGGATCTGGGCGAGCACGCGGCCGGCCGCTAATGAAAGGAGCAGGCCAACGCCGACCGCGAGCGCAGTTTGCATCACTCCCTGCCGCATGATCAGCGCGAAGATGTCGCGCCGATGCGCGCCGAGCGCCATGCGGATACCGATCTCGCGTGTGCGGCACGCGATGGCGTATGCTTTCACGCCGTAAACTCCGACAACTGCGAGGAGCAACGCGATTCCGCCGAAGGCGCCGAAGAGTGTGGCGCCCAGTTTCACGATCCAAAGCCCAACGCATCTTTCCATTAGATCGACAAATGGCGCGATGCCGATAATCGGGAGATCGGGATCGATCTCGCGCAACGTTGAGCGCATGGTTGGGATCATTCCAGCAACTGCTTGTCGATCTTGGGTGTTGAGCCGCACGTGCAGGAAAGCGTTGCCGGTGTAGCCGTGCGCGTATGGCACAAACAGTCGCGCCAGCGTCGTCTCGTTCTGCACGTCGTGGCGGTGTGTTTTCACGATGCCGATGATCTCGAGGTCGTTCGGCGAACCATCGCGCGGCGGAATCGTGTAGCGCAAATGCTGGCCGAGCGCGTCTTCGTTTGGGAAAAGTTTCTTTGCCATTTCTTCGTCGATGATGGCGATGCGCCGCCCATCTTTGTCTTCGCATTCGGCCTGGGTGAAATCGCGGCCGCGCAAAATTTTGACGCCGATCGCTTCGAAATATCCGGGCGTCGTCCCGGTGTAGAGCGCGCTGGCGCCAGGATCGGCCGCTTTCGGATCGGTCGAAAGCGTTGCGCGCGTGGACATGATGCGGCGCGTGTTCGTGAAATTACCGTAGGGCAACATCGTACCAACGCCGACGGCGCGAACACCGGGCAATTCCCGTGCGCGTTGCAGGATGTTGAAGGTCTCGCGTCGCGCGTCGAGCGGTTCTTTTTTGACCAGTGTGAAATCCATTTCGGTCACGAGATCGCCCGCCGCGACGAAGCCCGGATTGAGTCCGGCGGCCTTGAGCGCACCGCGGAAAAATAACCCCGCCGCGAAAAGCAGCATGAGCGAGAGAGCGATTTGCGCCATGACCGAGATGTGACGCGGGGCGAAGAACCGGCTGAACCGTCCGATTCGCGCCGGTTCACCGACTTGTTGTTTGAGATCGTTGACCAGATCGGCTTTCGTCGCTTTCAACGCGGGACCACGACTGAAGAGCACGGTCGCGAGCAAGCAAAACAGGAACGTTACCGTGAGCACGGCGGCATTCGGGGTAAGATCGACAACGAACGAAAAGTTCATGTTGTTGAGCAAACTGGCGAGCGAATGAAGCAAAAGATTGTCGCACCAGACGCTGAGAACCAGGCCGACCACCCCGCCGCAGATCGCGAGCAGTAGACCTTCACAAAGCAATTGCCGCACAATCCGCCAGCGCGACGCGCCGACCGCGAGACGCACCGCAATTTCCTTCGAACGCGAGGTGCCGCGCGCGAGCAGCATGTTGGCCAGGTTCAGGCAAGCGATCAGCAGGACGGCGCCGGCCATTCCCATCAGCAAAGTGCCGATCAACGTGACCGGGCCGTCGTCCTCCGGCGATGTGCTCAGGCTGAAACGAGACGGCTTTTGGATTTGCACTTCACGAGCAAATTCGGCATCGCCCGCCTGCATGGCATTGAAGCGTTGCGACAAAACTGGCAGTCGCGATTTCGCAGTCTCAATTGTCAGGCCGGAGCGCATGCGCCCGACGAGATTGAACGCATAATTCTTCGGGTTGTTGAGGTCGTGCATTGTTTCGGAATCGCCAAAGGCCGAACCGAGTTGTCCTCGAGTGCCGAGCGGCACCCAGATGTCTGGGGCAATGAGTGCGCTCGCGCCGCTGAATCCTTCCGGCGAAATGCCAATCACGGTGTAAGGCTGGCCGTTGATCTGGAGCGTGCTG
>JBHEMD010000153.1:0-6726 GCA_046262735.1 Chthoniobacterales bacterium | reverse complement strand
AAATAGCCGAACCAGGCAAGCGCGACGAAAATCGGCGCATCAAACAGTTCGCCTAACGAATTGCAGACGAGCGCGCCGAACGATCCAAGCATCGGGCCGCCGATGCCCACGCACGCTTCCATCCAGGCGTTGCGCGGCGCTTCCTTTAACGCAATGAACGCGCCCATGAACGGAATGAAGACCGGCGCCCCAACCTTGAGTCCGAATTTTTTCGCGACGATGAGGTGACCGCATTCGTGGACGAGGAGCAGCAGCACGAAACCCACACCGAATTTCCAGCCCCACATCACGGTGTAAATCCAGATCATGAGCAGCATGGTGCCGCCCGATTTGAGGAGGATGGGCAGAAACTTGAGCGCCGGCAGGACAAAGAATTTCAGCTTCGCGAAAAACTTCGCGATCAGCACGCCCACAACTGCGACCGGGCCGAGCGCCTTCTTGAGGCGCGTCATCCAATTGGCACGCTCTTCGTGTCGTTGATCGAACGATGTGGTGTGCGGTGGCCCGTCCATTTTGCACCTTCGCCGAAAATGCCCTCACCTCAATCAACAGCTGATGGGGGCGACGCTCTGCGGACTCGTTGAATTTTGGCGGTAGGATTAATCGGCTCGACAGAGTCTCGCCCCACCAAAGCCTTCCCGACTACTTCGCCATGGCCGGAATTTGTCCTGAGCTATTCTACGCCTCGAGCAATCTCTTGATGTTTTTTTAAGCTGGAGCACACAATACGCGCTTCTCGACTGAGTCTGGATCGGTGATCTCGAACATGTGAGCTCTGGTATTTTCCGCCCCGCTGCCTGCTGGATCCTGTTCGCCGCGCTTTTTTATGCGCCGTGGGCGTATGGCGGCACAACCGTGGAGAGCATCGCGACGATCAATTGCCTGCTCGCGGCGGCATTACTGTTTTGGATTGTCGATCTTTTGGTCAACCGCCGTCCCCCGGGTTTTCCGCGGGCGCTTGTTGTTTTCATTGGGCTGCTGCTCGCGCTCGGCGGATGGATGGTCTTCAACGCTTCGGCCATATCCGATTCCACATTTGACGCGTTCGCGCGGCTGCCTAAGCCTGCACCGAATTTCCCAGGCTCGGTGGATTACGCGCTGAGCGCGGCCTGGATGATTCGCGGCGCGCTTCTACTCGGCGTCGTTTTGTTCATTGTCGATCTTTCACGGGAGGATCGCTGGTTGCTGCGGCTTTGGTATGCTGTCGCGCTTGCCGGCGGCTCGGTTGCGCTCTTGGGTGTGCTGCAAAAAGCCACTGGAGCGCGGATGATTTTCTGGAGACCGGCGCCATTCGAAGCAATCACGACATTTTTTGCCGCTTATTACTACCACGGCAACGCCGGCGCTTACCTGAACCTGGTGCTGCCGCTCACCACTGGTCTGGCGGTGCGTTCATTTGTGACGCCGACTAAGGCCGGGATGCGCGCGCTCTGGTCGATTATCTTTGTTGTGACGCTGGTCGCAGTCTTCGCAAATACGTCACGGATGGCGCAGTCGATTGCCGTGCTGTCACTTATTGCCATGGTGGTTCTGCTTGGGCCCCGGCTCTTGCGCAGGTTTTCGCGCACGGAAAAGAATATTGCCCTGGCCGGCGTCGGGGCGATGCTGCTGGCGGTCTTCGCGGTTGCCCAAGCGACGCATCTCGAGCAGCCGATTAAACGCTGGGAACGTCTTTCGGAACACATTGCCTCTGATGCGCGCTGGAGTTCGGCAACGGTCGCACTGAAGCAAGCGATTCCAGAGGCCGGCCTTCTCGGCTTTGGACCGGGAACTTTTCGCGCAGTTTTCCCCTGGTTCAACATGTCAGCGCCTGCGCCCGCGCCGGGCGGGTGGCGTTTTCTACACAACGATTACTTACAGACGGTAATCGAATGGGGCTGGCTCGGCGCGGCATTGTGGGCGCTGATTTTTTTCTGCGGGCTAACCCTGGCCGTGCGTCGGCTGAGATCGCCCGACGCTCGGGCGTGGGCACCGCGACGACGGCTCATGTTGCCGTTGGCTGTGGTTGCGCTCGCTGGTGTTGCGCTCCACGCGACGGTGGATTTTCCTCTGCAGATCGCCTCGATCCAACTTTATGCCGCAGTGTATCTCGGCCTTTGTTGGGGAAGTACTCGGTGGAGAAGCGGAAGGGTGCGAAGTGAGAAGTCGGCGCCGCTAACAGACTAAATCGTCCGGGGACCGCCGGCCTTGTGCGGTCGCTCGCCATTTTCTTCTGCGTAGACCGCGGAGTAGGAGCCTTCACCGGCGCCGTAACCAGGTGAGGCATAGTAGTAATAGTAACCAACGCCGCGGCTGCGCGGCAGACGGTTCAGAACCAATCCCGCGGGGCGGATCCCAGAATTGGCGAGTAACGAAATTGCGCGACGCACGGCCGGGCGCGGGGTTTTGCGCGCGCGCACGACCATGCAGACGGTTTGCACATACGGGGTCATCAGTAGCGTGTCGCTGACGGCGAGGATCGGAGCGCTATCGATGACGATGCGATTGAAAATGCGGCCCGCTTCCGAGATCAACTGGCTGAACGACGGGCCGCTGAGGATTTCGGCCGGGTTCGGCGCGCGGCGTCCACCGGCGAGAATGTAGAGGCGACCGCCAGCGGCGAGGTTCGTTGTGAGGGCGATCGCGCCGCCGATAGTGTCGATCTCCTGGGGCGAAATTTCGCGTGCGGCTTGGGTGAGCTTGGCGTTGCCGACGAGACAATCGACAACTCCCGGGGGCGGATTCGAGTTATTGCTCGCGCCATCGAGACGAAAAATCTTGTGCACGCTGGGGCGACGCAGGTCGCCGTCGATGAGCAGGACGCGATGGCCTTGTTGCGCGAGCGCAAGCGCGTAATTGGCGCTGGTGAAGCTTTTACCTTCATCGGGCACGGCGCTGGTGAAGAGCGCAATTTTGCGCTCGCTTTCCGGACCCAAAAGCGCAAGCGCGGCGCGCAAATTCCGGAATGCTTCCGCGGCTGGGCCCTCCGGAGTTTCCGCGACGAGCCGGTAGCGGGTTAGCTCACCTTTCTTTCGCTTTGAGCCAGGCGCGCGTCCGTCCTCTTTGGCTTCGGGAATTGCGGCGAAAACCGGCAAGCCCAGAGTGCTCTCGGCCTGGTCAACAGTTTTGATTGATCGATCGATCGTGTCGGCGCCGAAGACGAAAATGAGTCCGGCAGCCAGGCCACCGAGCAGACCAAGCGCGAGAGCTTTGGTTTTGCTGGGGCTAACCGGAACGCGGGGCAGCGGCGAATGTTCAATCACGCTGACGGCGTTTGTTTTGACGTCCTTGGACAGGTTTGTCTCCTTGATCTGGCGCAGCACGCTTTCGTAGAGCGCCCGGTCGGTTTCGGCCTGGCGCGCGAGTTCCTGGTAACCGATCGCTGCCTTATTCAAGGCGAGCGCGGCTTTTTCCTGTTCGCGCACGGCGGTCTCGAGATTTTCTTCGGTGGCGCGCGCCTGGCCGAGCATATTGCGCACGACCGCCGGTTGAGCGAGGACGGCGCGTCGCAATCCGTCGCGCGCTTCGGTCAACGCGGCGCGAGCGGCCATCATTTTTGGATGCTTGTCTTTGTAACGCTGGGCCAATGTGGCGACGGCCGCTTCCAATTGCGCGAGGTCGCGACGCCGATCATTGACCTGTTGCGCAGTGGCGAGGCTCGGCAGCGCGAGGAGCGCATCTATGTTGTCGCCTGCGACTTCGATTTGCTTGAGCTCGCCTTCGAGGCGGAAGCGCTCGGATTTGGCAGCGGTCAATTTGCTATTGAGCTCTTGAAGTTTATCTTCGACAACGCCGCCGCGCCCGCCCGAGCTGCCCGCGCCGGTTTGACTGCCCGTCGCAGCAGCGCCACCGCCAAGTTGAAGCGCGTCGGGTGTTTTGGCTTTGTACTCCGCGACCGCCGCTTCGCTGCGCTGGAGATTTTCTTTCAAGCGCTCTTCCTCTTCGAGGAGATAACGCAGCGTGTCCTGACTGAAAGACGCGCGCCGTTCGATCGAACTGCGGATGTATTCACGGCCAATGGCCTCGGCCAGACGCTGCGCCATCGCCGGATCGGGATGGACAACGTAAAGATCGATCAAACGCGTGCCGCGGCGGATGAGCGGCTTGATCATCCCCGCCATGGCGCCGCCGAGGGCTTCTTCGAGAGGCGTAAAAGCCGGCGGCCCGGCCACATTGTCGATCTTGCCGCCCGCTGGAGATGCGCTCGCTTTTGCCGCGGGCCGCGATTTTTCAGGGTTTGCAATGCCTTGGCCAAGCAGCAGCCGGCCGCCGTCGTCGGCCAGGCCTTCCGCGCGTACGACGCGTGCGAGCAAGCTGCGGTTGACGAGGTTTTGTTCGATCGTGCGAAGTGCCTCCTGACTGGCCAGGAACATCGAGCGCATCCGGGCAGCGTTTTCTTCTCCCGCGACCACGGTCGGTTCCTGAAACTCTACTTCGAGAACGATGTGGCCCTGGTAGAGTTTCGGCGTGCGGGCGAGATAACCCAAAGCGAGAAAAACACCGGCGAGCACACAGAGCGCCACAATCCAGATCCGCTCGACCAGCGAATGCCAGAAGTGGCGGAAATCGAAGCCTCGCCTCGGTTCGAGCAATTGCTCGGTCAATCGCGCCGAAATGGCCGTGGGGCCGTCGGGAAGAGCGACACTCGGCGAGCCGGCAAGCGGTTTTTCGTCCATGAGGAGAACTTTACCCGGCGACATTACATGCAGGCGGCGATTCGGAAAGGGCGCCGCCGCGAAAAAGTACTAAAAAATACTCTCCGCCACGGTGACGGTGTCGCCAGGCTGAACAATGAAGCCGCTGCCGCCTTTGCGCGCGAGTCGCTTGGCGTCGACTTTTACGATCTGGTCGCCACCGGAGCCGGATTGCCGCCGGATGCTGATGCGTTCCGGCGCCGCGATGCGTGTGTAACCGCCGGCCATGGCAACGGCTTCCAATAAATCGATGCCGCCCGGGCTCCCCTCAGGCATCTCGTAACTGCCCGGCCGATTTACTTGCCCAAGCACGGTGAAGCGACGCTTGGCGTAGCCAACGAGCATGACGTTGACCTTTGGATTCACGAGATAGTCGAGCCCATAAAGCTCGGTGATTCGCGACGCAGCCTGGCCGAGAGTGAGCCCGCCGAGGCGAACCGAACCAAGCAGCGGCAAACTCAAGTGGCCTTCCGCGTTCAAGCGACCGCTCGTGCGCAGATCGTCCTCGCCGAAAACTTCCACCGCAACCTGATCGTTGGCGTGCAGAACGTAACCGGTAGGCGCGCTGATGGCGACGTTGGACATCAAGGGCGCGGCGCTTGCCGCGATCGATGGAGCAGCGGCCGGTTTGGGGGATTGCCCAGTGGCAACCACCTGTGCCGATGCAGCCATGGGCAGATAAATCGCGACGAGCAGGAGCAGCAGGTGCACACTCCTGCGGGCGGCGCTTTGCCCTTTAAAACGTGAGTACTGTGCGAACACCGACCTGATTGTTGTCGAAACTGAAAAACTCCTGCGAGCTGTCATCCTGCCGGTGCAAATAATACGCACCGAACGACCAGAATCTAGTGATCATCACGTCTATTGCTGGCATGACAAAATAATAATTGTCCGAACGAGTGGCGTTGACATCGCTGATCGTGCTGAAGTAATCGGAATTTTCATAGCCGACATTCAACGCGAGATAAATCCGCTGGAACAGCCGCTGGCGCGCTCCGAGAGAAACAGTAGTGGAAGCGAAATCCTGGCCGGCAAGCACCGCCGAGTTCAACGTGCGTCGGCTCAGAGCGAGCGAAAAAC
Organism: Chthoniobacterales bacterium; assembly: GCA_046262735.1. Lineage (GTDB taxonomy): Bacteria > Verrucomicrobiota > Verrucomicrobiia > Chthoniobacterales > UBA10450 > AV17. The sequence continues at coordinate 973 of JBHEMD010000153.1, read as the reverse complement.
TTGTGGCGGCAAACGGCTGATAAGTCCCGTCGACCTCGAAAACTGGCGAAACGTACGTGCCGCGCGAACTCTGCTCAAACTGGCGGAACTCGACACCTCCCGATGCGTTCAAGCTGAATTTGCCCGTGGCCTGATAAGTGACGCGCACATTGGCCTGTTCAAAAGTCTGATCGGGGTTCGGATCATCGACGAAATCATAACCGCCACTACCGCCGACGCCGACGACGAGCTTGTCGCTGTAGGCATAGTTGAGGAAAAGATTTCCTGAGATCACCTGGGAACTGATCAAATCGGGATAATTGGTCACGGTGCTGTCGACACCACCGCTGAGAGAGGTTTTGCCGGTGATCTCGTAACCGGCCTTAAGTTGCGTGACGTAAATATTGACTCGCGTCCGGGCGCTGACATCCAGGTTGGCAAATCTACCGCTGATGTTTGTATCGGTCGTCGCGGCGAGGTCGGTGCCATCGAGGATTTGGATGTTCTGGGAGAGAGCCAAATCGAGACGGCCGAAGCGATGGTGGCCCTCGAGGCGAATTAAATGCTGGACGGCGTCATTTTCCGTATGGTCCAGGAAGAGGAAAGCGCTCGGGGTGTAATCGAGGCGGAGGTAATTTTCTTCGCGCTCGAAAACGTCGCCGAACCCGAGAGTGATCGTGGGCTCGATCACGAAATAATAATCGGAGACGGCGTTAAAATGACTGATGTTGATGTTGTCGTCGTAGACGCCGCGCGCCCTGAAGAGCAGGCCGTACTGAAAGCGGCGCGATTGCGGCGAATAAGCTTGGTCCGACTCCTGAGCAGGATTTATTTCAACAGCTGGTCCCGGAGGATTCGGCGCGCTGCTCGGATAATTGAGTGGAGATCCAGTCGGGACCGAGGCGGGATCCTGGCCACTCATCGTCGCGATGCAACCGAGCAGCAAGCCCGCCGCAGCAATTTTGGTCAGGCGATTGCAGCGCATCGGTCGAGC
>JBHEMD010000152.1:0-9805 GCA_046262735.1 Chthoniobacterales bacterium | reverse complement strand
ACACGCACCAGCACCCCAGGCCAAGCGCGAGCGCGATCGACATGAAAATGAAAACGAAGTGAAAAGCTTTAAGCGACATTTGCCTAACGCACGATTGGATTGTACCACGCCAGATAAGTGAGCCAGAAAAGTCCGAGCACGAAGAAGCCGGTAAAAATCAAGACGCGATAGATCAGCCGTTTCTCGGCGGCGAGGTGCATGAAGATCAGCGCAACCAAGCTGACTTTAAAAGCTGCGACAATAATCGCGACGGTAATATTCAACTTTCCGCCTGTTGCTGGCGAAATATGAACGTGAAAGAGCCATGAAAAGAACCCGCCAAAATCGACGTATGATAATGCGACAGTGAGGACCGTGAAGAAAATCAGTAATCCGCCGACGATCAAGTACCGCGTGACGTGTTGCTGTACCCCGTGGGCGTACTCCTCGTGCTCGGCCGGGTCCTGGGCAATCTCGGGCGGGTTGTTCATAATTCAGAGCAAATAAAAAAGTGGAAAAACAAAAATCCAGATCAGATCGACAAAGTGCCAAAACAATCCGGAAACCTCGACGCGATTAGCAAGGTGCTCGGGATTGCGTTGGTAAACTTTTTTGCTGACCGGCAGCCACATGTAAAGGAAGACGAGCACGCCCCCGAGCACGTGCAGCCCGTGCAAACCGGTGATCGTGAAATAGCTCGCGAAATAGGAGCTGTGCGTCGGGAAAAACATGGTCGCGCGCTCCACGTCTTCCTTCTCAATCGTCGCGATTTTGTCGGTAACCGACTTGGGCAAAAAGTGCGGCCGATCATTGGCCGGGTTATCGGGATCGGCATTCACCGGGTCGAGAGCCAGTTCGTACTCGGTGGCAGTCTCATCATGGAGATGGCCGGTTATTTCGAGACGCGGCTCCAGACCTTTCTCCAGCCGGCGGTGGTTGCCGAGGTATTGCTCGTACTTCTCCAGCGCCTGCGGTTTGATGTAGGCTCCGAAGTGTTCGAACTTTTGCGGCCATTCGTAGGAAAGTTTCACGACCAGGAAAATCACGCCGCAGCTAATGGTCGCCAGCATGTACCACCAGTAAGCGCGGTAACGCCGCATCTTGAGCGCGGCCCAAGCGAGCACGACCGTCACAGAGGAAACGATCAGAATCGCCGTGTTTCCAGCTCCGACCGGAACATTGAGCAGACCGTGCGGCCACGTTCCCGGCGTGGCATCGAGCCGCAGAAAGATATAGGCCGAAAAAAGCCCGCCGAAGAGCATCACCTCCGAGGCGAGAAACAACCAGATGCCGATCTTCGCATTCCACAGACCGGTATCGGGTCGTGTGGAAATCGTGTAGGGAATTTCCATTCGTCAGGTCAAACGAGCGCTGGTTGCGGCTCGGCCGCGCGGCGTCGCGTCCGCTCGGCCGGTTCGACCGGCTCATTTTGCATGGTGAAGTCTTTGTCCCGTCCGGGCAGGCTGTATTCGTAGGGACCGCGATAAGCGACAGGCGTGGTGACGAAATTGCCATGCGGCGGCGGCGATGGCGCGGTCCACTCGAGCGTGGTCGCCTCCCACGGATTGTCGTTCACTTTTTTCCCGTGCTTGATGCTCCAGAAGAAATTGATGATGAACGGAATTTGGGCCAGACCCATGATCCACGCCGCCCAGGAGATCGGCGTGTTCCACTGAAAACCGGTCAGGCCCCAGATGTGTTCGCCGGCCAAAGTCCAACCCTGACCGCCGTCGTACCAGCGGCGATGCATCCCGAGCATCCCCTGCAAAAACATCGGCAGAAAAATCACGTTCATGCAGATGAGTGACGGCCAGAAATGCACTTTGCCCCAGAACTCGTTCATGGTGCGCCCGGTCGCTTTTGGGAACCAATAGTACACGCCGGCGAAGAGGCCGAAGATTGTGCCGGGCGCGACGATGTAATGGAAATGCGCGATTATGTAATAAGTGTCGTGCAAATAGAGATCGGCGGAATTAAACGCCAGCGGGATGCCGGTTAGCCCGCCAATTCCGAACATCGGGAGGAATGCAGTCGCCCAGAGCATTGGCACGGTAAATCGGATCGAGCCGCCCCAGAGTGAAATAAAGAACGCGCTCAGAATAATGACCGACGGGATCGAGATGAGCAGAGTGGTGGTTTGGAAAAACGCGCTCACCGTCGAACCCATCCCAGTGAGCCACATGTGGTGCGCCCAGACGACGAAAGAGAGAAACCCAATCACGAGCACGGAAAAGACGAGCGACTTGTAACCCCAAAGCGGTTTGCGCGAATTGTTGGCCAGAATCTCGGCAACGATCCCGAAGGCCGGCAGAATCAGCACGTAAACTTCCGGATGACCGAGAAACCAAAACAGATGTTGCCACAATAACGGACTGCCCCCGCCGCTGATGTGCACGGGCGCGCCATTTACCACCAGACCAGTGGGCAGGAAAAAACTCGTCGCGAATGTGCGGTCCATCAATTGCATGACGATGGCGGCTTCGAGCGGCGGGAACGCGAGCAGCAATAGAAACGCGGTCACGAATTGCGCCCAGACAAAGAAGGGCAGTCGCATCCAGGTCAGCCCTTTGGCGCGCAGTTGGATGATGGTGGTGATGAAATTTACCGCGCCGAGTAACGACGAGGTGATCAGGAAAATGAACCCGATGAGCCAAAGCGACTGGCCGTTAAGAATCATGTGATAACCCGGGCCTTTGTCCGAGATCGCCGCCAGCGGCACATAGGATGTCCAGCCACTCTTGGCAGCCCCGCCGGGGACGAAGAAACTGGCGAACATGATCACACCCCCGACCGCAAACGCCCAGAAACTCGCAGCGTTCACTTTCGGGAACGTCATGTCGGGCGCGCCGATCTGCAGCGGGACGACAAAATTGCCAAACGCGGCGAAAGCCACCGGCACGACGCCGAGAAAGATCATGATCGTGCCGTGCATGGCGCCGAGCGAGTTGTAGAAGTCGGGCGTCATCTTGCCGTCGGGCATGGTGCCCGCGCCGAAAAAATACGGCAGCCATTTGCCGAGCACCGGCAGCGCCTGGCCGGGATAAGCCAGTTGCCAGCGCATGATCATCATCAGGCAAAAGCCGAAGAAGAGAAACGCCAGGCCGCACAGGCCGTATTGAATCCCGATCACCTTGTGATCGGTCGAGAAAACGTATTTGCGCCAAAAGCCTAGCTCGTGGTGCTCATCGTGATGCTCGCCATGGTGCTCGCCTGTCGTGTCCGAGTGCGGCGCCGCCTCATGGGTTTCGTTCGTCAAGGAAACCGGAAGAGAAGTCGATTCGTCCATTTTCGGGAAAAACTTACGTTCAGAATATCGAAAGAGAACCGCCCATTGCAAAGCCTGAAATTGAACGTGCCCGCTGGTTCAGCCGGATGCATTGTCGATCTTTCGCCACGGATTCTTGCTCGGTCGCGGATTTTTCTGCTCGCCCCGCTAGTGCCGACCTGTCACATGAGCAGCAATGAAATGGGTAGTCCGTCTCGTCAGTGCTGTCATCGCCCTGGCCTTGGTGGCGGTGGCAATCAGTTTCGCTTTGCCGGCGCAGAGCAGCCATACCCGCGTCATTGTCTTGAAGGAAACGCCGGAAGCCGTGTTCGCCGTTCTCTCCGATGTGCAAAAATTCCCGAGTTGGAACCGCAATTTGGAGAAGGTCGAGACGTTGCCGCCGATCGATGGCAAGGACGCGACGAAACAGACTTTCCAAGGCGGGATGACAATGACAGTCGTGACGACCGAGAGCCTCGCGCCGACTCATCTCGTCCGGATAGTGCGCGACGTAAGCGGAACCACGTTTAGCGGCTCATGGAATTATGAGATCACGCCGACCAATGAAGGCTGCGACGTCGCGCTTACGGAAAAAGCCTACCTCAGAAATCCACTCTCCCGGCTGCGGGTCTGGCTCTTGGGCTCAACCCGATACGTTGACCAGCACCTTGTCGCCCTGGCAAAGCATTTCGGCGAAAGGCCGATCATCCGGTCGCAGCGGTCCGCCTTGCAGCGCTAGCGCTCGCTCGCATCCCACCACTTCGACAGGCGCGATTCAGGAATTTCCGGGATCGCTTTACCAGCCTTGTCGTAATGCGAAGTGTCGTTGAACAAGGTAAGCCGCGGTCGCGTCGCAGCGCGAAAATCGACAATGTTTAGCGCGGCTGGGTTTTGATCGAGATTATCGCGGTAACGTCGCGGATCGAATCCGAGCAGCGAACTAAGTAAAAGCCGGATGGTGGCCTTGTGCGAGACGACAAGAATATTTTCGCCGCTGTGCTCACGCACAAGTTCGATCAATGCCGGCAAAGCACGCGCCGTTACGGCCAGCCCGCTTTCGCCACCGACCGGCGCGAACGTATACGGGTCCTTCTCCCATTCGGCCGCTTCCTCCGGAAATTTTTGTTCGACTTCGCGACGGGTCATCTGTTCCCAGCGGCCATGAGAAATTTCGCGAAAACCGTCGCGCGTCTGCACGTCGAGGCGGTGCGGCGCGGCCAGGATCTGGGCCGTTTCAAGTGTGCGACCGAGCGGCGACGCATAAATCGCCGCGATTTTTTCGTGACTCAATCGCTCGGCCAGGCGCCGCGTTTGCTCGCGCCCTTCATCGGAAAGAGGCACGTCGGTCGCGCCCGCGAAACGGTCCTCCGCGCTCAGAACCGTGACCCCGTGGCGCACCATGTAGACGCGCGTCGCCGCTGCTGTCATCGCAAAATTGGTCATGACGCAAAACAGGCCAAAAGGCAAACCGCTGCCGCGCCGCCGTATGCGACATGAACGGCCTCTCATTCCCGGTTAAGTTGCGAGGTGGAGAAACCTCGGCGCGCCATCATCCATCTCGACATGGATTGCTTTTATGCCGCGATCGAGGTGCGGGATCGACCCGCGTTGCGCGGCAAACCCGTCGGTGTCGGCGGCGCGCGCGAGCGGCGCGGCGTCCTCACCACGTGCAATTATGAGGCGCGAAAATTCGGTGTGCACTCTGCCATGCCGACCTTCAAGGCGCTCCAGCGTTGCCCTAGCCTGATCGTGTTGCCGACGCGCTTCGATGTTTATCGGCGTGAAGCCGCGACCATCCGCGGAATTTTGTATCGCTTCACTCCGCTCGTGGAGCCGCTCTCGCTCGATGAAGCTTATCTCGATGTCACGGCGCATCCCGGCGCGCCCGGCGCTCTCGCTGAAGTAATTCGCAAAATCATTTTCCAAAAAACCAAACTGACCTCGTCCGCAGGGATCGGCCCGAACAAGTTGATCGCAAAGATCGCGAGCGCAACGAACAAACCGAACGGCCAGCTCGAGGTAAGGCCGGAAGAAGTGCCGGAGTTCATGGAGAGCTTGCCGGTGCGGCAAATCTGGGGGATCGGCGAAAAGACGGAACGCCGACTGGAAGAGCTCGGGGTGAAAACTTGTGGAGAATTGCAACGCTTCTCGCGCGCGGAACTTGTCGATCTTTTCGGCAAATTTGGTCTCGAACTTTATGACCTCTGCCGCGGGATTGACGACCGCCCGGTTGAGCCGGATCGCCCCCGCAAATCGCTCAGCACTGAAGAAACTTTCCCGACTGATCTTACCACGCTCGAACACTCCGAAGAAAAGTTGGAGGAGCTCTTTCAGGATTTGATGGCCGATCTTGCGCAAAAGGAATCTACCCGCGAGATCCGAAAGATTTTTGTGAAGTTGAAGTTCCACGATTTCACGCGGACGACCGCGGAGCGGGCAGGCCTCGAACCGACGCTGCCCGGTTTCCGCGGTTTACTCGCCGAAGCCTTCGCCCGCACCGGCAAACCCGTTCGCCTGATCGGCCTCGGCGTTCGCTTCGCCGACCCAACGCCGGCGGATGCGCAAATTCCGCTGCTGTAGTGGCGGCTGCTCAGCCGCAAACGCAATTGTTCTGCGCGTGAGGACACGCCTCTACACCTTTTAAATTGGCGCCTCCGAGGGTTATTGTAGCCACGTCGAAATGACTTCCGTTCAAGAAAGGATTGCCGCCGCTGGGGGTTGCGATGTGCGCTTCGACAATCTAACGCGCCAGCTCTACGCCACCGACGCGTCGATCTACCAGATTGAACCGGCGGGCGTGGCGTTTCCGCGTAGCGCGCAGGAAGCGAGCGCGGTCATTCGAGCGACGGCCGACGAAAACGTTTCGGTCACACCGCGCGGTGCGGGCACGAGTCTCGTCGGAAATGCAATCGGTAGCGGGTTGATCGTGGATTTCTCACGACACAATCGCAAGATCGACAATCTCAACATCGATAATCGCACCGTGCGCGCGGGCGCCGGCGTGGTGCTCGACCAGCTCAACGCGCTTCTCAAGCCGCACGGATTTTGTTTCGGCCCCGACGTCGCGACCAGTTCGCGCGCGACGATCGGCGGCATGATCGCGAACAATTCGTCCGGCGCGCACGTTCCGGTTTATGGCACGACAGCCGATCACGTCGTTGCCACCGAGATCGTTCTCGCTGACGGCAGAATCATTAATGTCGGCCCGGCGCACGATTCGTTAAGTGACGAACGAAACGCGATCGGCAACCTCGTGCGGGCGCACGCTGCCGCAATGGCAGAACGCTGGCCGCCTGGTCTGCTCAAACGCTGGCCGGGTTACGGGATCGAGCGGTTCGCACGCGCACCGGATAATCTCAACGAAATCCTGGCCGGCAGCGAAGGCACGCTCGCCGCGATCTTTTCCGCCAAGCTGAAGATTTCGCCGCTGCCGCGCGAGAAAGGACTCGGCCTTGTTTTCTTCGCCTCGGTGACCGATGCAATGCAAGCGGCAGTCGAGCTGGCCCACCTCAAGCCCGCCGCGATCGAGCACATCGATCGGCCGCTGTTCGACCAAACCAAAGGCCAGCTTCAGTTTCAGGCTGCGCGCGACTTGCTCGAGCTCGATGCGAAACCGTGCGAAGCGATTTTGCTCGTCGAATTCTTCGACGACGTCGCCGAGCGATTGTCGATCTTGCAATCGCGCAAGCTCGGTCTGCGTACCACAATCTTGCGCGATCAGCGCCAGATGGAGGCTGTCTGGGCCGTGCGCAAAGCCGGTCTCAATCTGCTGACCGGCTGCATCGGCGCATCCAAGCCGGTCGCGTTCATCGAGGACGCGGCGGTGCGCCCGGCGCAATTACCGGCGTATGTCGCCGGTTTGCAGAAGATCATCGGTTCGCTCGGGCTGGAGGCGAGTTATTACGGCCACGCGGCGTCCGGACTATTGCACGTGCGGCCGGTGCTCGATATGCACGCGGAGAGCGAGCGCAAAAAATTCCGGCAGATCGCCGATGAAACGGCGGCATTGGTCAAGCAATTCAAAGGCTCGCTCTCGGCCGAGCACGGCGTCGGCATCGCGCGCAGCGAATACATGCGCGACCAACTGGGCGATGCATTGCTCGAGGTGATGCACGCGATCAAACGCACGCTTGATCCGAAGAACATTTTCAATCGGGGAAAAATTTTCGGGGTCGAGTGCGAGCCGCACGGGCATTGTCACAAGATCGACAATTGCTTGCGCGACAATTTCGCCGCGCCACTCGAGCTGCCATTCCAGCCGCGTCTTGCGTTCGCGTTCAAAGACGGTTCCTTCATCGCCAACCTCGAACAGTGCAACGGCTGCGGCGGTTGCCGCAAAGACGGCGGCGTGATGTGCCCGACCTTCATGGCCACTGGCGCAGAAATCATGTCCACGCGCGGACGCGCCAACATCATCCGCGCCGCGCTGCAAATGCGCGTAAACGGACATGATCCGCTGAAATCTGCCGAGCTCGATGCCGCTCGCGACAATTGCTTGTCCTGCAAAGGCTGCACGCCGGAGTGTCCGTCGAATGTCAATCTCGCGCTGCTCAAGACGGAGCTGCTTTACGCGCGGCACAAATGGGATGGCTTGCCGTTGCGCGAGCGCGTGTTGAGCAACATCGATTCGTTAGGCCGCATCGGCTGCGCCTTGCCCGCGCTCGCAAACGCGATTGTCGATCTTAAGCCGGTGCGCAGTTTAATGGAAAAGACGCTGGGCATTTCGGCGAAACGTTCGCTCCCGCATTACGCGAGCGCGCGGTTCGACCGCTGGTTTAGGAAACATCTGGAGGGCGCCGCGCTGTCGGCGCCCGGACGCGACGGCGCGCGTCCCTCCAATCGTGGCAAAGTGATTCTTTGGGACGATACATTCGTCCGCTATCACGAGCCGCACATTGGGATCGCGGCGGTGAAAGTGCTGGAAGCGCTCGGGTTCGAGGTTGAGTTGGTACAAGATCGACAATGTTGCGGCCGCCCAGCATTCAGCCAGGGCAGTCTCGATTACGCGGCCAAACTCGGACAGCGCAACATCGATCTTCTTTCATCATTCCATAATGCCAGCCCGGCTCGGACCTCTTCCACTCCAATCATCTTCCTCGAGCCCTCCTGCTGGTCGATGTTCGTGGACGATTATCGCGAATTGAAGATCGATAACGTCGAGAAAATTGCGGCGCGCTGTTTTCTCTTCGAAAAATTCGTGGACGATTTGCTAGCGCGCGAACCGGACGCGCTGCCATTCGATCATCGCGAAGCAAACGTCGCCATTCACGCTCATTGCCATGCCAAATCGCTGGTCAATCCCGCGTTCATGGCGCGGCTGGTGGAAAGATTACCCGGTCGCAAAGCAAACCTGCTCGACACCGCCTGCTGCGGAATGGCCGGCGCGTTCGGCGCGCTGGCCGAGAAATACGAATTATCGACGCAAGTCGGCGAGTTGCTGATCCGCAAGATCGACAATCAACCGCCGGGCAGCGAGATCGTCGCGTCGGGCACAAGTTGCCGCCACCAAATCGTTGATCTTACAAAGGCGCAGCCAAAACACATGGCCGAGCTGATCGCCGAAGCCCTCTTGTGACCTACTGTTTCGGCGGCGGTTGACCGCCTGGAGGTGGTGGTGCGCCTCTCTGCGGCGGGGCGCCGGCGGGAGGTGCATTACCGCCGCCGGGGAGATCCTCGTCGGGCACGGCGAGGATATCATGCTCGCCGAATGAGCCGGGACGACTGGCGAGTTCCTTCCGCAACGCGGCGATTTGTTCTTTCGTCACCGGGCTGGCGTTGTTCCCCCATTCACTTCGCTCATAGGTCAGAACATCCGCGACTTTTTGGTCGCCCAAAGTTTCCCACGGTTGCATCACCGCGGTGCCATATTGCTGGCCTTTCACTTTGACAGGACCTTGCAAGCCTTTGAGCACAATCATCGCCGGACGACGTGAACCGCCGGTTGCGAATTCGGAACCGGCGAGCGGCGGGTACTGACCCGGCATACCTTGACCGTTTGCTTGATGACACGTCTGACAGTTCGCCGAGAAAACTTTTTTGCCGCGTTCACGCGGCGATAATTCGACGGCTTGCTCGGCGCCAACAGGACCAGCGGCCCCGATTTTTTTCGGAGGCGGACCGGTCATGGGATCGAGGCTGTCGCCGCTGAAACTTCCGGAGTAACGGCCCAGATATGCGCCGGCAAAAAAGATGGCGAGGCCGTAAACGACAATCAGCCAGATGGAGAGCGGCTCGAGGCCGACGCGCGGCTCGCGTTTTTCGCGCTGGATCGCGGCGTGCACTTCCTGCACTTCGACTTGCTCGCCGTAATCCATTCCCTGCCGTGCGCTCGGTTGTGGCTGTTTCTCGTTCATAATTTTTCTCCCGAAAAATTACGGCTACCTTCGCCGCTTTGCCGTGCATCTCGCTCGTCCCAGCTCGCTCGATTCATTTTTTTGGCGGTTGCGCAGGCGGTGAGGCCGCAGCGGCGGGAGGCGGCGCTGGCGATCCGCCCGGCGGCGCTGCTGCCGGCGCTCCGGTGGATTTAACTTCTGGCAGTGGATGGGATTGATCGAGAGACAT
>JBHEMD010000151.1:0-4602 GCA_046262735.1 Chthoniobacterales bacterium | reverse complement strand
GGAAGCGCCGTCAGTCTGTGCGCGGTCAGCCAAACTACGTCGCGGCACGAAATCGCGACGACAACCAGGAAATGAAGCGCCAGCCAGGCCAAGTAGAGCCGCTTGTGGCGCACCGCCGGTGCAGCTTTTCGAAACCGCGCGCCGGTCTTATTTCAGCGCGTTGGACACCGCCGATATGTCGGTGTCGGTGGGTGAGGCAATTTGGACGGTCGTATGCGTCGTGATCGCGGTAAGGTCCTCGCTCGCGTTAGCGGCCTTTTCCGATACGATCACTTTATCGGTTTGAATGTCCAACTGGTTGCTCGCTTTTGATGCTCCAGACATGTTCGTGATATCGTATTCAGTCTTGTCCTTATATTTGCCGTGACCCCTGTGGCCCGGGCTATGGCGCATGTGAAAGCAGTACTGCGCGTCTCCACTGAGTTGATCAAAGATGTCGGAAAACGTGTCCTCATCCTTCACGGCGCGTTCTTTCGAAACCTTTAGAACCTTGTAACCCGGCTTTGGGGTGAAAGTGCAGTCGGCCAATGCCCGTGCGCCGACAATCACACCTGTACCCATTGCAACGATTATCAGCAGCTTCAAACTTCCAGGTAGGCTTTTCATGATGCAGGCAGGTCTGACGGACTCGGGGACAATTAGCAAGCCCAAATTTCCGGCGAGCTAACCACTGTGCGCCTTAGCCGACACGGAAGCGGACGTCCCGGATGATTTTGCCGCCGAAGCGGCGCTTGAGCTTGCGCAAGATGTCGATCTTGGAGACCTGCTCAAGCTCGTAATGCAGCGCCGGCTGGAGCACACGTACGTAAAGCACACCCTCGCGCAGAGCGACCGGTGAAGAATGCGCGGCAATAAACTCGCCCACGATCGCGCCCCACGCGTCGATGATCTCGGATTCTTGCAGCCGCTCTTTCAACCCGAGCCGCTGCATCAGCGCCGGCACAAGCTCAACCGTGGCGCGAAACTGATCTGGCCGCACTTTTGGCTCACGTAAGCCGCGCCACTCGGCGATGACACTGGCGCGAAGGGACCTTGTCATTTCGAGCGGAGCGAAACGCAGTCGAGAAATCTCTTACGGTTAACGATGATCCCGCAACAGTGGGAGACTTCGCTCAACATAACAAAAAACAAGAAATTCGAGAACCGCTCAATACTTCCGCCGCATGTTGCTGGGCAGAATATTCAGCTCGGTGCGGTACTTCGCCACCGTGCGACGGGCGATCGGGATCCCACGTTTGCTCAAAATCTCGACGATCTCCTTATCGCTCAAGGGCGCGTTGCCGTCCTCGCTCTTGACCAGATCGAGAATTGCCTCTTTCACGCTCGTGTTGCTCATCGACTCGCCGCTCGAAGTTTGATAACCGGGCGTGAAAAAATATTTCATCTCAAACACGCCCTGCGGCGTGGCCATGTATTTGCCGGAGATGGCGCGGCTCACAGTTGTTTCGTGCACGCCCACTGCATCGGCGATCTGGACCATCGTCATCGGTTTGAGAAAAGCTGAGCCCTTCTCGAAAAAATCGCGCTGCCGTTTCACGATCTGGTGCGCGATGTTCGAGATCGTCTGCTGGCGCTGATGGATCGATTTGATCAGAAATTTCCCGCTCCGGATTTTATCGCGGATGTAATCCTTCACTTCACTGCCGTTCCCGTCCTGCGCCATAATGTCTTTGTAGGTGTTGCTGATGCGCAGGTGCGGAATCTGTTCGCCGTTCAAAATCACCTGGTAATCGCCGTTCACCTTTTCGACCGTCACATCGGGTAAGACGTAATTCTGCGGTGCGGCGGCGAAGATCTGGCCGGGGCGCGGATCGAGCTGGGCGATGTTGTTGGCGCACTTCTGCACCTGCTCAACGCTAATTCCAATCCGGCGCGCAATTTCGGGAAACCTGCGCTTTCCCAAATCCTGCATGTGCTCGGAAATGATCTTGTACTCGAGGCTGTTCTGGCGGCCATCGCGCTTGAGTTGGATGAGCAAACACTCGCGCAAGTCGCGCGCCCCAACGCCGGGCGGATAAAAGCTCTGGATGAGCGTGAGCATGTTCTCGAACTCTTCTTTCGGTATCCCGGTGTTGAGCGCCATTTCCTCGGGCGTCGTTTGCAGAAAACCGTTGTCATCGATGTTGCCGATGATGAGCTCGGCGGTTTTCCGATCGTTCGCGTTCAGCGCCGTCTGGTTGAGCTGCCCCATGAGATGCTGTTGCAGCGTTTCCTGCGTCGGGATCGAATCGAAGAAGAATTGTCGCTTGTCCTCCGCTTCCTGCGAGCGCCCGCTGTAACTGCTCGATTGCGCCATGTAATCGCGCCACTCTTCATCGAGCTTGGCCAACCGATCGAATTCCTCCTTGAAGTTATCGTCTGTCTTGCGCTCGGTGTCGGCGCGCTCTTCGGTATTCGGCTCCTCCGGCATCTCCTCGAGAACCGGATTAACCTCCATCTCCTGCTGGACGAGATTGCGCAGCTCGAGCAGCGGCGCTTGCAAAATGAGCAGGCTTTGCTGCAACTGTGGGGCAAGCACCTGTTGCAGCGAAAGATTCTGCGTCTGGTGCATCCCTTGGCCGGCCATACGCGGAGTTTACCGGGTTAGCGCAGCACAGGCAAGCAATTTGCGCGCCGTACGTGATGGCGGAACACGACTTGCTCTTGTATTCGGGCAGCCGAATTTCGCCTAATGAAACACCTCTGCCTCGTCGTTTCGATTGCCATCACGTTCCTCGCGTTGCTGAGCAGTCCGGCACAAACGCCGGCGATAAAACCCGATGAACAGGAATTGCTCGCGCTCGTAAAAGAAGTGCAGGCGCAGCAGGCCCAGATCGTAGTCAATCAAACCAAGATCGACAGTAAACTGGCTGACCTCGCCGAGACTATCCGGGTCGCGCGAATTTTTTCCAGCCGCAGCCGTTAAACAGCGATGAAACGTTTTTTCTTAATCCCGATGCTCGGCGCCGCTGCGATCGTCGCCGGCCCGGCGCAAACGCCCCCGCCGGTAACCGCCGTCTCAACTGCCACCGATGCCACATTAATGCCCGTGGCTATCAAGCAGCTCCAGGAAATGAAAACAGCGAATGAAGAGCTGCTGAAGAAACAGGAGGCGGCCCTGCAAAAGTTGGACGAGCTCCAGCAAGCCGCCGACGAGCTCAAGATCTTCGGTAAGCGCAGCTAAGATCGACAACTATTGTTGCCGCTGCGCTGGGCGAAGCGCGGGCAGACGCGAATATGGCTTGCGCGCATCGTGTCGCCCACACGTCGGCGGCTACAGCCCCGCCACGTCCCACTTCCTGATCGTGTCCTCGATTAGGCGCGCGATTTTGTCGTTCACTTTCGCGAAATAGGTCTTCGCTTTGGCGACATCGAACTTGGGATACCCTTGTCCTTCCTTGTAGAGCATGATGCTCGATGGAAACGGATACGCGCTCCAGGTGTTCGGCGCGGGCAATGAACTCGCCATTTCTGGTTTGTAGCGCTCCTTCTGCACGAGCGACTGATCGATTGCCATTACGTAGGCCGTCTCGTTGATGCCGGCGTGCCCGCCATCTTCACCGAATACTTCCTGTGTCACGTCGCTGCAATACGACCACCAGTTCACCACCAGAATCCGCGTCCCTGTTGCGCGGCCGACCTCCTGCGCAAGCGCGCTTAAGATCGACGTCTGTCCGCCACCGTGGCCATTCAGCAGAATGATGTTTTGGAATTTGTTTTTCGCGAGACCAGTAATCACCGCGCGCACATAGGCGCGGTAAGCGTCCTCGGGAATTGTGAAACTGCCGGGGTATGCGTCGAGGATCCCGGTAAATCCGTAGGGAACCGCAGGCGCAATCATCGCATTCACGCGCTCGGCGATTTCGCGCGCCATCGCCAGAGGCGCGAGAATGTCAGTGCCGTTGGCCGCCACTCCATGAGGTTCGAGTGTTCCCAGCGGCAGCAATACAGTATCGATCTTCGCTGGCACCCACTCGCCCAGCTCAAGCCAGTTAATCCGCTCCAGCGCGCGCGTGGTCGGGCCGGCTGGCGGCCGCTTCATGAAGCTTTGCTTTTGGTCTTCGGCTCCAGCTTGCGATAAAGCGTGGCCATGCTGATCTCGAGCATGCTGGCCGCTTTTTCGCGTGAGCCGCTGCACTGCGCCAGGGTCGCTTCGATATAATTGCGTTCCTGTTGCTGAATGAATTCATCCAATGGTTGCCCGACCGGCATGGCCGCAATCGCGCTACTCGCTTTTTCACCCTGCGCCTCCTGCACGATGTGCGGCGGCAAATCGCTCGGCAAAATCATTTCCTCCTCGCACAGGGCGCAGGCGCGCTCGATCGCGTTCTCCAATTCACGCACATTTCCCGGATACGAATAATGACAAAGGATATCGACCGCCGCCGGCTCGATCTTTTTCGGCTCGCCACCCGCCGAAGTCGCCTGTTTCTGCAGGAAATGGTTGACCAGCAGCGGCACGTCTTCCAAACGTTCCCGTAACGGCGGGATCTCCACCGGAATCACCGCGAGCCGATAATAAAGGTCTTCGCGGAATGTGCCGTCTTTCAGTTTCGGCTGGAGCGGCTCGTTGGTCGCGCCGACCACGCGCACATTGACGGGCGCGCTCTTGTTGTCCCCGAC
>JBHEMD010000150.1:0-7936 GCA_046262735.1 Chthoniobacterales bacterium | reverse complement strand
AGACAATAAAAGTCTGCCGGCGAACGGCGAAAACCTTGCTCGCGCAGAGTTTCTGGCGTCACGACAAACTTGTCCGCGTATTTCTCAAACTCTGCCAGCTCGCGCATGAGAGGCAGCAGATTCGGAATGTCGGTCTCAACTGCTTTTCGGATTCGCAGTGGCGTTACCCTTCCCAGAAAAATTTCGTTGGCCGATTAATTTCCGGCGGCAGACTTTTGTGCACGGGGCAATTGAGCGCGGTCTGCTCGAGGATTTGCCGATGAGGCGAGTTCGGTGAGAGCGGAATGTGGACCTCTGACGGCAACGCAACGATCCGCCGTGGCGCGTCCGTCGACATCTCCTTTCGCACGTTGACGGTCATTCCGCGGAGGTCAGCGCCGAGTTCTTCCGCTTTGATACCCATAGTCGTGCTGATGCAAGTGCCGAGAGCAGTCGCGACCAGATCGGTCGGCGAAAAAGCTTCGCCCTTGCCTTTATTGTCTGCCGGTGCGTCGGTCCCGATTTTCGATTGCGATGGGCCGTGCGTGGCGTCGCAATGCAGATCCCCAGTGTAAGCGATTTCGATCTTAACCATAATTTTCAGCCACAGATTAACACGGATTTACACGGATTTTAAATCTGTGTTTCATCTGTGTTCATCCGTGGCTGTAATAATCGGCGCCTCCTGAATTTTGTCGGCGTCTCGCGCGAACGTGTCCTGAAAGACGCGCGTAAGATCGACATCGTGGAGGATAATCATGTCGGTATCGTGCTTTTTACGGTTATCGTTCTGCCAGCCTTCGTTCCACCAGCAGAAGCCGATGATGGCTGGCCAGCGATTTGAGAACAAATCCTCCAATGCCGCTCGCGCCCACGCCGCAACATCGACATGGCGATTGTGCAAATCGCAGCCGAATTCGGCGATGATCATCGGTTTGTTCGGCGCGATCTTGATCAGGCGCGGATAAGCTTTGCGCAATTTGAAACGCAGACTCTCGGTGCCGTCGCGCGTGGTTGGCGTGGTTGGTCCGTAGGCGCTCAGCGCGACCCAATCGCAATACTGTTCGCCGGGAAAATAATTTTCGAACCGGTTCCATTTTCGTTCCGGCTGATCGAGCCAGTTCACGTGCCAAACCCATTGAAGATTATCCGCGCTCTCGGCGCGCATAAGATCGACAATGTGGCGATAGGCGGCGATGTATCGTTTCGGACCCTCGACTGGGCCACCGTTCCATTTGCCGTTCCAACTGAACCAGCTCCCGTTCGGTTCAGTCCCCCACTCGATTAAAATCGGCGAACCGAAACTTTTCGCGTCGCGCGCCCAGGCGCGAAGATCGACATCGAACTCGCCGGAGATGATTTTCTGCACGGTGAACATTTTCTCGCGGTGCTTTTGATCGAGATCTGACCGAAGCATGAGCCGGACGTAGGGAACTTTGCCGAGGTCGCGGATCCAATTGCACATTGCGGCGGGAAATTGCCGCGATTCGAACCAGTTGGTGGAAAAATAAACCCAGGCGGTTTGTTTGCCGACCGCCTGCTCGTAGTGCGCGACATCTTCCGCACTGATGTCGTGCTCCGTCGGGTCGTGCGTGTCCGTGCCGGTGCCGCCCCAAAAGAAGCCGTGATAAAGTTTGCCCGATAGCGGCGGGGCGATGAGCGGCGTCGCCTGTGCCGTCGCAATCGCGAGGGCAAACGGGAGCAAGCATAAGCACGAGGCGTTTTTCAACACGCCCTGAAATAATGCGACGGTCATAGACCGCCGCTACAAAAGAATTGTGCCGACAGCCTGCGCGATGACAGATCACTCTGGAGGGACACGCGCTGTCGTGTCCCTAAAATTAGGGCGCCGACGGCGCGGACGCCCTCCATCGATCTTACGATTGGTCAGCTCTTTTTCGCGGTGTCGCGCAGGGTCTTGATGCGATCGTGAGCGCTTTTTACTTCGCTGTATTGGCGCGAGACAATGTCGCGCAGCGGTGACGTCAGCTCATCTTCCATCGCCTTTTTGTATTCATTCACGGCCGAATCTTCGCCGCGCTCGCATTCGCTGAGAATCGCGCCATCGTCGCCGCTCGTCACGGCCGACTTGATGTTGATCCACGCGCGATGCATCGCGCCGGCGGCGCTGCTGCTTTTCTCAGGGTCCGATTCTCCAAGGCTGCGCGCCTGACTCTGGAGCTCGGCCGCAAAACGCGACCGCTGCTGCGAATATTCGCTAAAGAGCGATTTCAGGCTCGGGTCCTTGACCCCTTCGGCGGCTTGTTTGAAGCCTTCCTGGCCGTCTTTGAGTGTTTCGATCAAGCTATTGATCGTCGAAACGATTTCCTTTTGTTGTGCCATATAAAAACCTTTCGCATCGCGGGATACTTTCGCGTCTGCCGAATTTGCCGAGACCTTGCGAGAGAGGACTTTGGGAATAGCTTTGAAGCATGCACAAGCTTGTCACAGGTAAAGATCTGACCAAGGAAGCGCCGCGGAGTCCGCGGATTCGGGTCGGCGGTTATGCCATTCTCGGGCGCACGATCGACAAGTGCCGGGCGCTGGTGGCGGGCAACATCGGCGAGTACCATTTCGATTGTCCGCTCGATAACACGCTCTTCGGGTTCAAAGGAGTGAAAGGCGCCGATTTCAAAGCGCAGATCGAGAACGGCGCGAGCGGCCAGCAAATGGCGGAATGGCTCGACCAGACCGGCGAAAAGAAAACACTGGAGGAAATCAAACGCTGGGGCGACGAAGTTGAGACCGCTAGTCTCTACAACGATCCGGAGAAACGCGAGTTCTTCGTCGAGGAATGCAAAAAGCTAGGCCTCGACCCGGCAAAGACAACAACATTCGAGTGGCTGGAAGCCGACGATAAAGCGAGCCACGCCCAAAAAGCGGCGTAGGGATATTGGGAGCGCGGCCGCCTCGGCCGCTCTTTTCGGCGCCCTCGCCGAAATGCCCCAATCAGTGTCCCGCGAGGCACGTGACACAGCGGGCGAGGCGCACGCCCCCCCTGCCATCACGCCGCGTCGTGCACGAATTCGACGATCCGGGTAGCGCGATTTCGCCAGGACAATTCGCTGGCGCGGGCGCGTGAGAGCTCGGTGGCGCGGCGATACTTTTCCGGGTCATCGAGCAAGGCCGTTGCCGTTTGGACCAAGCCTGCGCTGTCATCAGACGGCAGATAAAAACCAGCTTCTGCGCCGACTTCACGCACCGAGGGCAGATCGCTGCCAATAATCGGCAAGCCGTGCGACAAATAATCGAGCACCTTGACCGGGCAGGTCAGATATTGATTGTAAAAATTATCCTGCAGCATTGCGATGCCGACGCTGCCGGTTGCCTGCAACGCGCGATGGAACTGCGCCGGCGGCTGGAATTCGAGGAAGTTGACCCATTCCTCTACTCCGCGTTTTTGCAGACGGACGCGCGCGGTGGCGATTTGGTCTTCCCAGCCACCGAAGAAAGCGACTCGGATATTGTTCTGCGCCAGTTTGGGAAGGGCTTGGAAGAGAATCTTAATGCCCTTTTCTGAAGTGAGTCGCCCAGTGTAAATCAACGTCCGCTGCTTGCGGCGTTCTTCAGCGTCGCCTTCCGGAAAGAGTGTCGTGCCGAGCGGGAGCGCGCACGATCTCACCTGCGGCAGCACTTTGCGATACAGCTCCTGCTGCGCCTGAGTGAGGCAAATGAGGCCGTCGATCTTTGGCAGGAACGTGCGTTCGAGCCAACCTTGCCGGCGATAACTGATTTTGACCCGCTCGGTTCGCCAGAAATGCGCCGCATAAAAATCGTGCGCTTCGTAAAAGCCTTTGATCGACAATCGCCGGCGCAGCCACGCCAGCAGCGGCAGAAAACTCGCGTCGCGCGTGACGACCGCGAGCTCATCCCGTTGCGCGAGCTTCTGGATCGCGCGATAGGCGCGCAAAAAAACTGTGATCGCTAATTTCGATTGGCCAATTTTCCAACGTTCGAACCGGTGAACATGCAAAGCGTCGAGTGGATCGAGGCCGTAAAAATCACGCAGATCTAGAGCCAGGTCTGAATCAGCCTCGGCCGCACTCAGAAACAAATGCGTCTCGTGGCCGAGACTCGCGAGCGCGTGCGCGTGCTGCACGGCCATGTTCACAATCGGCCCCGGATTTTTCCACTCGCGCTTGTTCAGCCAGGCGACAATCATCTGACAAACGCGCCCGTAACGCGCACACGCGGGCCGTTACGGGCGAACGATGGGCGGCGGGACGTCTTCGGTGATGCCGGTGTCGACGCCGCGGCGCAGCTTGCTGTGTCCGACTCCGTAAAGGAAATAAATCGCCAGACCGATCACGAGCCAGACAAAGAACCGGATCCACGTTTCGAGCGGCAGGCTCAGCATCAACACGAAGCAGAAGATTACGCCGAGAATCGGAAAAATCGGGGTCATCGGAACGCGAAACGGTCGCGGCCGGTTGGGGTCAGTGCGCCGCAGGATGACAACGCCGATGCAAACAAGAATGAAGGCGAAGAGCGTTCCGATGTTGGTCAGGTCGGCGAGCGATCCGATGTCGACGACCGCGGCAACCCCACCAACAAAGATTCCCGTCCAGATGGTGGTGATGTGCGGGGTGCGGAAGCGCGGATGAATTTTCGCGAAATACTGGGGCAGCAAACCGTCGCGCGCCATCGCCATGAAAATGCGGGGCTGGCCGAGTTGAAACACCAGCAACACTGAAGTGATTCCGGCGAGCGCGCCCGCGCTGATCAACGCTTGCGCCCAGGGATACCCGGCAAACGCGGTCGCGACCGCCGCCGGGTCGCCGAAATACGTGGTGTACTTTCGCGCGCCGGTAATCACCGCCGCCATCAAAACGTAAAGAACCGTGCAAATGATCAGACTGGCAATGATGCCGATCGGCATATCACGCTGCGGATTTCTTGTTTCTTCCGCCGTTGTCGAAACAGCGTCGAATCCGATGAACGCGAAGAAGACGATGGCCGCGCCGCTCATCACTCCACCGATCCCGGTCGGAACAAACGGATGCCAATTGGTCGGATGAATCATGAACGCGCCAAACGCGATCACGAATACGACCACGGCGAGCTTAATGATAACGATGGTGTTGTTTGTCCGCGCGCTCTCGCGAATTCCATAAATCAAAAGAATCGTGACCGCCGCGACGATAAGCAGCGCGGGCAGATTGAACGCGATGGGATAGCCGGCGAGCGTTGGAATCGCTGCCGAGGAATAATTCGTCAGCGCTTCGCCGCCTTGAGCGACAATGCCCTTGGCTGTGTCGTAATCGTTCACCAGCCAGACTGGAAATTTTAGTCCAAACAAACTGCCGAAAAGCCGGACGAAATAACCCGACCAGCCCACCGCGACCGCCATGTTACCGACGGCGTATTCGAGAATGAGATCCCAACCAATGATCCAGGCAATGAGTTCACCAAGCGTCGCGTAAGAATAAGTGTAAGCCGAACCCGAAACCGGAATCATCGACGCCAGCTCGGCATAACAAAGAGCCGCGAAGCCGCAGGCGATGCCGGCGACTACAAACGAAACCATCACCGCCGGACCGGCGCCAGGCCGGCCGAAGACCAGCGGCGCGTGGCTCACCCATGATTGGACGAAATTGAGGATCGGCGTCTTCCAGATCGAAGCCGCCAGTTGCTCACCGGCCGCGGCCGTTCCGGCCAGCGCGAAAATTCCAGTCCCGATGATCGCGCCAATGCCGATGCAAGTGAGCGCGAATGGGCCCAACGCGCGCTTCATTTGTCGATCCGGCGCGGCCGCTTCGGCGATTAAATGATCGGGGCTTTTCTTCCGGAAAAGGTGAGATGCCATTAGTGATTTTTCCGGCATCGTGTCATCGCACGGGACTGGCGGTCAACCAGAACTTTGCGAGGTCGATGTCGTCGCGGCGCTATGCGCTGTTTAACCAGCCGCGCCGCAGGCGCGTGGCTACAATGTTGGCGCAGCTCTAGCTGCACAAGATCGACATGTTCAATCTCAGCGCGGCAAACCTGATTGGCGGTCTTGTTTTCGGCTCGATCGGCTTCGTCGCCTTCATCTACGGAAAGCGAATGAATCTTTGGAAGCCGATGCTTCTCGGCCTCGCTTTGATGGTTTATCCTTACTTCATCAGCGACGACGTGATGATGATTGCAATCGGTGCGCTCGGGACAGCCGGCTTGTTCTTTCTGCGATAGACGCGTTGAGCGCCATTTCGTAAGTTCGGCCGTCATGGCCGACGAACCGGCAAGAATCATTCTCGGCGACACCGCCATCTCCGCAGTCGAGCGAACTGCGCGCCGACGTTGGTTCGGGCGAGGCAAAGATCGGGAACCTTTGCCATTTACCCATTGTGAGAATTGCGGCGCCGAGTTGGTCGGCCCGCATTGCGCGCAGTGCGGACAAGCCGCAATCGATTATCGCCGTTCGTTTCGCCACGTCATTATCGATGTCATGGATTCGTTCCTAAACTGGGACTCGAAATTTTTCGCCACCATCGGCCTCCTCATCATCAAACCGTGGCGGCTGACGAACGAATTCCTGGCGGGCAAACGCGTCCGCTATCTCCACCCGCTGCGGCTTTACCTGCTCGCGAGCATTTTGTTTTTCTTCGCCGTGAATTACGGCGTGCGCGGCCTTCGTTTACAGCCCGGAAAAATTGCCGAGGAACATCGCGCAGAAGTTGCGGACGCGATCAACAAGGGTCGTGACGAGATTGAACAGGAGCTCGACAAGGAAAATCTCACACCTGATTCGCGCAGAAAAGCGGATGAAGCGCTGGACGCGCTGAGCAACCCGCGTCCCCCGCCAACGGCTTCGGCTTCACCTTCGCTCAATCCTTCACCTCCAGCCCCGCCCGCAATTTCGCCTCCCGGCCCAGGCGCGCGAACCTACGGAGCAGTGAGCGATCGTCCGTTTGTTGTTTTCGACGACGCGAAATCGACAACGCCATTCGAGCGCTGGCTGGAAGCGCGGGCCAAGGAAAAAATGGGCGAGCACGGGACGAAAATGGGACTCTTTATCACGACCCTGTTTAGCAATCTCCCCTACATGATGCTCTGCTGTATTCCGCTCTTCGCGTTTGTGCTCAAGATTCTCTACATCCGAAAACGCATCTTCTATATCGATCATCTGGTTTACGCGTTGCACATTCACAGCTTTGCTTACACCGCCATCATGCTGATCGTGCTCGCCTCAATCGGACTCAATCGGATCGCTCCGGCGGCCAGCGGCTGGATCGCGGTGTTATGGATACTGTTTGCGGTGCAAATTTTTTTGTCGATCCGTCGCGTCTATCGGCAAAGCTGGTTCATCAGTATTTTGAAATTTTTCGTCGGCGGCTTCGCTTATCTCGTCGTCCTTTGCGTCGCGCTCGCCGCGACGTTCTTTGTCACGCTCGCACTGCCGTGAATTACCGAACGATTCTTTCGCTGGTGTTCCTGCTCGCAGCGGCGGGTATGGCCGCCGGCGAACGGCAGATCGCGTTTGAACGCGACCAGGGCGTGTGGCTGGCCAATCTCGACGGGACAAGTGAGCGAAAAATCGCAAACGGAATTTTGCCGGCGATCGCGCCCGATGGGAGCCGCGTCGCTTTCGTTGCGGTCGAGCCGTCGGGCACGGCGTGGATCCGGCGCATTGCGCTGGTCGAGGCCGCCGGAGGCAAAATCAGCGTGCTGGCCAACTTGCCGAGCGACAGCGCCTATTACCCGGTCTGGTCGCCGGAGGGAAAACGCCTCGCCCTTCTCTTGCGCCAAAAAGAGAGCTGGATACTGGCCTCCGTCGCGCCTGACGGCAGCGATTTTCGCGTCGTAAAAAAAGCGGTCGCGAACGGCGCGTTTTATTCGCCGTCGTGGGCACGCGACCAGGGATCGATTTTTTGCCACGACATCACCAACATTCATCAAGTCAGCCTTGATGGACAAATCCTCAACACCTGGAACATCGACCGCACGATCCCCAACGGCAGCATGAGCGCAGATGGAC
>JBHEMD010000149.1:0-6674 GCA_046262735.1 Chthoniobacterales bacterium | reverse complement strand
CGCACCTTCCCCCATTTGCTGAACGCGCTGCTCACTCGGATCTGCGCCCAAATCCCAAGGATGAGCGGAATGCCGACATAAATCAGCCAATGACCGCCAAAGCCAAAACCGTAAGGATAAAACATTCCTATCTTAAGTGTGTCTGCTTAACTTAGACGCGCAAGCGCACGGCGCGTTCATTTGGTGGATAGAGCAGTCGCTTGCTCGATGCTATTCAGGCGGCGAAGCCGCATTATCCCAACATCGCGCGATGGAGCGCGCGATCCACCTCAAATCTCCAGTTGCTTGGGAAAATGGGAAAGGATTTTGCAGCCACGCGTCGTCACGACGACCACGTCTTCATGCCGCACCCCGCCGAGACCCGGGTAGTAAAGCCCCGGTTCCACTGTCAGCACTTGTCGATCTTTTAGCCTCACTTTTTGCAGGCGCGGGTACTCGTGAATCTCCAGGCCGAGGCCGTGACCGGTCCCGTGGAAAAAGCCGACGTTTTTGCCCTTCCGCACTTGAGTTGGGAAACCGCGCTCATCAAAGAATTTTTGGATTGCTTTATGGATCGACATCCCGTCGACGCCGGCCTTGATCCGTTTGAGCGCGAGTTGCTGGCCTTCCTTGACTGTCTCCCACAGTTTTCGCTGCGCATCGCTGGCGTGGCCGCGCACGACCGTGCGCGTCATGTCCCCCCAGTAACCGCTCTTCGCGTCACGCGGGAAAATGTCGAGGATGATAAGCGAGTTCGCCCGCAGCGGGCCGTAGCCGCGCTCGTGCGGATCGCACCCCTGATCGCCGCCGGCCACGATCGTGGCGGTGGGAATTCCTCCGGCGCGCAACATTGCGGTATCGATTTCGGCGCGCAAAATTTCCGAAGTCAGCGTCTTGCCCGACCATTTGAGTTTCTTGCCGCGCGTGATTGTCGATCTTCGCAAAACCTCCATCGCGCGTTGCATCCCGGTCTCGGTGATGCGCAACGCACGCCCGATTAACTTCAGTTCCTCATCCGTTTTTGCCTCGCGCTCCGGCCAAAAAAGGCCGTTGCTCGCGCGGATGCGGATTTTGCTGGCGACAAGCTCCTCGGCGTAGCGAAGCGGAAAATTCGACGGAACGATTGTCGATCTTACGCCGCGCTTGCGGAGGAAATACGCCAGCACTTTTTCATACGGCGGCGCGTCTTTTGATTTTCCCTGCGCTTCGCGCTCGAGTTTATTGAAGGAAACAAATTTGTTCGCGCGGGCTTGCTTGCGTGCGCGGCCCATTTCCATGTCGCTGAGCACCAAAGTGCGTTTGCCATTCTGCTGAAGAAAAATGAACGGGTCCGGGGCGAAGAATCGCGTCGCGTAGAGCATGTCGGCGTCGAATTCGCTCGCGGCGACGATCAGGCGTGCGGGTTTGTTTTTTGTAGACATGACAACAGTAAGAGATTCCTCGACTTCGCTCGGGATGACAAATGGAAAGCTGTTGTAGAGACCGCGTCGGTTGCCAAACCAAAGGCTCGGCCGGCGGAGCACCGATTTCGACTTCGCTCAGGGCAGGCTCTGCCTTGCAAAATGGAGATCAGCTCCGGCGGACTTCGAGCTGGCGGTGCAGGATCCAGTTCAAAAGCACGAGCAGGCCGAGGGTCGAGGCGATCAGAACCGCTGTGTTGAACACGAAGATGTCGATCTTTACGCCGACGTAGCGTTTGGTCGCGCCGAAGAAAACGTTTGGTCGCGTGCCGCGGCGGTAATCGTTTTGTTCCATCTCAGCGTTCGAAAACAGGTCGGACACCTTTTGGTTCACATAAATCTGCTCGGCCGTGACCGGGCCGACTGCGCCTTTGAACAGAGCGCGCTCGAACGAGCGTTTGCCGTCAAGGATTTGATCGACCAAACCGAGAAAATAATCGAGTTCCCTGGCCGATTTCGCTTCGAGGCCGGAAAGCACCGCGAGGCATTCCTTGAGGTCATCGAGCCGCTTGTTCGCCGCGGGATCTTGTCGATTTTGCGCCACGATCCCGTCGATGTCACGCTGCGCGCGGTCCTGCCGCCGGGTAAGCGGGTTCAACTTCGCCTGAGCGACGATCATTTCCTCATAGGACCAGCGCATCGCAACGAGTTGCGCGACGAATGGCACTTCTAATTTGCTGCTCATCTTCTTAATCTGATCTTTCGATGGGTGCTCGGAAAACCAGCGCTCCAGCAAATAGCGAAACCCTAGATTCCGATTCATGTCCTCGAATTTGATCAGCGCGCCGCCAAGCAGCATCTGCGGAATCATGACCCAGACCATGATATTGACGGCCGATTTTGCATCGCTCACCAGCGCCGAGATAATCAGGCCGAGGGCAAGGCTGCAAAGCGCGGTCAGGAACATGAGCATGAGATGGGTGGTGAACATGCCGCGAACTTCGAGAATCCAATTGCCGACCCAGACGAAGAAGACGCATTGGATGAGTGCGAAGACCGATAGCGACAACATCTTGGCAAAGATGTAATACGGCAGCCGAATATCGAGATTGCGCTCGCGCTGCAGGACGACGCGGTCGCGGATGATGTCGTCGATGCTGTTCGCCAACGAGAGAAACATCATGACGAACGGCGCGATGAAAAGATATGTCGGGATATGAAACGCGGACGCGAAATCGTAGTGACCGCTATCGGAATAACGAAGCAAAGTGCCGACGCCGACCGCAAGCATGGGCGCACCGGCAATCGTAATCAACAGGTTCATGCGATTGCGCAGCTTGCTGATGAAGGCGCGACGTAAGAGCGCTCGAAACTGCGTCCACTCGTCATGCCAGCGGATGCGAATCCGTTTCCGCCCCGCCGGCGCAGCCGGCAACGGGACCGGCGGCTCTTTGCGCAGCGCGACATGCTTGACGTCCTGGATGAGGCGAAACGCCTCGTACTTGTCGCGCCAGAATTCAGGCGAATACCGCCGGGCCGCCACGAGCTGGCCCTTGGCGTTTTCCTCGTAAATGATGTCGCCGCTCAGATCGCGCAGCGGCGTCTCGAGCACGTCGAAAATGAACTCCGGTCGCGTCGTTCCGCACGACGGGCAGGCGCCCAGTTCGGCGCCGAACTGGTGCTGATGCTCTGCCTCGGCGAAATACCGAAGCATCTCGTTCGGCGTGCCGAAGAAGACGAGCTGACCGGCTTTATCGAGGAGGATCGCCTTATGAAACATCTGAAACAGTTTCGAGCTGGGCTGGTGAATGGTGACGATGATGATCTTGTTGTGCGCCATTCCGCGGATGATCTCGATGACGTGCTCCGAATCTTTCGACGACAGTCCGGAGGTCGGCTCGTCGAACAGGTAAACGTCCGACATCCCGATCATGTCCAGGCCAATGTTAAGGCGTTTGCGCTCGCCGCCGCTCAAGGTCTTTTGCAGCGCGCTGCCGACAATCGCGTCGCGCCGTTCGCCCAACCCAAGCTCGATCAGTTTGCCTTCCAGCCGCCGCGTCCGATCGCGACGCGACAAATGCGGCGAACGAATCGCAGCGGCGAATTGCAGGTTCTCGCCGATCGTGAGGTGCTCGTCGAACGCGTCTTCCTGGGGGATGTAGCTGACGTAACGCTTGAGCGCGTCGAGGTTTTGGTAAAGCGATTGGCCGTTGAGAATGACTTCTCCGCTGCTGGGCTGAAGCTGGCCGGCCAAAACTCGCAAGAGCGTGCTCTTGCCCGAACCGCTCGCGCCCATCACGCAGACGAGCTCGCCGCGCGTCACGCTAAATGAGACTCCCTCGAGGCCGACCTCGCCGCTGCTGAAGTGATGCGTGACGTCGCGCAGTTCGAGCGTGCGAATGATGTTGCGCTCTTCCTCGATGATACGCTCGGAAAAATTGCAGCGCAGCACCTGGCCGATGTCGATCCGGATGGTGTCGCCGTCTTTGAGCGGATATGTCGATCTTACGACCGCGTCGCCCACCATGATCGGCCGATCGGCCTCGAGCACTTGCATCTGACCGACGCGTTTGTCGTAATCGCAAAAAATCTTCAGCAACACGTCGCCGCTCGTGCCCGGCGAGAGCAGGATGTCGTCGGCTTCAAGCTGGCTGGGATTGTTCGAGACCAGATATTCCGATTTGGACGCCTTGAGCTGGAATCGCCCGCCGAGGGCGCGCGCGCGCCGGCGCAAATCGATCAGGTCCATTTCGCTGTCGTTATGGAAAATGATTTTGTCTTCGAGAGTGGCGTCTGCGGCCGTGCCGGCTTTGAGCTTCACGCCGTTGAGCACCGCATCCACGTCGCGCAACGCTTTCACCCGGACTTTGAGCCCGAACGCGATCTCCAGCGCGCTCTCGCGCGTTCGCGCGCGCTCGAGCGCCACTTCATCGGCATCTTTGTTTACCCGGATGAAGATGTGGGGAACGGAAACGTTTTTCTTCGCGTTAAAGTACTGCGCCAGCTCCTGATAAGTCAGCACGTGGTCGCCGACGAGGATGCGCTGGCCCGGGTAAACCCGACAAAATCCGCCGCGCACCAGCGGTCGCCCGCGCACCGAGACGTTCTGGCCGCTGTAGTTTTTAAGCAGGATCAAATCGTGATAGCGAAACGCCATTAGCCGATCGCTCTCGCCCAGCGCTTTCATCCGCACGTCCGCTCTGCCGTTGTTGCCAAAGGAGAGCGACTCCAGTGGCGAGGCGCCACGCTGATAAATCGAGGGATCGGAATCCTCGGAAGCGTTGAGTTGATAAACGATGTCGATCGCCTGCGCGGCCATGCCGAGCTGCGACATGAAGGAATAAAACTGCACGACCTGTTCCTGTTTCAGCCCGGCTTGCGAGATCAAATCGTAAAGCTGGACGCCGAGCATGATCTTGCGCTCGGTGCTGAGTTGCGCTCCGAGCTTTTGCGCCATCGCGGCGAGATCCTGCTGTTCGTAAAGCGCCTGGCGAAACAGCTCCCGCAGCTCGGAGTAAACCGCTTCGGGATAATCGTAACGCAAAAAACCGAGGCTCGAGTCGATCTCTTCCTCGAGCAAAACGCCGTCCGCTTTGGTGAAACTGGCCAGCACCTGAATGAGCAACGGCAGTAGGTTCGGACCTTCCGACACGCTCCGCGGCCGGCGCAACGCGCGCCGCATCAGTCGCCGCCCGCGCCGCCGAAAGCGGTAGGCGAAGGGCGTTACCTTCTGCACCGCGCGATCGATCTTGTCCGCGACCGTTGTGACCAATTCCGTCATTGCAATTGAAGATGCACGTTAGCCTTACCACCGCGCGCTTTCAACGCCGCACGCCTCATCGTTGTCGATGTTGCAAGATGTCGACCTTCCACTATTCACTTCTCACCAATCACCAATCACTTTGTGCGCCCCCGGCTCGCCTCCTGCTCTTTGCATTGCAAAACCGTTCATGGTAACCTGCGCCAGCGCGTAAACCGCGCCTTTTGCCTTTTATGTCTCAGTCCGATCGCAACCCCCAGAAGGAAAACCGCTCCCGCGGGAACGAGCCGAACTTTAACTGGCGCGGCATTATCCTGATCGTGATCGCCTTCGCTTTTATCGGGCTGGCGATGCTTTTTTACCGCGGCGGGATGCAACCGGTTGAAGACGTTCCTTACAACCGGTTCCTCGAGCTGCTCGAAAACAAACAGATCGTCAACGACAAGAATTTCCCGCTCACTTTGATTGTCGAGGAAGGCCGAGCGACACAGGCGCTGAGCGGTTATTACCTCAAGCAAAGTGTCGGTGGTCAACCGGCGCAGCCGATCAAGTTTCGCACCACCATCTACCTGAATTTCACGAGCAATCTGCAGGAGAAACTCAACGCCGCCGGGATTCAGCCGGCGATCAAGACCGAGTCCAACGTGATCGCGCAGACTGTCGCCAGCTTTTTGCCGATCGCGATTTTCCTTTTCATTCTTTATTTGCTTTTCCGCCAACAAATCCGCATGGCCGGCAAAGGCGCGCTCAATTTCGGCAAATCCAAGGCGCGCATGCTCGCGCGTGACAAAAATAAGATCACCTTTCGCGATGTCGCCGGGGTCGAGGAAGCCAAGGACGAAGTCCAGGAGCTGGTCGAGTTTCTGCGCGACCCGAAAAAATTCCAGAAACTCGGTGGCCGCATTCCCAAAGGCGTGCTGTTAGTCGGCCCGCCAGGTACCGGCAAAACTTTGCTCGCCCGCGCAATTGCCGGCGAAGCCGACGTTCCATTTTTCTCCATCAGCGGCTCCGATTTTGTCGAGATGTTTGTCGGCGTCGGCGCGAGTCGCGTCCGTGACATGTTCGAGCAGGGCAAGAAATCCGCGCCCTGCATTATTTTCATCGACGAGATCGACGCGGTCGGTCGCCATCGCGGTCACGGTGTCGGCGGCGGCCACGACGAGCGCGAGCAAACGCTCAATGCGTTGCTCGTCGAGATGGACGGCTTCGATACGCAGGAAGGCGTTATTATCATCGCGGCGACGAATCGCCCCGATGTTCTCGATCCGGCGTTGTTGCGCCCTGGCCGCTTTGATCGACAAATCACCGTCAATCTTCCGGATGTAAAAGGCCGCGAAGAAATTCTGCGGGTGCACTCCAAGAAAGTGAAGCTTGCCGAAGGTGTTGATCTCGCCGTGGTCGCGCGCGGCACACCCGGTTATTCCGGCGCCGAGCTGGCCAACGTCATCAACGAAGCGGCGCTGCTCGCCGCGCGTCGTGGATTAAAAGGGATAACGCTCTCCGAGCTCGAAGAAGCGCGCGACAAAGTTCGTTGG
>JBHEMD010000148.1:0-3059 GCA_046262735.1 Chthoniobacterales bacterium | reverse complement strand
GCATACAGAAGCTGCCTGCGCATCCGGCGCGCTTTCCGTCTTGCTAGGCGCGCAATGGATCATGGGTGGATTTCACGATGCGGTCCTCGTCATCGGCGCCGAACAGCAAAAGACTATGTCGTCCCTCGACGGTTCGGATGTGCTGGGCGCGGCCGCCGACTACCACAACGAGAAGCCGGAATATGGCGACTTTATGTTCCCGAAATTATTCGGGCGGATTGCGCAAATTTACATCGACAAGTACGGCGCGAGCGAAAAGGACTTCGCCACGGTCGCGTGGAAAAACTATGCGCACGCGAAGCTGAACCCGCTCGCGCAAATGCGCGATGCCGATCTCACCCTGGACTGCGCGTCGCAGGTCTCGGAGGAAAACCCGAGCGTGGCGCCGCCCTTGAAAGTTTCCGATTGCTCGCAAATCACCGATGGCGCGGCGTCGATCGTTCTCGTCTCGGGCAAATACCTGGAAAAGATCGGTCGCGATAAAAATAAAGCGCCGCGGCTGCTCGGCTACGGCCACACCACCGATTATCTACCGCTCGATAAAAAAGATGCGCCGACATTTTCCATCGCGCGCAAGGCGGCCGCGAAAGCTTTCGAAATGGCGAACTTGAAACCGCGCGATCTTCAGGGCGCCGACGTGCATGATTGTTTTTCGATCACCGAGATCGTCGTTTACGAGATTCTCGGGCTGGCCGAGCCGGGCAAAGGCGCTGAGCTGGCCAAGAGCGGCGCGACCGCGTTGCCGCAGGTGCGCAACGAGAAGATGAAAGGCAAATTCGGTTTTGAGCTTCCGGTCAACGCGGGCGGAGGCTTGATCGCCGATGGCCACCCTGTCGGCGCCACCGGTGTGCGTCAGGTTGTCGAGGCCTATCAACATCTGACCGGCCAGGCCGGCGCGCGCCAGATCCCGAACGCGCAACGATTCCTCACCTTCAACATGGGCGGCAGCCTGACGACTTCAGTAGCGATGGTGTGGGGCCGCGAGTAGGCAGATGCCGCGCGCGCCATTCGAGCTCGGAGTTGTCGGTCATTTCGGGCTGGCCGTCCGCGATCCAAAGAAGAGCGCGCGCTGGTGGCAGCGCGTGATCGGGTTGCGCAAGGTATTCGAATTTGAAAATGGCGTCGCAGTCGGGAACGACAACGTGACGATCGCATTGTTTAAGGGCAAACCGTCGCCGGAGACGATGGAGCACATGTCGTTTCATCTGCCGAACATGTCGATGTTACGAAAGGCGCAGGCGCATCTGAAGAAGCACAAGGTTGAGATCGAAGATCCGGGTGATGAGATGGGGCCGGAAGCGCCCGGCTCGCCGCACATGGGCCTTTGGTTTCACGATCCCGACGGCTACCGCTGGGAACTCTCCGTCCAAAATGCAATACGATCCCGCCGTTGACGCACGCCAGTGCACGGCTCGATGGTGAACTGCGCTCAAATAATATGACACCGACGACCAAAGCTTATGCTGCTCAATCGGCCGATTCGCCGCTCGCGCCGTTTTCGTTCACCCGCCGCGACGTTCTGCCGCGCGACGTCAAGATCGACATCCTGTTTTGTGGGATTTGTCATTCCGACATTCACATCGCGCGTAATGAATGGGGCGGCACGATTTATCCCTGCGTGCCGGGTCACGAAATTGTCGGCCGCGTCGTCGCGGTTGGGCGCGAGGTAAAGAAGTTCAAAGAAGGCGATCTCGCGGCGGTCGGCTGCATGGTCGATTCGTGCCGCACCTGCCCGAGCTGCGAGGAAGGGTTCGAACAATATTGCGATCAAGTCGCACTGACCTACAACAGCCCCGACGAGCATACCGGCGGCATCACTTATGGCGGCTATTCAACCAATATGGTCGTCGACGAAGATTTTGTGCTGCGGGTAAGAGAAGATGTCGATCTTGCCGCGACGGCGCCACTGTTGTGCGCCGGGATCACGACCTATTCGCCACTTCGGCATTGGAAAGTTGGACAAGGTCAACATGTCGGCGTCGTCGGCCTGGGTGGTCTCGGGCACATGGCGGTCAAACTCGCCAACGCTCTCGGCGCGCATGTTGTTCTCTTCACCACGTCACCTGGCAAAACCGCTGACGCAAAACGCATGGGCGCGCATGAGGTCGTCATTTCCAAGGATGAAGACGTAATGAACGCCCGTGCCAAGACTCTCGATTTCATCATCGACACCGTCTCGGCGAAACACGATCTCGATATGTATCTCAATTTGCTCAAACGCGACGGCACAATGTGTTTGCTCGGTGCGCCGCCCGAGCCGGTGCCGCTCGGCGCGTTCAGTTTGATCCGGTGGCGCCATCGCCTCGCCGGCTCGCTCATCGGCGGGATTCCCGAGACGCAGGAGATGCTCGATTTCTGCGCCGAGCGCGGCATTACCTGCGACATCGAACGGATCAACATCGATTACATCAACGAAGCCTACGAACGAATGCTGCGCAGCGACGTGAAATACCGTTTCGTCATCGACGTCGCGTCGCTGAAGTGACGCCAGTCGTGGCGCGGCGCACTGCGCCAGTTGCACGCGCGCAGCAGCGACTCGCTTGAATGAACGAATCTCACGTGGTAGCGCAGCCGTGAAAAATCTCGACTTTCTGCCGCTTAGCAGCGTAACCTGCGGGGTTCCGCCGCTATTTCAACGAGGAGGAAAAATGAAATGCTTCTTGGCTGTCGCCGTTGTCTTAGTCGCGAATACGATACTAGGTGATGAGATCGTCACGAACAACGGCACCAAATACGAGAATGCCACCGTCACTCGGATTGAGCCGGACGGCGTCACTGTTAGCTACGCCGCGGGCATCGTGAAAATTCCGTTCAACGAGCTGAGTCGTGATCTTCAACAGAAATATCACTATGATCCGGCGGCAGCTAAGGCCTATGCGGTCGAGGATGCCCAGAAGCAGCTAGAACTCTACAATCAAATTCAGCTGGATAAGGCGACTGCGCAGAAACGCATTGAGGAACTCGCGCGAGAAACGGAAGCCGTACGGGGCGCTAGGAAGCAGGCAGAAGCTGAGCGGCCTGCGGAGGCCGCGCGAGCGGAGCAGCGAGCGGCTTCGGTA
>JBHEMD010000147.1:0-3012 GCA_046262735.1 Chthoniobacterales bacterium | reverse complement strand
GATGCCGATGGTAGGCGCGGATTGCCGCAGCACCCGAGCCGACTACTTCGACCACCTGATGCCGCGAAGCGGCCACGAGCAACGCCAGCGTATCGCCGACATGCGGCTGATCATCAACCACCAATACCCTCATATCCCTGAGCCTATTTTGCAGAACGTTCTGTGCCAATTAGTTAAATTTATTAGAATTACTAGAACGTCGCGCGGACGCCGTGCGAAGTGGCTATCGCACACCTTTTCAATTTGATTTTCTTCGCCGACCCAAGATAATTGAAGCGCGGGGTGGAGCAGCCTGGTAGCTCGTCAGGCTCATAACCTGAAGGTCGCGAGTTCAAATCTCGCCCCCGCAACCAAATCTCTCGCCATGGCGGCGAGGTTTCCCAAGGGTGTTCGAGCGTTTGCTTTTCACCCCGGTCACGGTTCCTCTTTTGATGTGGCCGAAAAAGCGGCTCAAAAGCAGCGCGGCAAAATTCTCGTTGGCACTGCCAGTTGGTCGGATCCCGGTTTTGTCGAGCGCTGGTATCCAAAGAAGATGCGGGCGGGCGAACGGCTCGCTTGGTACGCGCAACATTTCGACATGGTCGAGGTGAACTCGACGTTCTACTCGGTACCCGAGCCGCGAATGGTCGAGCGCTGGCGCTCGAACACGCCAGATCGCTTCACTTTCGACGTAAAGCTGCATCAGCTCCTATCGCGGCACTCCACGGATGCAAAACTATTGCCGCCAGAGCTGCAGCGGCGCGCCGAGATCGATGCCAAAGGAAAGGTAAAGCTGACGCCCGAATTAGAGAAAGCGCTGATCGAGACTTTTCTCCCGTCGATGTCGATCTTGCGGGAACGGAAAAAGCTGGGCGTCCTGCTTTTGCAACTCTCGCCGTCGTTTTCGCCGCGTGTGCACCAATTAGGGGAACTTGAAAACTTGATCGAGATGTTGCGCGATTACCGCCTGGCCATCGAATTCCGCAACCGCAACTGGGTCGTCGACCCACAGGTAAAATCGACAATCGACTTCCTCAAACGCCATAATCTGATCTTCGTCAACGTCGATGCTCCGCCGGCCGAGCATTTCACCATTATTCCCTCGGAGTTGAACGAAATTACCAGCTTGCAAGCGGCTTACTTGCGGCTGCATGGGCGCAATCCGGAGGCCTATCTCAAAGGTAAAACGGTCGCGGCTCGCTTCAACTACGATTACAGCGAGGACGAGATCGCCGAAATCGCCGAACGCACCCAAAAACTGGCCACCGACGCGCGCGAGGTTCACGCAGTGTTCAACAACAACAATCTGGATTACGCGCCTAGGGCGGCCACGCGTCTGCGCGCCGCGCTCGGCCAGGTAATCGCGCCGCCGCCGTCACAGACACCAGAGCTGTTTTAGCTTAGACTTGGCGCCGTGACGGCACCAGCGCCCAACCCGAGCGACGGTCCCCGCCTGCCCAATCCGCTCGCACGGCTCAAGCACTGGCTCACCGAGCACCACATGACGCTGATGACGATCGCGGATACGCCGCATTCGATCGCTTTCGGCTCGGCGATCGGAATTTTCTTTGGCTTCACACCGCTCTATCCGCTGAAAACGTTGTTGTCGATCCTGGCGGCGTGGGCGTTGCGCTGCAACAAGCTCGCCGCGGCGATTGCGGTGACGCTGCACGACGTGCTCTTGTTTGCCATGCCGGCGATTTACTTCGGCGAATACAAACTGGGCTGCTGGTTGCTGGGCCGCAGCGCGTCGCGTCGAATCCATTTCGGAGGATTCGCGTTGCACGATTACCTTCATTGGCATGTGTTCAGCCGTGTCGTCTGGCCTACGCTCGCGCCCGCGCTCCTGGGGTCGCTTTTTCTCGCGCTCCCTTCCGCGATTGTCGTTTACCTGGTGATGCGGATGCTGATTAGCCGCGCCCGCACAATGGAGAAGCCGGTCTGAGACGAGCGGGGCGGCGCTAGGGTGTTTTGTTTTTTGCTGCCCAAACGGCATGAGAGTTGCATCACAGACCGGAGCGATTCGTCTCTTGCACAAGGCAAGCCGGCGGAACGCTCAGCACTAAATGATTATGAAACAATCGATCGTCACAGTTTTCAGCCTTCTGCTTTGTGCGTGTGCGAACATGCATGTCACCAAGACCGATGTGGCGACCCCCGGCGGCACCGCGGTCGCTCCGACCGACGCGAAGGATTTCGGCTCTCGCGGTGTTCACATGGTGACCAATTGCGGCGTCGGCGCGCATGATCCAAGCGCGATTTACATTCGGCCATTTTGCATCGATACGGCCGTGTTTCACGGGGACGAAGCGGCGTCGGACGGCGAAATGCCAATTCGCAAGGCACTCACCCCGGTTGAGTTCGCTGAAGATCTGAAAGAGGAACTGGAGCGAATCGCGCCGGCGCGGATTCTCAAAGACAACGAGCGGCCACGAGTCGGCTGGCTCGTGGACGGCTACTTCACCGAAGTCGATGGCGGCAGTCCGCTGGCGCGCTTCTTCGCCGGCCAGTTCGGCGCGGGCCGATCATTTCTCGCGCTGCACGTGCGCGTGACCGATGTGGCGCGCGGAGTCGTTGTTTATGAATTTGACATGGCCGGCGGCAGCGGGCTGCAGGGCAAGCTGGGAACACTCCGCGCCAGCGGGCTCGGAAAAGCAACCCACTTCGATCTGCGCAATGCGGCCGAGCGGGTTTACTGGACATTGAGCACAAATCCCAGTCGCTACGCTGCGCGCGCAACCCCCGCCTTGCAGCAATAGTTCGTAAGTCGGTTCGCTGAGAGGTAGGTGCAGCACGGACGAACGCGTTCCACACGAACGCGACTACAATGCTGCAAGATTTGTGGCGGTTGCGAATGCAATCCCGCTGGTTAACGTGGTGCCGTCTCCGGGATTCGCCGTGAAAATTTCGCGTCACTTTTACATCGCTCTTGCTGCAATCCTCGTTGTCGCCGCTGGCGTCCGCTCCTCTGCCGCGGCGGCTTTTGTCGTCGTCGATTCGCAAAGCGGTCACGTGTTGATGGATCAGGATGCG
>JBHEMD010000146.1:0-8979 GCA_046262735.1 Chthoniobacterales bacterium | reverse complement strand
ATGTGCAGTTAATCAATGCCTCGACTAATGCGCATCTCTGGGCGGAAATTTACGATCGCAAGCTCACCGACATCTTCGCGGTCGAAAGCGACATTGCCAAAACGATCGCAGACGCGTTGCAAGCGAAGCTCACCGGATCGGAAAAGCAGATGATTGCGGCCCAGCCGACGACCGACACCGCCGCGTACGAGCTTTATCACAAAGGTCTCTCGCTTTGGGGAAAGCGATCCGGCGATAATATTCCGAAGGCGATCGCGTTCTTTGAACAGGCGATCGCGCGCGACCCGAACTATGCCCTTGCCTATGCCGGGCTGGCCAATAGTTATATTTTGCTTCCTTACTACACGTCGGCGACGCGGCGCGATGCCACTCCTAAAGCTCGAGCGGCCGCCCTCAAGGCTCTGCAGCTCGATCCGAATTTGGCGGAAGGGCATATCGCCCTCGGTAAAATCGTTAGCTTCGACGACATCGACCTTTCTGAATCAGTTCGCGAATTTCAACGCGCCATCGAACTCCAACCGAACAATGCGACGGCCCATCACTGGTATGGCAACGGGCCGTTGATTTGCCTTGGGCGGTCCGAAGAAGCAATTGCCGAAGGGAAGAAATCTGTCGAGCTCGATCCGCTCTCCCCCATTATTAATGCAGATTTTGGCGGGACTCTTTACTACGCCCGCCGCTACGACGAGGCAGCCGTGCAACTTCGCAAAGCGCTCGAACTGGATCCGACATTCTTTTATACGCGCTACAATCTCGGTTGGGTTCTCGAGCAAAAAGGCGATCTTCCGGGAGCGATTGCGGAGTACGAAAAAGCAAGGGAACTGACCGACGATCCATTTGTCGTGGCCGTTCTGGCTGCGGCTAAAGCAAAAGCCGGTGACAAAAGCGCGGCGCAGCGAGCGTTGACCGAATTCGATAAAATAGGTCCGAACCGCGAAGTGCTCGCATATAGCGGCGCGCTTGTGTATCTCAGCTTGAACAACAAAGAGGAAACGCTGCACTGGCTGGAGCAAAGCTTTGCCGAACGCGACGGCTCCAATATCGGTTACATCAAAGTCGATCCCCTCCTCGATCCGCTTCGCGGCGATCCGCGTTTCGAAGCCCTTGTGCAGAAAGTCGTCGCGCCGAAAAGACAATAGTGAAGATCGAAAACTTCTTCGCCGAGCTGAAGCGGCGAAATGTTTACCGGGCGGCGGTTGCGTACGGGATGACCGCGTGGCTCATCGCACAGGTCGCGACGCAGATTTTTCCGTTCTTCGAAATTGCAAATTCAGCGGTGCGCTTCGTCATCATCGCGCTCGTGCTCGGGTTCCCGATCACGATGTTACTCGCCTGGATTTACGAGCTGACGCCGGAGGGAATTGTCCGAACAGCAGATCTCGATCCATCGACGGCGCAATCGGCTCGGCGCAGGCTGGGACGAATACTCGATTTTATAATCATCGGCCTGCTGTTGCTGGTGATTGCCATGTTCATCATGGAGCGCCGCGCGCTGCGCAGCCCTGGCAGTGAGCTCGTTCCGGAGAAAAGCATCGCGGTGCTGCCGTTCCAAAATTTGAGCGCCGATCAGGAGAACGCGTTTTTTGCTGATGGCGTGCAGGACGAAATTCTTAATGACCTTTCGAAGGTCGCTGATTTGAAGGTGATCAGCCGCACGAGCGTGATGCAATATAAGAATACGGCGACGCGCAATCTTCGTGAGATCGCGGCTGCGCTTGGTGTCGCTCATGTCGTGGAGGGAAGTGTGCAGCGCGCCGGAAATCGCGTGCGTGTCAGCGCACAATTAATTGAGGCAAGAAACGACACCCATCTGTGGGCGGAACATTATGATCGTCCGCTTGACGATGTGTTTGCAATTCAAAGCGAAATTGCAAAAACAGTCGCTGATCAACTTCAGGCAAAAATCTCGCCATGGGAGAAAACGGCCATTGCAAAGGCGCCCACGACCGATCTCGCCGCCAACGCTCTCTATGTGCATGCCAGGGAACTCGAATTCAAGGCGCCCGAGCACCAGAGCCTGCTGGAAGCCGTCCGTTTGCTCGACCAGGCCGTCGCACGCGATCCGCATTTCTTGCTCGCTTATTGCGCGCTCAGCCGGATGCACCTCACCCTCTTCTTTGGGGGCTATGATCATACTCCCGCGCGTCGTGAGCTAGCGAATGTGGCCATACAGAATGCTCTTCGCCTCCAGGCCGAGGCCGGTGAAGTCCACCTCGCACTGGCGCGGTATGCCTATCAAGGCTTTCAAGATTACGACCGCGCGCGCGCCGAACTGGATCTCGCTCGGCGCACGCTCCCCAACGATGCCGACACCTACTTTCTCGGCGCGCTTATCGACCGCCGTCAGGGCCGCTGGACAGAGGCGATCAGGAACTTCGAACACGCCGTTGAGCTCGACCCGCGCAACGTAAAGTTTCTCATGAATGCCGGCGGCACCTACGAAACTCTGCACCGCCATCTCGAGGCAACCCGAATGTTCGATCGCGCGGTGGCCGTTTCCCCGCGGGATTATTTCGCTCGTATCCTGCGCGCGTCACAACCGCTCAACGAGCGAGCTGACATCAGGCCCCTCCACGCGGAGCTCGGTGCCATTCTGGCTGAAGAACCGGCGGCTGCGGAAAAGATTGCCGATGTTCTGTTTTTTTGCGCCGTCCTCGAGCGCGATCGCGTCGCAACTAATCGGGCGCTGGCCGCCATCCGACCCGAAGGAATCGCCGCGACTGGTAACTTTGTTTTGCCGCGGGAATGGTTCGTTGGCGTTGCCGCCCAGACCTTCAATGATCCAGCCACGGCGCGCGCGTCCTTCACCGCTGCGCGCGCGATTGACGAAAAGCTCGTGCGCGATCAACCCGATTACGCCCAGGCTTGGAGCCTTCTCGGTCGAATCGACGCCGCTCTCGGTCGCAAGGAGGAAGCCATACGCGAAGGCCGTCACGCCTGCGAACTGTTGCCATTGTCCAAAGATGCCGGGGCGGGGGCGCGGCTCGTTACTCATCTCGCGGTCATTTATACTTGGACGGGCGAGAAGGACCTCGCGCTCCAACAACTAACTGCCTCCGTGCAAATCCCGGCTGGTATAATGTACGGGGAACTTAAACTCGATCCTCAATGGGACCCGCTCCGCGGCGATCTGCGTTTTGAGAAAATCGTTGCCTCCCTCGCGCCGAAATAATTGACATTCGGTTATCAGTCGTCCGTTGCCGGATACTCGGTGGGGAGCAATGTGCCATTCGACGACCGTATTCAGCCGCAAGATCGACAGGAACAAGTTGCTCGCTCAGAAAGGGGTTCTGTGGCAAACACGAGCCCGTGAATCGCGGGAATTTCTTTGCCGAACTGAAGCGGCGCAACGTTTACAAAGTCGCGATCACTTACGCCGTGGTTGCGTGGCTGTCGATCCAGGCCGCCTCGATCTTATTGCCCACCTTCGAGGCGCCGAGCTGGGTCATGAAAGTCCTGGTCGTATTCCTGGGCTTTGGCTTTGTCATTTCGGTGATGATCTCCTGGGCGTTCGAGGCGACGCCGCAAGGTTTAAAGCGTACCGGGGAGGTTTCGCCCGCCGAACTTCAAGCCCTCCCCACGTGGAGCCGGCGAAAGTTTGCCACGTTCGTTGTTGTCGTCGCGTTGCTCGCGGCTGGTCTGCTTGCGTTCAACATTCTGCGGAGCAAATCACCTGCAAGATCGACATCTGCGGCAATGCCGTCGGTGCCGCAGAAATCAATCGCCGTGCTGCCACTGCTGAATGAAAGCGGCGACCCGCGCGACGAATATTTTTCCGATGGGTTGTCGGAAGAATTAATCGCCGCTCTAGCTCAGATCAGAGAACTAAAGGTGATCGGTCGCAGCTCTTCGTTTCGGTTCAAGGAAAGAAAAGAAGAACCGAAAACCATCGGCGAAAAACTTGGCGTCGCCACCCTGCTCGAAGGCACCGTGCGTAAACAAGGCGAGCGAGTCCGCATCGTTGCCGAATTGATTAACGCCGCCGACGGAATCGAGCTGTGGACGCGAACCTTCGATCGCGAACTGAAAGACATTTTCGCCGTGCAGGAGGAAATCGCCGCGGCGGTGGCGTCCTCCTTGAAAACTACACTGCTCGGCCCGAATCAACAGTCGGCCGCGAATCCGGCAACCAAAAACACTGAAGCACACAATGCCTATCTCCAAGGTCACTATTATTTTCAACGCCGCAATCTCGAGGATTATCGCAAGGCTGTCGGTCACTACGATGAAGCGATCCGGCTCGATCCCGAATACGCCCTGGCCTACGCGGAGCGCGCCGAACTTTGGACCATCACTGGTGACCTCGCCGGCGAGCGCCCGACAGCGTACCCGAAGGCGCGGAGCGATGCCGAGAAAGCTGTCGCGATCGCACCCAATCTGGCCGAGGCGCATGCTGCCCTCGGGTGGGTCCGCGCCTTTGCCGAGTGGAAATTTGCTGAAGGCTTGAGCGAACTGCAGCGCGCAAAAGAACTTTCACCGGCAAACCCCATCGCGAACGATCTGCTTGCGCGAGTGATCGTTTACACAGGTCGCATAGAAGACGCCGAACATCAGGCGCGGCGGTCGGTGGAACTCGATCCTTTATCTGCTGCCGCGCAATTCACCCTTGGTCGGGTCTTTTTCTACGCGGGAAAGCTCGATCAGGCCGACGCGGCTGGGCGCAAAATGGCAGAGTTGCAGCCGTCCGCGTCCTCCAGTCATCGATGGCAGGTGCTCGCCGCTGTTCAGCGCGGAGATGGCGAGACGGCGCTGCGCGAAGCGCAATTGGAGCCTGACGACAGCATTCGTCCGTTCGAACTAGCGCTCGCGCAATACGTACGTGGCGATCGTAAGGCATCGGACGCGGCGTTGGTCGAACTCATCGCTAACAGCCGGGATAGTCTCGCCTATCAAGTCGCCCAGGTTTATGCGATGCGCGGTGAGAAAGACAAAGCTTTCGAGTGGTTACAAATCGCATTCGATAATCACGACGGCGGAATGCCGAGTCTTTTAGTTGATCCGTTGCTGAACGGCTTGCACGACGATTCGCGTTACAAAGCGTTGGTCGCAAAAATGAATTTCCCGACAACGCCGTGAGCGAAAAACCTTCGTTTTTCGCCGAGCTGAAGCGGCGCAACGTCTACAAAGTCGCCGTCGCCTACGCCATTGTGGGGTGGCTGTTGGTGCAAATCGCCACGCAAGTTTTCCCATTCCTCGAAATTCCAAATTGGGTCGTGCGGTTGGTCATTGCGCTCGTTGCAATCGGTTTCCTGATCGCGCTCTTGATCGCGTGGGCATTTGAGATGACACCTGAAGGGATCAAGCGCACTGAAACGGCTGATGCGGGTCATCAACATCTGCGCAATGGCGTCTGGATTTATGTCGTCATCATCGGCGCTGCTCTATCGCTTGCGTTGTTCTTTCTTGGGCGATACAGCGCCCCGCGATCAGTTGCGAGTTCGTCGCGACCACAGAGCGTGACAGCGATCTCAGACAAAAGCATCGCCGTTCTCCCATTCGCGAACCTGAGTCGCGATCCCGACAACGCCTATTTTGCAGCTGGCATCCAGGACGAGATCATCACACGGCTTTCCAAGGTTTCTGATCTCAAAGTGATCTCCTGCACTTCTACTCACCGATTCAAGAGTGGGCCGGATGATATACCCGCGATTGCTGCGCAGCTTCGTGTGGCAAACATTTTGGAGGGAAGCATTCAGCGCACAGCTGACAAGGTGCGAGTGAATGTCCAGCTCATCAAAGCGGCAACTGATGATCATCTGTGGGCAGACACTTTCGATCGGCAGTTGACTGACATTTTCGTGGTTGAAAGCGAAATCGCGAGGATGATCGCCGAAACGCTGCGCGCCAAATTGTCCGGCTCGGAAAAGAATGCCATCGCCGCAAGGCCAACCGAAAACACCGAGGCTTACCAGTTATATCTACGAGGACGATTTTTTTGGAATAAACGAACCGGCCAAAACCTGAACAAAGCGGCGGATTATTTCAGTCAGGCTGTTGCTGCCGACGCGAACTATGCTCTGGCTTATGTCGGACTCGCCGACGCGTACGTGTTGATGCCGCTGTACGGCGCGGGCAGTCCGCAGGATTCGCTTCCTAAGGCGAAGGCCGCAGCCGAGAAGGCGCTCCAGATTGATGATAAACTTGCCGAGGCACACGCCTCGCGCGCGGAAATATTTTGTTATTATGACATGGACTTGATTCGCGCCGCCGATGAGTTCCAACGCGCGATTGAGCTGAACCCCAACTATCCTACGGCGCACCAGTGGTACGGAAGTTCCGCACTTACTTCTTTGGGACGATCTGATCAGGCCATTGGTGAAATGCAGCGCGCGATCGCGCTCGATCCGCTTTCACTGGTTATCAACGCGGATGTTGGAAGCACCTGCTATCGCGCGCGTCGTTATGATGAAGCGATCAAGCAGCTTCGCAAAACAATCGATCTTGATCCCGAATTCTACTATGCGCACTGGAATCTCGGTTCGGCTTTGAAAGCGAGTGGTGATCTTGCCGGCGCAATTGAAGAATATGAGAAAGCACGCTCGCTGAACGACGATCCTTCCGTGCGGGCGCTGCTCGGTAACGCTTACGCAGCCGCCGGAAAGAAAGCCGAAGCAATTAAAATTCGTAACGACCTCGAGGTCATTTCGAAACAACGATACGTCTCGGGTTACAGTTTTGCACTTGTCGATCTCGGACTCGGCGACAAAAACGAAGCACTCCGTCGATTGGAACAGGGTTACAAAGATCACGCCGGTGATTCGTTGAGGTTCATCAGAGTTGATCCTTTGCTCGATCCGCTACGTGGCGATCCACGATTCGAAGCGCTGGCGGAGAAAATTGTTCCAGCACGGGAGTTCGGAGAGCCAAGCCGAAAATGAATTTCAGTGACTTCTTCGCCGAGCTGAGGCGGCGCAACGTTTATAAGGTAGCGGTCGCTTACGCGGTCGTGGGTTGGCTGCTGGTCCAGGTTGCGACACAAGTTTTTCCATTTTTCGAAATTCCGAATTGGGCCGTTCGATTGATCGTGCTCGCCATCGTGATCGGATTTCCGATCGCGCTCGTCATTGCCTGGGCCTTCGAGCTCACGCCCGAAGGAATCAAGCGCACGGAAGATATCGATGTTGCGACGCTGCCACGCGAGAAATCTCACGCGTGGATTTACGTCGCTGCGATCGGCGGCGCGTTGTCCGTTGGATTGTTTTTCATCGGCCGTTACACGGCGCGGACGAATAGCACTGCGTCGCCTAACGAACTACCCGACAAATCGATCGCAGTGCTGCCTTTCGATAATCTGAGCCGCGATCCCGAAAATGCATTCTTCGCTTCCGGCATTCAGGATGAAATCCTAACTCGGCTGGCGAAGATCGGCGCACTGAAGGTAATTTCCCGGGCTTCCACTCAGCAATACCAGAGCAAGCCTGGCAATCTTTCCGGGATTGGCAGGCAACTCGGGGTGGCCCACATCCTGGAAGGCAGCGTGCAGAAAGCCGGCAACGCCGTGCACATCAATGTGCAGCTGATTAAAGCTGCGACCGACGCTCATGTCTGGGCCGAGAGCTATGACCGAAAGCTGGACGACATCTTCGCGGTCGAAGGCGAGGTCGCCACTGCTATCGCCGACGCTCTCAATGCAAAAGTTACCGGCCAGGAGAAACAGACCATCACTGCCAGGCTTACCAACAACCCGGCAGCTTACGACGCTTACCTCCGCGGATTGGCGCTATTTCGCAGATCGGATGACGCGAGCACACGCAGCGCCCAGCAATTTTTTGAGGAGGCAGTCCGGCTCGATCCCGGCTTTGCCACGGCCTGGGCACTCCTGGCACATGTTCGTGCCTGGCAATATTTCAACGAGGCCGATGCATCCCACAGCAACGCCGCGCGTACTGCGTTGGATGCGGCGCTTCGCCTGCAGCCGGACTTGGCCGAGGTGCAGCTGGCGCAGGGATATTTTGAATATTACGTGGAGGGGAATTACGACGCGGCGGCAGCGCGCTTTGAGCAATTGCTTAGAAAGTGGCCTAACAATGCCGATATTCTCGAAGCACTCGGGCTGATCGTCCGCCGTCAGGGCCAGTGGGATCGGGCCAAAACTTATCTGGATCGGGCGGTCGCGCTCGATCCACTCTCCTTACGCGCGCGGTCAAGCGCAGCAGAGGTGAGAGTTTTGACGCGCGATTTCCAAGGCGCTCTGCGCTCCATTGATGAGGCACTGAACATCGCGCCTGATAACGCTGACTTCATCGCCAGCAAAGCTCTCATCTATCAACAGCTAGGTAAATTGGATGAGGCCGAAGCAGTGCTCAATGGGCTTCATCCGGAAGCCACAGATATTCTCCCAATCATCGCGATTACGAGTCAGGCCAGGCTTCGGCGTAGCTACGCTGGAGCGATCGGCCAGCTCGATGGATTCCTTCAGCCTCTTCAAGCCGGGGGCGAGCGCGGCTTCATCTTAAACCTTATCAATTCCAATCTCGGACACCTGCGTCGTCTCGCCGGCGACGCGGCTGGCGCACGGAACAACTACACACAAGCTCGCG
Source organism: Chthoniobacterales bacterium (assembly GCA_046262735.1). Classification (GTDB taxonomy): domain Bacteria; phylum Verrucomicrobiota; class Verrucomicrobiia; order Chthoniobacterales; family UBA10450; genus AV17. The sequence goes on along the minus strand of JBHEMD010000146.1, from coordinate 439 downwards.
ATGAACTTCTGGCGATGTTGACGAAACAGCCGCAGGTCCCGGAGGGCGCGTTGGACGGCGCACGGGCCGCGATCTACGTCGGTCTGGCGGAAGTCTATTGCGGCCTGGGCGACCGCGACGCAGCGCTGCAATATGCCGAGCGCGCGGTTAACTTGTTGCCAATTGCTAAAGACGCCGTCGCAGGAGTTCAGGGAGAAGTGACGCGCGCGGTGGTGCAAGCGCGTTTCGGAGACCGCGATCACGCTATCCCCACGCTGGAGCGATTGCTGAAGGTGCCCAGTTTCGTGACGCCTGCGTTGCTCCGGCTCGATCCCGATTTCGATCCCCTCCGCGGCGACCCGCGTTTCGAGAAACTTTGCCAGGAAAAAACTAAGTGAATCCAAAAAATTTCTTCGCGGAGCTGAAGCGGCGCAATGTTTACAAGGTCGCGGTCGCCTAT
>JBHEMD010000145.1:0-4463 GCA_046262735.1 Chthoniobacterales bacterium | reverse complement strand
GGCGACAAAGTTTGTCGCCGCTTGTTGGAGGAGGAACGCACTGCGGCGATCCCGGTGTTGATGATGTCGGGGCACGGGCCGGAAATGATCGCGGCGGCGAAGCGTCTCCCGAACATCGTCGCCGCGATCGAGAAACCGTTTGTGTCTGAGGCACTGGTGAAACTTGTGCAACGGACTCTCTCCGAGCCGCGACCTGAGCGTAAAGTTCCGCTTCGAACAGCAGCGGCTCCAGCGCCGCCAGTGCAACAGCCGCCGAGGAGGCAGGGGCAGCCTGCCGCGCCGATTGTTAAGCCGCTGGTAAAGGAAGATGCTCGGCATGGCGTCGCCCACAGGGCGACGGCTACAGTCAAACCGCCGCCGCCGCCGATATTGCAGCCGCCAAGAATTTCGCCGCCGCCATCAGAGATTCGGCTTCCGCCTGCTGCCGCGACGGAAACGGTTTTCAGTTTGTATCTGGAAGTGGTGTCGATGCAGCTTTCTCCGCAATTCGAGATGGGCTCGATTCGGGCGCGGCCTGCGCCGGGCGCGGTCGCACTGCGCTTGGCGAGCGGCGCCAGAAACCTGGGCGTCGCGCGCGAAACTGGGTTTCAGCTCGGCGCGACGGGGCTCGATGTGAACGGGCGTATTTCGATTATGCGACTTCTCCCAAACGCGAAACCATTTCAGCCGGCGCAAATCCGGACTGCGTTTCAGATCGGTAGCGTGGCAGTCGTGCCGGGTACGACGCGCCAACGGGTGCAGCTCACAACCGCAGGCTCCACGCCGATGATGTTGCAAATCATTGCGCGAGCTGAGCTCGCCGGTGTGAAATTGTCGCCGACGTTTCAAGTTGCCGAGCTGGTGCTGAAATGGCGCACCAACTCGGTGCGCGTAACGCTCGATCCAAAAGCGCCGGAAGAATCCGGCGCGATCTTCGAGTTGAGCGCGGTGCAGCTCGATAATTCCGCGCGAATTGTGGAGTTGCTGCTCAATCCGATAAAGTGACCTGAAATTTCACCGCCCGCTCGCTTCGCTCGCTAGAGATCACGGAGATCACAGAGGCTTAGAAAGTGCGACGGTCATAGAACGCCGCTACAGATGCGCCGTTATTCCAAGCCGAGCGCTTTGAAGGTTTCGTCGACGTGCGCGAAATGCGCTTCGAGCGAGCAGAGACGATCGATTTCTTTGGCGGAGAGTTTCGATGCGATCTCGGGTTCGGCTTTGACGTTGTCGGCGAAAGTCCCCTTGCCTTTCCAGGTTTCCATGGCGGCCCGTTGCACAGCTTCGTAGGCAGTCTTGCGTTGCGCGCCGGCGCGGGTCAGCGCGAGCAAAATCGATTGGCTGTTGTAGAGGCCTTTGGTGAGCGCGAGGTTCTGCTCCATCCGTTCGGGGTAAACCTGGAGGCGCTCGACGAGGTTGGTCAATTCGACCAGCATGAAATCGAGCAGGATGCATGAGTCGGGCAGAATGATCCGCTCGGCACTGGAATGGCTGATGTCGCGCTCGTGCCAGAGCGCGACGTTCTCGAGCGCGACGACGGCGTTACCGCGAATGACGCGCGCCAGCCCGCTCAGCCGCTCGCTCGTGATCGGGTTGCGTTTGTGCGGCATGGCCGAGCTGCCTTTCTGCCCTTCACCGAAATATTCTTCGACCTCGAGGACTTCGGTCCGCTGGAGGTGACGAAATTCCGTTGCCCAGCGATCGATGCTCGAAGCAATCACTGCGAGCGTGCACAAAAATTCCGCGTGCCGATCACGCTGCACAACCTGGGTGGACAGCGTGGCGGCTTTGATCCCGAGCCGCTCGCAAACTTTTCTCTCAATCTCGGGGTCGATGTGGGCATGGGTGCCGACGGCGCCGCTGATTTTGCCCACGCGAATCCGTTCCCGCGTTTGGCCGAGCCGTTCTTCGCCGCGACCGAACTCGTCAAACATGAGCGCCAGTTTTAATCCGAAAGTGATCGGCTCGGCGTGCACGCCATGGCTGCGGCCGATCATCGGCGTCATTTTGAAGCGACGCGCCTGGGTGGCGATCACTTCGCGCAATTGTTTGAGGTCGTCGGCGAGAATTTGCGCCGACTCGTTCAACTGCACGGCAAGCGAGGTATCGAGAATATCGGACGAGGTGAGCCCCTGATGGATCCAGCGCGCGGCCGGGCCGACTGAGGCGGCGACATTTTCCAGGAACGCGATGACGTCGTGGTTCGTGCGCTTTTCGATCTCGAGGATTTCGGGAATCGAGAACCGCGCGCTTTTGCGAATCTCGGCGGCGTCCTCTTTCGGGATCTGACCCAGCTCGGCCATTGCTTCGCAGGCCAGGATCTCGATCTCGAGCCAGATCTCGAACTTCCGCTGGTCGGTCCAGAGGTCCCGCATCCGCGCGAGTGAGTAGCGAGGGATCACCCGGCAAGATAAAAGGCGTCGCTGAACGGGAAAGTGGTTTGTTGGTTGGCGAAGGCGAATGGTAGGGATGGACTGCCGGGCCGTCCCTGCCAGTTAAATGCGACCCCGAATGCTTTCGGCGCCGCTACGAAACAAAAAAAAATCGCTCCGGCCTACACGGCCGGAGCGATTTCCCAAATTCGATTGTCGATCTTGCGCTTAGCAGACCTTGGCGCGGATGAAGCGACCGTCGCTTTGGACGCGGACTTTGCCGCTGGCCAACAGGTCGGCCACGGTCGCGACGGTCTCCTTGGTGTTGCGAGTGCAGGAACTGACCGCCACGATCAGGTCACCGAGGGAAAGTTTCTTGGGGCGAGGTTTCAGGATGAGATTATGTTTCTTCATTGGAACGACTGCTTTGACAGCAACTCCCGGGCCAGCGTTCAATCTCAATAACCCCTCGGTCGCAAGGCTTGAGTTATTGCCGAGTTATTCCCCGCCCGAGTGCCGACATGCTGACAACAGTGTCACCTTTGTGAACACATCCGGCTTATTTGGCGCGGCCAGAGCGCGGTTTTGCCAGGTAAAGGCTCAACATGTAGAGCGCGGCGAAGCCGAGCACCACCAGCAGGATGAAATGCGACTGACTGCGGATGAAGTGCACCAGCGCCTCGGGATCGGCGAGAAGCCGTGGCTCGAGCCGGTGCGCGCGGTGGCCAAGCCACGCCAGGATCGTGCAGGAAATCGCGGATCCGGCGAGCGTCGTATAGCTGAAGACGGCAAAATTCATCCGGACAATCCCTGCGGGAATTGAAATGAGATGTCGCACGCCGGGCAAGAGCCGGGCGAAGAAAATTCCGCCCGCTTCATAGCGGGTGAGCCAGTGCTCGGCTTCTTCCAATTTTTTTGGCGGGAATAGAAAGAGCCGGCCAAATCGTAATACGAGCGGCCGCCCGATCCAGCGCGAGAGCCAATACATGGCGGCCGCGCCGAGATACGCTCCGATGGTCCCGGCCAAAATAACGCCGGTAAAACTGAGCCGGCCTTGCGCGGCGAGAAACGCCGCCGGCGGAAGAACAACTTCTGCCGGCACGGGCAGGGGCGTGCTTCCCAGCGCCATCAGCACGATGATGCCGAGATAGCCGCCAGTCAGCACCCACTCGAACCACAACTGAATCAGATGATGCATAGAAATTTCGGATTTCGGATTTCAGGAAAGTAGCGTAAGCGTCTCGCTTGCAAACCGAGGGGCAAGCCGGAGGCTTACCCTACTTTTCCCCGATGTCGATCTATCGGCGCTTTCTTCGCTATTACAAACCATTCTGGCCGCAGACTCTTCTGGGTTTATTTCTGTCGCTTTGCGGCATCGCGCTAAATCTGCTCAAGCCCTGGCCGTTCAAAATTATCGTCGATGAGTTTTTGCGGCCGACCTCCCCACCGCGCGGCGATTGGCGCGTCGGAATCGCCCTGCTCTGCCTCGCCCTGGTCGTAATCCAGTTGCTGTGGGGCCTTGTTAACTCGGCGACGACATACCTTTTCATCAAGACCGGCCTACAGGCGTTGCTCAAGCTGCGCACTGAGCTGTATGCGTATCTGCAATCGCTCTCGCTCAAGTATCACGACGCCCGGCGCTCGAGCGATTCGAGCTTTCGCGTTGCCTACGATTCGCAATCGGTGCAGACGATTTACAACAAAGGCCTGACGAACGTGTTTGGATCGACCGTGACATTGATCGGCACGTTCGTGATCATGGTCCGGCTCGACTGGCAGCTCACGTTGCTCTCGCTCGCGATCGTGCCGCTGATTGTCGGGACGATTTATCTTTTTTCGCGACGCATCCGCGAGGCGTCCAAAACGATCCAGGAACGGGAAAGCGCCTTGCTCGCCCAGGCGCAAGAAGGTCTCAGTTCGATTCGAATGGTCCATGCGTTCGGGCGCGAGGAGTTCGAGGTCAGACAATTTCATCGGCACGCGCAACAAAGTCTGGCGGCCAATCTGCGGCTGCAGCTGACCAACGTGAATAGCTCGCTCGTGATTAGCACACTGATGGTCGCCGCGACGGCGGCCATGTATTATGTCGGGACTCTGCACGTGCTCGACGGC
>JBHEMD010000144.1:0-37633 GCA_046262735.1 Chthoniobacterales bacterium | reverse complement strand
GCACGACAAACTCGATATCGTTTTCGCCGCTGCTTCCATGCACAATCCCATTGTGCTGATGTAAGTGTAAGCTCGACAACCGATGTCCTGAATATCGAACACGAGCACGTCGATGCCGCGCAACATCGTCGGCGTCGGCTTGCGGGTCGGGCCGTAGAGAGAATACGCGGTGAGACCGGTCACCGGATCGCGGTGCGATTTGACGTAGCGGCCGGCTTTCTCGCGTCCTTCAAGCCCGTGCTCGGGCGTATAGAGCGCGACCAGATTGCAATTTCGTTTCAGAAGCACGCGGGTGCGCACTCCGCGGGAATTTACCCCGGTATGATTCGTGATCAGGCCCACCCGTTTGCCGCGCAGCTGGGCGTAATTGTTATCGGCCAGAACATCGATGCCGAGTTCCACCGACGCGCTCGCGCTCGCGCACAAACCAAGACAAACGTCAGCGCGATCTGTTTTTTATTTCCCCTCAGCACCATCCAAATTAGCGTGCAAACTATGGAGGGTAATTCGCTCGGTCAATTTATCCTGGTAGGGACGGACCGCCCGGCTGTCCGTTTGGCGAGGAACAAAACACGGTGATGAGCGCTGATTCTCTCAGCCAATTAATCTTGACCGGAGTTCCCGGCAGAGAGCTCGACCCAAAAAGCGCGAGACTCTTCCGGCGCGTCCAGCCCGGCGGCTTCATTCTCTTTGGGCGCAACATCGAGAGCCCGCCGCAACTGCGAAAGCTAATCGACGATCTGCGCGATCTCAGCGCAATCGAGCCGATCGTCACGATCGATCAGGAAGGCGGCCGCGTCTCGCGTTTGCGCCTGATCGGGAACGAGCCGCCAAACGCGCAGCAGTTTCGCGACAAGGACGATGTCGATCTTATCCGTCGTCATGGGGAGACAACGGGCCGACTGTTGCGCCTGTTCGGTTTCAATCTCGACCTCTGCCCCGTGCTCGACATTTCCTTTGACGATAACGCCGATAATTCGTTGCGCGGCCGTTGTTACGGGAAAACGGTCGAGCAAGTCGTGCGCAACGCGGGAGCGTTTAACGAAGCGATGCGCGAACAAGGGATCGCCAGTTGCGGCAAACATTTCCCCGGTTATTCCGCCGCCAAATCGGACGCGCATTACGAGCTGCCGAAGATCGATCGCAGCCGGGAAGAACTCGATCGGGAAGAGCTAGCCGTCTTCGGCGCCTTTACTAGGAGGGACCGCGCAGCGCGGCGTCCCTACCAGGTTGACAGCATGATGATCTGCCACGGTTGGTATCCGTGCTTTGAACCGGAAAGGAGTCCCGCGAGTTTATCTCAGCGAATCATCACGCAATTACTGCGCGGCGAGCTCGGTTTCGGCGGCCTCGTTATGACCGACGATCTCGACATGGGCGCGATCCTGACCGGTTACAGTCTGGAGGAAACGATCCGCCTCGCGCTCGCCGCCGGCAACGATCTCACGATGCTTTGTCACCGGATTCCGGAGATCGACAGTGTGCATCGCATTCTCGGCAGATTGCCACGCGACCAGATCGAGCGGGCCCTCACCAGTGTGGCGCGGTTCAAGGAAAACCTGGCCCCGCCGGACGAGTTCTCTGAAGCCGCTTTCCGTAAGATCGACAATGAAATCTGGGAGCTGCGCGTCGCCACGCTCGGAGAGTCAGCCGCGAGGCGTGAATTTGAAGACGGCAAACGCTCGCCAGTCGAAATGTTCTAGAATAAGTTCGGCCTTGAAAGTGACCTAATGACCAGCAACTCGAAACGAGCGATCGCTTTCTGCGTTGGGATTGGCTTTGCGCTTGCCGTTACGAACGCGGCTGATCCCTGGCAGGTCGTCACCGTCAATCGACTCGCTCTCGAAGGAACATTAAAAGACGGCACAGAGTTCGAGTTGCGAGTCGAATCGCAGGAACCCAAAGAACAATCGATCGTCTACGTTGGCGCGACGGGCACGCCACGCGCGGTGATTTCCGATTTCGCACTGAAATTGGGCGGCAAGAAAGTTTCCGTTCCGGACGCAGCATTTAACGATCTGGCGAACCCTTTGTTGCAGACGGTTAGCATTACCAGCCAACCAGGCGCGGTTAAGTTGCGCTTTACCGGCGGGGAAGGCGAGGCGAGCTACGAAGTCGAGTACCTCGTCCAGTCGGGTCGCCTCGCGCAGAGAACGCTCAGTTATTTCGAAGCCGGGGCCAATGGGGAAAAAGGCCGGATCGTAAAAACCGCCACATTCTGACCGGGCCTGCCCGCAAAAACTTACTTGCTGTCAAGTTGGTCGAGGACGGTGCGCAGCTCGTGAAAATCGACCGGCTTGGTCAGGTGAAAATCGAAGCCGGCCGCCTTGCCGCGTCGAATGTCTTCGTCCGTGCCGTAGCCTGTGAGAGCGATACCGGCGACGTGGTGGTCGCGTTTCGCCTCCGATATGACATCGTAGCCGCTGCCGTCGGGTAGGCTGATGTCGCTCAGGACAACGTCGAAAGGGCGCGACCGCAACATCTCCAAGGCACTCTGCTGGCAATCCGCCACGGCGATTTGATGACCGAAGTGCGCGAGCAGGCGCGCCAGGATCCGTCGTGTATCGCCATGATCTTCGACAAGCAAAATCCGCAAGGTCCGCCTCGGCCGTTGCCTCTGGCGTTTTGGCTTGGCGTCGCTTTTGTCCTGCCGCGCCATGACGGCCAGCCTCACCCTGAAGGTGCTGCCACAGGCGCGACCGGCGCTGCTCACTTCGATCGCGCCGTCGTGGAGATCCATCAGGTGCTTGGAAATGGCCAGCCCAAGTCCGAGTCCCCCAAATTGCCGGGTGATTTCAGCGCCGCCCTGCTCGAATGGTTTGAAGAGGGCTTCGAGTTTTGCCGCCTCGATCCCGATGCCATTGTCGCGGATTGCAAATTCAAAGTGATTGCCTGGCGCATTGCGCGTGGAAATGTCGATCTTGCCGCCATCCGGAGTGAATTTCACGGCGTTGTTGATCAGATTCCAGAACACCTGCTGGACGCGTACCGGATCGGCCCAAATATGATGTTTCTTTGCGTCGCATTTGGTCGAGACGCGAAGCTTTTTCGAAATGATGTCGGGACGCGCGATCTCAAGCGCATCGCGCACCAGTGCATGCGCGTCGACGCGATCGAAGTGCAATTCGAGCTTCCCGCGCACGGCGCGGGTTAGATCGAGCAGGTCGTCAATCAGTCGGGCCTGCAGCTGCACATTGCGCTGGATCGTGTCGATCTCGTCGGTGAACTCCGGTGACAAGCGCGACGCGTTAATCGAAAGATAACTCGCCGCCGCCAGCGTGGGCGTGAGCGGTGTGCGCAGCTCGTGGCTCAATGCCGCAAGAAAGTCGTCCTTTGCTTTGCTCGCTTTCTCTGCCGCAATCTTCGCCGCCTCGATCTCGCGATTTCGCATCTGCTCGGTGATGTCGCGAGTGACTTTGGAAAAACCGCGCATCTTTCCGCTTTTGTCACGGAGCGCGGTCAAGACAACTTCGGCTTGGAAGATCGAGCCGTCCTTGCGCACGCGCGCGCCTTGATCCCGAATGTGTCCGAGCCGGAGGGCAGCGCTGAGATTGCGTTGCGGTTTGCGGGCGGCCAGGTCTTCGTCGGTGTAAAAGCAGGAAAAATTTTTTCCGATAATCTCTTCCGCCCGGTAGCCTTTTAGTTTTTCCGCTCCCAAATTCCACGTCGAAACGTTGCCGTCCGGGTCGAGCAGGTAGATTGCGTATTCCTCCACACTTTCGACCAAGAGCCGGAATTGCTCTTCGCTTGCGCGCAACTTGTTTTGCGTTCCGCCTTTATCGCTCGCCGCTGCTTTCGTTTTCTGCGGCCGGCTTTTGCCAGATCTGCTCATCGACTCGCCATCTCAGTTGCCCGCGCAAAGTGTACCGCCCAGAACATTTCGTCCAGTGTCATTCGCATCTGGATGGCGAAGCGGACGCTCGCGGCCGCTTTACCAGTTTTCATCGCGGCCAGGCGCATTGTCCGGTTGCGCAAGCGCCTTGACCGCTCTCTCGGATTCACCCTATCCTGCGCTCTCGTCCGGCCAATAACCTGTGAGCACCGACAACAAAGTGTTTGGCGATAAACGGCACGAACTCACCATTCGCGGAGTCATCATCGGGATCATCATCACTTTGGTGTTTACAGCGGCCAACGTGTATTTCGGCCTGAAAGCGGGACTTACTTTTTCGACATCGATCCCGGCGGCGGTCATTTCGATGGCGATCCTGCGCGGTTTTCGCGATGCCACCGTTCAGGAAAACAACATCGTGCAGACGGTCGCCTCGGCCGCCGGCACGCTCTCGTCGATCATCTTCGTGCTCCCAGGCTTGATCATGATCGGCTATTGGACCGAGTTTCCCTTCTGGACTTCTTTTTGGATCTGCGCGCTGGGCGGAATTCTTGGTGTGATGTATTCGATCCCTCTGCGCCGCGCGTTGGTCACGACCTCGGATCTGCCCTATCCCGAAGGTGTCGCCTGCGCTGAAGTGCTCAAAGTTGGCAGCACCGGCGATTCCACGCACGCCTCGGATGTCGAACATGGCCGCGCCGGTCTGCTTGCAGTTTTGTGGGGATCGATCGTGGCAGCGGTCTTTGCGGTGATCGTTGCCACACAGCTCTTCGCCGCTGACGTCGCCCAAACATTCCGAATCGGTCGTAGAGGCGCAGTCAGCGGTTTCGATTTCTTTTTGTCATTTGCGCTTCTCGGAATCGGACATTTGGTCGGCCTTTCCGTCGGGATCGCAATGCTCGTCGGCGCGTTGATCGGCTGGGGCTGGGGCGTTCCGCATTTCTCTGGTATCGCCGGCGATCTGACATCGGCCGGGGCCGCGATCGCTCAAAAAACGTGGAGCACAAAAGTGCGATTTGTCGGCGCGGGCGCGATCGGCGTTTCGGCGATTTGGACGTTGCTCAAGCTGGTAAAACCGGTGACTCGCGGACTCACCAGTGCGATGGCCGCCTCGCGTGCGCGCAAAGCGGGCCGGGCGGAGACACTACCGATCACAGAGCGTGATATCCCCATCGGCATCGTTGGTCTTGTCACGCTCGTATGCATGTTGCCGATCGGTTGGTTGCTCGGCTACTTCGGAAACTCCAGTGGTCTCGGCGCGAATTTGCCGACGCTCATCATCGGCGGCGTTGTTTACATCGTGTTGATGAGCTTCTTCGTGTCCGCGGTCTGCGGTTATATGGCGGGGTTGATCGGTTCTTCGAACAGTCCGCTTTCCGGCATTGGAATTCTTGTCGTGATCGGCGCTGCATTGTTGCTGGTGATTGGCGTTAAACCGTACGTCGGGCCCGATACCGGCAAAGCGCTGATTGCCTTTGCACTGTTCACGACGGCGGTGATTTTCAACGTGGCGGCGATTGCCAACAATAACCTTCAAGACCTCAAGACCGGCCAACTGGTTGACGCGACCCCTTGGAAGCAACAGGTGGCTTTGATCATCGGTGTCATCGCCGGCGCGTTCGTGATTCCACCAGTTCTCGATCTGGTCAATCACGCCTACGGCTTCGTCGGCGCACCTGGAGCTGAAGCGCGTCCGAATCCGCTGCCTGCGCCGCAGGCCGGCCTCATTTCATCACTCGCCAAAGGTGTGATCACGGCGGACATCGATTGGAGTCTTATTCGAATTGGCGCATTGATCGGCGTCGCGATTATCCTACTTGACGAAACACTCGCGCGGACGACCAAACACATGCGTGTGCCGCCGCTGGCGGTCGGGCTTGGAATTTATCTGCCGACGCAAAGCACGCTTATGATCGTCGTCGGCGCAGTCGCCGGCTGGTTTTTCGACAAACGCGCCGCTCTCACGTCGAGACCGGAGGCAACAAAGCAGCTCGGAGTGTTGCTCGCGTCAGGATTGATCGTCGGTGAGGGCATTATTGGAGTCGTCATATCAGCGCTCGTGGTATTTTCAGGCAAGGATTTCCCGCTCTCCGTGGTGGGTCCGGCGTACGCGACAGCCGGAATCTTCATCGGCGGCATTGCGTTCGCGACCATCGCGTTTGTGCTCTATCGGTGGATTTTGCGAATGGCCACGGCAAGATCGACATGAAACGGAAATGGAACTGGGCTTTGTGGTTTGGCTTCGTTTTTGTGGTCGCCGGTTTTTTGATCTATCCGGTTTTTGTTCAATTTCCGATCGCGCGCGATTTTCCGTGGGCGAATCTGCTTCTCTTCGTCCTCGGCGGAATGTTTCTCATCACCGGTCTCGTCCGTGCGTTTGGCCGTCCGCAACTTTATCGCGGCAAAATTTTCGGGTCGGTCTTCGCGCTACTCGCGCTGTTCGCGTTCGCCTTCTTTGCCTACAAGATTTTTTATGTGCTTCGCGAGGTGCCGCTTTCCGCGCAGGCGCCGCGTATCGGCGAAAAAGCGCCGGCCTTCACGTTACCTGATCAAAACGGCAACCAGATTGCGCTCGCCGATCTCCTTTCCCCTAACGGCGCGGTCTTGATCTTCTATCGCGGGCATTGGTGACCGCTCTGCAACTCCGAGTTGCGGAGTTTTCAGAAACGCCTGGCCGACTTCGAGTCGCGCGGGGTCCATCTCGCCGCGATCAGCGTCGATTCAGTTGCTATTAATAGCGGCCACTGTCGCAGGATGGGATTCACTTACCCGTTCCTCTCCGACACAAACGCCGAGGCGATTCGGCGCTATGACGTGCTCCATCCCGGCGCCGGTCCCAAACACACCGACATCGCCCGGCCGGCGGAGTTCTACGTTGATTCTGGCGGGATCGTGCAATGGGTGAACCTAACTGAAAACATCGCGGTGCGTGCGCGGCCCGAGCAGGCGCTGCGCGCGGTCGATGCGCTCAAGCGTTAGGCCACGCGATTGACGCCGCTTTGCCGCGCCCATACCTTGCGGCCCGTGCACGCGGACCTTGAGCAACTGCTTGTCCTGCAAGATCGACAACAGAAGATCAGGCAAATCGAAAATGAAATAAGAACGCTGCCGCTGCAACGGACACATCTCGAGGAACAGCTGGCAACAAGCGTGGCCAGCCTTGAAGCCCTCAAACAGAAAGCTCGGCAGACGGAAGTTGACCGCAAGAAGCTCGAGTTGGACGTCGGTACGCGCACGGAAACCATCGCACGGCTGCGAACGCAACAGTACCAGACGCGCAAGAACGACGAGTTCCAGGCGCTCGGCCATGAAATCACTCGCTATGAAGACGAAATTGGCAAGCTCGAGGACGCGGAGCTCGAGCTGATGGTCGAGGCTGACAAGCTGAAAGAGGAGATCGGCGCAGAAGACAAAAAGACGACGGCCACGAAAGAATCGATCTCTCGGCAGATGAACGATCTGGAGCAGAAATCAAAAACCCTGGAGACGCGGCTCGGCGAATTGAGCAACGAACGCGCCGCCCTGGCGAGCAAGATCGACGAGGATTCGCTCGGACGCTTCGAGCGGCTTTTTGCGAGCAAAGGCGACGCTGCGGTTGTCGCCGTCGAGCACGGCGTTTGCACCGGTTGCCACATGAAGGTGACCACTGCCACTGCGAACCGTGTGCAAGCCGGCAAAGAGATCGTCAGCTGCGAGCAATGCGGCCGCATCCTCTACGACGCGGAGTAATGTGGGAGGGGCCTCAGTGTCCCGACATTCGCGGCAGCTCCCACATTGTTGTCTACACGTTAAACCGAAAGAAGATCACGTCGCCGTCGCGCACTTCGTAATCTTTTCCTTCGAGCCGAACTTTGCCCGCTTCGCGCGCTTTGGCGAACGAGCCGGCCGCGATCAGATCGTCGCAGTAAACCGTTTCGGCAGCGATAAACCCGCGTTCGAAATCGGAGTGAATCGCGCCGGCGGCCGCGGCCGCTTTTTCGCCGGCGTGAATCGTCCAGGCACGCGTTTCTTTTTCGCCGGCCGTGAAAAAAGTGCGCAGCCCCAGCAAATGATAAACCGCGCGAATGAGTGCATGCACACCGCTGTCTTCCACGCCCAGGCCGCGCAGGTATTCCAGCGCTTCTTCTTCGCTAAGATCGACAAGTTCGCTTTCGATTTTCGCGCTGATGACCACTGCTTCGGTCGCAAAATGATGCCGCGCGTAATCCTGCACAAGCTCGACATATTTTTTCGCGGAGCTGTTGTAGCCTGAGTCGGTGACCCCGGCGCCACGGTCAGCGGCTACAGAAATCGTCGCCAGATCGGTTTCGGAGACGTTGCACGCGAAGATCGTCGGCTTCGAGGTGAGCAGAAAAAGTCCACGGGCGATTGTTTGCTCTTCCGGCGTTAGTTTTGCGGTGATCGCCTGTTTGCCGACGTCGAGATGCGCCAGCAATTTCTCGATGATCCCTTCTTCGATCCTGGCCGCTTTTTCGCCGGCATGCAGTTGTTTTTGCAATCGTTCCCGTCGCTTCTGCAGCGCCGCCAGATCCGCCAGCACCAGCTCGGTGTTGACGATCTCGATGTCGCGGACAGGATCGATTGTCGCACTGACGTGATGCACATCGCTGTCTTCAAAACAGCGCACCACCTGGACGACTGCATCGACTTCGCGGATGTGCTGGAGGAACTGGTTGCCAAGGCCTTCGCCCGCGCTCGCGCCTTTCACGAGGCCGGCGATATCGACGAACTCGATTGCCGTCGGCGTGATCTTTTGCGAATCCGAAATGGCCGCAATTTTTTCGAGCCGCGGATCCGGCACAGTCACGACACCGAGATTCGGATCAATCGTGCAAAAAGGGTAATTCTCCGCGGGTGCCTTGTGCGTGCGCGTGACGGCATTGAAGAGTGTCGACTTCCCGACGTTCGGCAGACCGACAATTCCGGCGCTGAGCATGATCGCTTCCTGTAGCGGCGGTCTATGACCGTCGCAAATTTCTGCGGTGGCGATTTCGCCGCGATGAGTGAATACTTCGCCTCTGCAAATCGGGCTGTAGTTCAGCTTGGTAGAACGCTTGAATGGGGTTCAAGAGGTCGTGGGTTCAAATCCCGCCAGCCCGAGACCCTTCACTTCGATCCTCGCCCGGGAGAGGAAGGGCCGAGGCATAAGACCTTCTAGCTCGACCAACCCGTTAAAAAAGCGTCAATCAATTACGGCAGATCATCGCTGTAAACGCCGTCGAGCACGGATGTTAGTCCGCAGCCATTCCTGTTAAAAACGTAAGTCGAGGCCGCCACACCCCTTGGCGGCGCAAATGATCGCAGCGGCAACGAAATTCAGGAGTGCGGCCGTCTTCTCCCACCATTGCATATCGTTCCACAGTCCTTGCAGGGCATCACAAGCGCCGCAGTCTGGCGGCGCTCCGATCGCTGGCGGTGCCGGCGCTGGTTTGCGAATCAAATAATGCGCGAACGCCACAAAGAAGCCGAATCCCGACCAAGCTAAAATGATCACAGCTCCAATTAAGAACCCAATGGCCAATCCGAACAGAACAGCAGGCATAATGTCGTGCTTTCTTAGTTACCGGGACAACGACGGGTTTTGCCAAGAAAAAACTGTAGTTACAACTGAAAACTAGGAATCCCATGCGCTCAAAAAGGCGTCGATGAGTTGCGGCAGATCGTCGCTGTAACCGCCTTCGAGGATCGCCGACACCGGGATGTCGATCTTACGCAGCCAGTCGCCGAACGTCGCGAAATCTTCCTGCTCAAGCGTCATTTGCACGAGCGGGTCCCGTGCGTAGGCGTCAAACCCGGCGGAGACCAGCAGCAGATCCGGTTCGAACGCGAGCAGCTGGTCGAGCGCGCGCCGCGCAACATTCATATGTTCGGCGCGCGGCGTGTCGGGCGCGACCGGATAATTGTAGATGTTATCGAATGATTTTGCGCCCGTGCCGGGATACGCGGGGAATTGGTGAATCGAGGCGAAGCCGATCTGCTCATTATGCGCCACGATTGCTTCAGTGCCGTTCCCATGATGCGCGTCAAAATCCCAAATCGCGACGCGCTTTATGTTTGTAGCCGGGATCGCCGATCCCGGCCGGCCGGCATCGCCGATGCCGGCTGCAGCCAGCGCATCCAGCGCTGCCACGGCGATGTTGTTGAAGTAACAGAACCCCATCGCTCGATCGCGCGTTGCGTGATGTCCTGGCGGGCGCATGAGACTGAACGCGCGTTCTCCGCCTAATGCTGCGCGCGCGGCTTCAATCGCTGCGCCGGAAGATTTCCTCGCGTAGACGCCAATGTTCGAATAGGCGGGAGTATCGAGATCGAAATCACCCATTGGATCTTCCACTGCTTCGATGTGTTCGCGCGAATGCGCGCGCAGCAGTTCCTGATCAACGGCCGCGCGCGGCTCGCGCCATTGCCAGGTTGGATGTCGATCTTGCAACAATGGCACCGTGCGCGTGATCCGCGCCGGCCGTTCGGGGTGACCGGGCGCCGAGTACTCGACGCAATGCGGGTCGTGGAAAACGATCATCGCGCCTGCAACGTCCGAAGAGTCGCGTGGGTTGCAAGTTTACCGGCACGGCGCCGCGGCAGGGCGTCGCCGAGTTGCCAACGGCCACGGAAATGCGCATGCTGCGCCGCATTTGCGCAGTTGTCGAAGAAGCGATGTTGAAGGGGCAGAAGATCGTAGTGGTGATGCCGGCCTATAACGCGGCGCGGACGTTGCGCCGCACCCATGACGAAGTCATGGCCCAGGGGATTGTCGATCTTGTCATCGTGGTGGACGATGCGAGCCACGACGAAACGGTTGCGATCGCCCGCGCTTTGCCCGATGTGCAAGTGGAGGTGCATCCGGAAAATCGCGGCTACGGCGCGAACCAAAAGACCTGCTATCGACTGGCGCTGGACGCCGGGGCGGACATCATCGTCATGATTCACCCCGATTATCAGTACACGCCGCAAGTTCTCCCGGCGATGGCTTCGCTGGTCGCGAGTGGACTCTACCCATGCGTGCTCGGCTCGCGCATTCTGGGCGGCGGCGCGCTGCGCGGCGGGATGCCGTGGTGGAAATACGTAGCTAATCGGTTCCTCACCTTGATTGAAAATATGCTGCTCGGCGCGAAACTCTCCGAATACCACACCGGCTACCGGGCCTATGCGCGCCCCCTGCTTGAACGGTTGCCCTTCGAATCGAATTCGGACGATTTCGTGTTCGACAATCAGATCCTCGCCCAGGTGGTCGCACTCGGCTGTCCGATCGGCGAAGTAACGTGTCCGGCGCGCTACATGCCCGAGGCGTCTTCGATCAATTTTCGCCGCAGTGTGCGTTACGGGTTCGGTTGTGTCGCCACCGGCTTGCGCTTTCGGTTCGCCCGCTGGGGACTGGCTCGGCCGCTCGTCTGAAATTGAAGGCGAAACAAATTCGCCGCCGCGCTACCGGCACGCACCGGTCGGTTGTGATCGTTTGCGTCATACTGGTCGCGATCACCTGGGCTGTGTTCGGCCAGACGATTCGACACGATTTCGTTAATTTCGACGATCACATTTACGTTTACGATAACCCGGTCGTCAGCAGCGGTATCAGCACCGGAAATGTGGCGTGGGCGTTCACGCATGCGCATGCGCGCAACTGGCATCCGCTCACCACCATTTCGCACATGCTCGACTGCCAGCTGTTTGGCTTGAATCCCGGGACCCATCATTTTATCAACGTGCTTCTGCACAGCGTCGCGGTCGTTCTGTTGTTCCTCGTGCTCTGGGAAACGACCGCGAGCCTGTGGCCAAGCGCGTTTGTCGCGGCAGTGTTTGCCATTCACCCGTTGCACGTCGAATCGGTCGCGTGGATTGCTGAGCGCAAGGATGTGCTGAGCGCGGTGTTTTTCATGCTGACGCTCGGCGCTTACGTCCCCTACGTTCGTCAGCCGTCGCGGCGCCGGTATCTGACGGTGTCGATTGTCTTTGTGCTTGGCCTGATGTCGAAGCCGATGCTGGTCACGCTTCCTCTCATTCTTCTGCTGCTGGATTACTGGCCGCTCGGTCGAAAACAGACTTGGGCAAGACTTATCGCGGAGAAGATGCCTCTCTTCGGCCTCTCAGCAGCATCATGTGCGGTTACTCTAATCATCCAGCGCGATAACGCGGCGATCGACCAGTTGCCATTTCTCTGGCGGCTCAGTAACGCGATCGTCAGCTACGTTGCGTATCTGGGGCAGATGTTTTGGCCGGTAAAGCTTGCCGTTTTTTACCCGCATCCGAATGACAGTCTTTCCATGACGCCGGTCATCCTTTCGCTCATCCTTTTGAGCGGCATCACCGCAATCGTCATCTTCTTCCGGCGGAAGCGGCCTTATCTTTTCGTGGGTTGGTTTTGGTATGTCATCATGCTGCTGCCGGTGACCGGTCTCGTGCAGGTGGGTGAGCAAGCGCGGGCTGATCGTTACACTTATTTACCGCAGATCGGCCTCTACCTGGGTTTCACCTGGCTGATTGTCGATCTTGTAACTCGGCGGCAATGGCGTCCACAGTTTGTGGCGACGGCGGCCGTAACGATAGTGCTGTTGCTAAGCTGGCGTGCATCCGTTCAAGCGGCGTATTGGAAAAACAGCGAAGCGCTTTGGAGCCATGCTCTCGCCGTTACGTCGAACAACGATGTCGCGCACAACAATCTCGGCTTCCTTTTCCTGCAGCGCGGCCAATTCGACGCCGCCATCTCGCATTTTGAATCGGCGCTGAAAATCAGGTCGCAGAACGCAGCGACCCACTACAACCTCGGGCTCGCTCTTATCCACAATAATCTGGCCAACGCACTCGTTCGAAAGAGACAGATCGATGAGGCCATCCCGCATTATGAAAAAGCGGTCGCTTTGCGTCCGGATTATGCGGACGCGCATTACAACTTTGGTGTTGTGCTGCTCCAGGAAGGCCGGCTCGATGAAGCAATCGAGCATTGGCGAAAGACCGTGGCGATCCAGCCTGATGACATTGAGGGGCATGCGACTCTCGGCGATGCACTGATTCGCGTCGGGCAAATTGAGAACGCGATTGCGGAATACGAAACAGCTTTGCAACTGGCGCAAAAAACACCTCGCGCGCTGCCCCTGGTCGAGAAACTCCGTGAGAAAATCGACAGGTACCGAAGCAAATCTCCGGTACGTGGCCAGCCGTGAAATGGGGAGAGGTAATGTCAGATAAGATCGACATTCACGATCGAGCTCTGCGGCTGGCATGGTGGGCTTTGTTAGCGTTCGTTCTTGCCGCCGTCGTCGCCGCGCGGATTCATCTGCTTCAAGTACCGCTGGAACGAGACGAGGGCGAATATGCCTATGCCGGTCAACTGATGCTGCAAGGCATTCCGCCATACAAGCTGGCTTACAACATGAAATTCCCAGGCACTTGCGCGGCCTACGCCGGCTTGATGGCGATTTCCGGGCAAACTCTCGCCGGAATTCACATCGGGTTGCTTCTGATCAACTTCGCCGCGGTCGTTTTTGTGTTTTTGATTGGCAAGGAACTGTTCGGCACCGTCTGCGGAATTGCGAGTGCCTCCGCCTACGCAGTCCTTTCCGTCAGTCCATCAGTGCTTGGGTTTGCCGCGCATGCGACGCACTTCGTTGTCTTACCCGTGCTTGCGGGCAGTTATATCTTGCTTGCCTCATCGACTCGCCATTGCTGCACGCGCAGGTTCGCAGCCGGCCTTCTTTTTGGTCTCGCCGTGCTCATGAAGCAACAGGCCGTTCCCTTCGTTGCATTCGGTGGATTTTTTCTCCTGCTTCGCGACTGGCGCAGCCGGCTCATTTGGAGACACATCCTCTTACGAATTGTCGCGTTTCTTCTGGGTGCAATTTTTCCCATCCTCGTCACGTGCCTTCTTCTCTGGAAAGCTGGCGTGTTCGACACCTTTCGCTTCTGGACGATCAACTATGCGCGTGAGTACGCGACGCGGCTTTCGATTTCGGAGGGGTTAACCGTCTTCCGCGCATTATTTCCTTATGTGCTCGAATCAAACTGGGCTTGGTGGGTGCTCGCCCCAGCCGGGTTGGTGTTCAGTCTCTGGAATAGAAGCGCACGTTTCAAGGCGCTGACCTTTTGCTGCCCGTTGTTGTTTTTCTCCGCGCTGGCGGTTTGTCCGGGATTTTATTTTCGGTCGCATTACTTCATCCAAATCCTTCCAGCGATTTCGCTTTTAGCCGGGACAGCCGCTGCATTGGTGCCCTTTGGTTCGAGGTTGCGATCCATGCGCTGGGTAGGTTGGTTCGTATTTGCCGCTGTCGCCGCTGTTTCAATCTGGCAGCAAAAAGATTTTTTCTTTCGACTCTCACCCGCAGCAGCTTCGCGCGCCGCCTACGGCCTCAATCCCTTTCCTGAAGGGATTCGCGTTGCTGAGTTTTTGCGGCAGCGCAGCACCCCGGATGACAAGATTGCCGTGATCGGATCGGAGCCCGAGATTTACTTCTACGCGCACCGTCATTCCGCCACCGGCTACATTTATACTTATGCATTGATGGAACCGCAGCCCTACGCTGCGCAAATGCAACGGGAGATGATTCGCGAGATCGAGGCGGCGCGCCCAAAGTATTTTGTCCTCATCGGATTTGGCTATTCCTGGATGAAACGGGTCGATTCCGACGCAACCATTTTCGATTGGTTCAATCGATATGCGGATGCCAACCTGAGAGGCATCGGGCTGGTCAACGTCATCTCCCCCGATCGCACAGACTATCACCTTCCTTACGCTGGTGAGCCGGTGCAGCTTTCGCCGAATTACATTTTGATTTTCGAGCGCAAGTTGTGACAAACGGCCAAAACGCGAAAACGCGGCGTGGAGATCTGCGCGATGTTGGGTTCGAATAAGCAATGATAAATGTTTAGATACGGCCCCAATTACAATTCACAATTACAATTACCGATGGCAAAAGACCTTGTCGATCCAACCAGGCGATTTAGAGGCGCATGTAACTCTGGCGATGCTTTTGTTGATAAAGGTCAAGTCGACGGGGCGCTGGCGCAGTATGAAACCCCTTGGAACTAGCGCAGGCCCGCGGGAATGACGCACTGGCCGCGAAACTTCAGGATAAGATCGACAAGTATCGCGGACCTTAATCCGGAAACCTGGTGCGCGGTGCAGGGTTCGAACCTGCGACTTCTTGCGTGTGAAGCAAGCGCTCTACCACTGAGCTAACCGCGCCGGAAACCAGTGAAAAGTGACGAGTGACGAGTGACGAGTCAAGGCGCTCGCGGGCAAATTGTAGGGCAGCCGCTCCGCCTGCCAAATCGAAGCGGCAACCGGTGCCCTTGCCCTCCAACCGGAGGCGTCCTATCTAGAAGACATGTCCGAACACAAAATTACTCTCACCTGGAAACGGGGCGATCTTCCCTTCGAGTACCAGAAATATTCGCGCGATCACGCGTGGAAATTTGACGGCGGCCACGAAATGCAGGCCTCGGCCGCGCCGGCGTATCTTGGCAACCCGAAGCTGGTCGATCCCGAAGAGGCCTTTGTCGCTTCGCTCTCCAGTTGCCACATGCTCACGTTTCTCGCGATTGCCGCGAAAAAGAAATTCGTCCTCGACGAATACGTCGATGAAGCCGTCGGTCACATGGAGAAAAACCCCGAGGGTCGACTGGCGATCACGCGCGTGGTCCTGCGGCAACGGACAAAATTCTCTGGAGAGAAACAGCCGAGCCGGCAGGAGCTCGACGAGATGAATCATCTCGCGCACGAGCAATGTTTCATCGCCAACTCGGTCAAAACGGAAGTCACGGTCGAGCCGCAAAGTTAGCCACAGATTTACACAGATCGACACAGATGGAGGGACGCCCTCTGTGTCGTCCCATTTCTAACCATCTTGCCACGGACGCGACAGAGCGCGTCCCTCCAATTCTCTGCGTTGAATCTGTGTCAATCTGTGTTCATCTGTGGCCGAAATCATGAGCGCGCCGTCTGATTCGCACCGCATGGAAAAAATCGTCAGCTTGTGCAAGCGGCGCGGGTTCATTTTCCAATCGAGCGAAATTTATGGCGGGTTGAATGGTTTGTGGGATTACGGCCCGCTCGGAGTCGAGCTGAAGCGCAACCTGAAGAACTATTGGTGGCGCGTGATCGTGCACGAGCGCGATGACATCGTGGGCCTCGATGGTTCCATTTTAATGAATCGCGCCGTGTGGAAAGCGAGCGGCCACGAGAACACGTTCAGCGATCCAATGGTTGATTGTCGGTCTTGCAAGGCCCGTTTGCGCGCCGATCAGCTCGTTGAAAAAAAGGGAGTCAAACAGTGCCCGATTTGCGGGAGCAAGGATTTGACCGAGGCCCGTCCGTTCAACCTCATGTTCAAGACTTACGTTGGCGCGACCGAGGACGAATCGTCACTCACTTATCTGCGACCCGAAACCGCGCAGGCGATCTTCGTCCAATTCAAGAACGTACTCGAAGTCTCGCGCAAGAAATTGCCGTTCGGAATCGCGCAGATTGGGAAAGCGTTTCGCAACGAGATTAACCCGCGGAATTTTACTTTTCGCTCGCGCGAGTTCGAGCAGATGGAGCTGGAATATTTTTGCCGGGCGGAGGAGGGGATGAAGCTGCTCGAGTATTGGAAGGAAGAGCGGCTCAAGTTTTACGAGAACATCGGAATCGCGCGCGACAAGCTGCACGTGCTCAATGTTCCTGACGAAGAGCGCGCGTTTTATTCAAAGGGGACGTACGACATCGAATACGATTTTCCATTCGGCCGCCAGGAGCTCGAAGGCGTCGCGTATCGGACGGATTACGATTTAACCCAGCACCAAAAGGCGAGCGGTAAGTCGCTCGAATACTTCGATGAGGAGAACAAGCAAAAATTCATTCCGCATGTGGTCGAGCCGAGCGCGGGCGTCGATCGCACCGTGCTCGCGCTGCTTTGCGAAGCGTATTCGGAAGATGAGGCCCCCGATGAAAAGGGGAAAATGGAAACGCGGGTTGTGTTGCGTTTTCATCCGCGAATGGCGCCGATTAAATGCGCGGTCTTTCCACTTCTGAAAAACAAAGCGCCGCTCGTGGCCAAGGCGAAGGAGATTGTCGATCTTCTCCGCCCGCACATGTTCGTCTTCTACGACGAAGCCGGCGCGATCGGCCGGCGTTATCGCCGTCAGGATGAAGTCGGCACGCCCTTTGCGGTCACAGTCGATTTCGAAACGCTCGGCGAAAAAGATGCTGCTCTGCGCGAAACCGTCACGCTCCGCGAGCGCGATTCGATGAAACAGGAGCGGGTGCCGATCAAAGATCTGCTCGCGATTCTCACCTCGCGAACGATGTAAAGCGAGTGTCGGCCAAGGCTACCTCGGTCCGGATGTTTGCTCCTGGAGCTGCTTCGCGATCCCGGCGCTGAGCGTGTCGGCCAGCATGAGCATTTGCCGATAGACTTTGTCGTGCATGGACACGTCATCGGCCCATTGACAGTGGACGCGCGCGCCAATCACATCGCTCGTGAGTTGAAGATGGTCGCGCATCAAGGTGCGCATCTCTTCGAGCGGGAAATATTTGGGATTAAGCGCGTGCAGGAACGACGCGATCTCGTCGGCATTTTTGTTCCAGCGCGCAGCAGCTTCATTCTGTCTCGCATTGTCACCTGCTTTCGCTGCAGCAATGATGTCGGCGGCAATGCGGACGTGGTCCTTCAGAAGTGCGGTAAGTTTCTCTCCCGCCGCGACGCCGTAGTAGGGCGTGAACGCGCGACCGATGTCTTCCTGGTTGCGCATCAAGCGCACCGTCACGTCGTCTTTGTCCGGGAGATTTGCGGCGGAGCTGATGAGGTAATGGCGCATCCATGCGACGTGTTCTCCCCACACCTTGAGCATTACGTCGTGCACGCTGGCGCGTCTTTCGGGCGCCCTGTGCTGCGTCGCAAACGGCGTGCGCTCCGGCGCAGGCTCAGCATGAGCGCGGTCGCTGAGGGATAGCGAAAAAAATAGCGCGAACACCAGAGCAAGACGGCGCAATGGTCTGCCTCGAAGGAGCCGATTTGGCGTGATGAGTCTTGTCATTCGTGTCGCTCGGCGGGCCGGGTGCGACAACCAATTGCACCGAATGCATTTCCTCGCGACGCGGAAGTTGTTCTCCGCATTTTCTATTTCGCGCTGCTACCCCGAGCGGGATGCAACACCTCGCGCAATTCGACTTTGCCGATGTCCAGTTGCAGCGCTTCGCGGGCGACGCCAAGAAAGGTGTCGGGAGAATCAGTCAATGCGACCTGCAACCTGCCGTTGTTTGCGCCGGCCGCGTGCAGTGATTGTCGATCTAACAATTCGCGCACGGCCACGGCGCAATTATGAGCTGAGTCGACGAGGATGATCTTGCCTCCAAGGAAACGGCGAATCGCATTCGCGAGCAATGGGTAATGGGTGCACCCCAGCACGAGCGTATCGATCCCTTTGCGCACGAGCGGATCCAGATAACGCGCGATTGCGCGGTCGGTCACCTCGTCCTCGAGCCAGCCTTCCTCGATTAACGGGACAAGCAATGGACAGGCTTGCGCGGTGATGTCGATCTTGCCGTCGAGTGCGCGCAGAGCACGTTCGTAGGCGCCGCTCTTGATCGTGGCGCGGGTGCCGATCACGCCGACGTGGCGGTTGCGCGTGACGGCAAGCGCCGCTTGCGCGCCGGGTTCGATTACGCCGATCACCGGGACCGAAAGAGTTTGTTCCAGTTTTGGCAAGGCAACCGACGAAGCTGAGTTGCACGCCACCACCACGACTTTGACGCCCTCGTTCGTGAGCATCTCTGCCATCTCGACGCTGTAGCGCTCGACTGTGTTTGCGCTTTTCCCGCCGTAGGGCACGCGCGCGGTGTCGCCGAGATAAAAGATGTTTTCGTTCGGCAACAGGTCACGCAGCGCTTTCACCACGGTGAGCCCGCCGATTCCAGAATCGAACACACCAATCGGTCGCGCGTCGCTCATGCGGCGAGAAACGTCGCGGGGCGATTAGAGTAGCGCAAGCGTCCCGCTTGCGTTTGTTTCGGTTCGCAAGCCGGAGGCTTGCGCTACTTTACTCGCGATGCCCGAGCTTTCGAAAACTTACGACCCGCGATCGGTCGAGCCGAAATGGTATCAGCGTTGGCTCGACAATCATGATTTCGAGGCGAATGCGAAATCGCAAAAGCCGCCGTTCTCGATTGTCATGCCACCGCCGAACATCACCGGCGTCTTGACCCTCGGGCATGTTCTGAACAACACCATCCAGGACGTCCTCGCGCGCCGCGCGCGGATGCAGGGCCTTGAAGTACTTTGGCTGCCAGGCATGGACCACGCCGGGATCGGCACCCAAACGGCGGTTGAAAAATGGTTGCGCAAAAACGAAGGCGTCAGCCGGCACGACTTGGGTCGCGACAAATTTCTCCAGCGCGTCCTCGAATGGCAGGACAAACACGGCGGCATCATCATCGAGCAGCTCAAGAGACTCGGATGCTCCTGCGACTGGTCGCGCCAGCGCTACACTTTCGATCACGCTTACGTTCGCGCCGTTCAGAAAGTTTTTGTCGATCTTTATAACAAAGGGCTGATCTACCGCGGCCGGCGCATGATCAACTGGGACCCGGCCGCGCAAACCGCGCTCTCAGACGAGGAGGTCGTCAACAAGCCGCAAAAAGGAAATCTTTACTTTGTTCGCTACGAAATCGTCGAGGAACCGGGCCGATTTTTAGAAGTCGCGACCACCCGCCCGGAAACAATCATGGCCGATAGCGGCGTGGCCGTTCATCCGAACGACAAACGTTATGTCGATCTTGTCGGCAAAGACGTGTGGCGCCCGCTCGCGCGCGAAAAAATTCCAATTATCGCGGACGACGCAATCGATCCCAAGTTCGGCACTGGAATCCTGAAAGTCACGCCCGCGCACGACAACCTCGATTTCGAGATCGGCCAGCGCCACAAGTTGCCGGTTATCGATGTTCTGCACTCCGACGGCCGGATCAACTGCCCGGCCGTGCCGGAGCTCGACGGTCTCGACCGTTTTGAAGCGCGCAAGAAAGCCGCCGAGCTACTGCAAGATCGACAATTGCTCGCCAAAATTGAGCCCTACGAAAACAACGTCGGGTTCAGCGACCGCAGCGACGTGCCGATCGAGCCGCGGCTCAGCGAGCAATGGTTCCTGCGCTATCCAAAAACAAAAGAAGCGCTCGCCGTGGTGCGCGACCATCTCATCCGCTTCTTTCCCGCGCACTGGGAGAAAGTTTACGCCCAGTGGCTGGAGAACATTCAGGACTGGTGCATTAGCCGTCAGGTTTGGTGGGGACATCGCATACCGGCTTGGTATCCCAAAGAAAAATCCGAAATCCGAAATCCCAAATCCCAAATTTACATCGGCCTCGAGCCTCCGCCGGATCCGAAGAATTGGGTTAAGGACGAAGACACGCTCGACACGTGGTTTTCATCGTGGCTCTGGGCATACAAGACGATGGACGAGGAAACCCGGGCGAAATTTTATCCAACGAGCGTTCTGGTGACCGCGCCGGACATTATTTTCTTTTGGGTTGCCCGGATGATCATTGCGGGGCTCGAATTCAAGCCGGGCAAGTCGGAAAACATCGAGGACAACATTCCGTTCCACGACGTTTTCTTTACCGGGCTGATTCGCGACAAGCTCGGCCGCAAAATGTCGAAATCGCTGGGCAACTCCCCCGATCCACTCGAGTTGATCGACAAGTACGGCGCGGACGGGCTGCGCTTCGGCCTGATGCGAATCGCGCCGAGCGGTCAGGACATTCGCTTCGACGAAAAACAAATCGAGGAAGGCCGCAACTTCGCGACCAAACTTTGGAACGTCGCGCGCTTCCGCCAACTGCAGGGGTCGAGCTGCGTGTCCTCAGAACTTGACCGTTTAAAGCGGTCAAGTTTTGAGGGAGTGTCGATCTATGCGATCGAGGTTTTGGCGCGATTAAACGAAACGATTGATGCGATCGAAGCGGCCCATCACGAATACCAATTCAACGCCGCGGCACAGCAGCTCTACAATTTCATCTGGAGTGATTACTGCGACTGGTTCGTCGAAGCGGCGAAGAGCGATATCTTCAGCGACGACGACACGAAAAAGTCCGCTGCGCTCGCCGTCATGGACTTCGTCTTATCCGCAATCCTGCGTTTGCTGCATCCGTTCATGCCGCACCTGACCGAGGAGCTTTGGTCGATGTTCGGCTTCGGGAAAGGCTCGATTCAGTTCGAGCCAGTGTCGGAGAAGGCAAACGTCGATGTCGGTGATAAGCGACGGCTGCTCGTCGGGAGGATCTATGGTCTGGTCCAGGCCGGTCGCAACCTTCGCGCCGAAGCGCGGATCCCCTCGAATCAAAAAACAAAGTTCGCGTTACGCTCGAAGATTTCTGAGATCTCGAACGAGGGCACAACCATTGCACGCTTGCTCAGTGCCTCAGAGTTGATTGTCGATCCTGACTTCAAATCGGGAGCGGGAACTCCGGTTGCAACGACGGCGGCGGGGGAACTCTTCCTGATTGTCGAAGTGGATCGCTTGGCTGAACGCGAGCGACTTGATAAGGAGATCGCCAAGGTGGAGGCAGAACTGCGGACGGTTGAAGAAAAGCTAACCAACAAATCCTTCGTCGACCGCGCGCCTGCCGCGGTGGTGGAGGAACATCGGCAGCGGCAAAAAGATTTCAGCGCGCAGCTAGCGCAACTGAAGGCCGCGCGCGAACGCCTGAATTAAACATTACTTTGTGAGCGTCGATCTTGGCGCCCCGGCTCTCGAAGAACTCGCGCAGCTCCGGCGTATAAAAGGTGCCGTCGTGTTCCAGGTTCATTTCGAGCCAGACGCGGCCGCGCGGAGTGAGATGGCGGGCAGCGAGATCGTCGAGGAAAAAATCCCACTCCGGTGGCCCCCAGAGATCGGGTTGTTTATGGTTGTTGAAACAAACGAGGAACGCAGTGATGAGGTCGAATTTTTTGCCGAGGTCGGGCAGGGGAACAAATGCTTCGATGCGCCAGATGACGCGACGCACGCCGAGCGTTTCGGTGCTTTGGGCGAACATCGGCAGCCGATCGATATCGAGGCCGAGGACGTCGTGGCCGAGCAATTGCGCGATGTAAGCGAAATAGCCCGCGCCGCAGCCGATATCGAGGACGCGTTTGCACAAGGCGAGATCGAGGCCGGTGTCGCGGATGCGCTGGATGTTGATGTCGATCCAACGCGGGAGATCGAGATACTTCGGCCAATCTTCACAGGCGGGATCATCCACGCCCCAGCGGTCATACATCTCCTGGAATTTTTCTCGATCGATCGTCGCTATGATCGCTTCCGGTTCGAGTTTGACGGGCAAACGCCAGTCGAGCAGCCAATGTCGCAGGTGTTGGCCGGCGCTGCGGAACGCGCGCCCGGTCGCGATCTTGGCCATTTTTTCCGAAAAACGCATAGGGAAACTCGATACATTGCAATGCTGGCGAGGCGCCGCAATTTCAACTAAAATTCGAGGCGATGGCTTGGGGGAAAAAGCTGCTTTGGTTTGGCGTCGCGGTGCTCGGCGTGACTGCGCTGGCCGTGGTGGCGCTTTCGCGCGGCGAACAAGTCAACGCGCTCTGGATCGTTATTGCCGGGCTATGCGCACTGTCAATCAGCTACCGGTTTTGCAGCAAATGGCTGGGGACCAAGCTGCTTGTGCTCAACGACGAGCGGGCGACGCCGGCCGTCGTGCAAAACGACGGCAAAGATTTCGTGCCGACGAATCGCTGGATGGTGTTCGGTCATCACTTCGCCGCGATCGCCGGACCGGGGCCGCTGGTCGGGCCGGTGCTCGCCGCGCAGTTTGGTTTTTTGCCGGGCACACTCTGGATTTTGATCGGCGCCACGCTCGGCGGCGCGGTACACGACATGATCGTGCTCTTCGCGTCAGTGCGTCGCGGCGGCAAAACGCTCGGCCAAATGGTGAAGGAAGAAATCGGGCGCAGCATCGGCGCGCTCGCGCTCATCAGCGTGCTTGCGATCATGATCATTTTGCTCGCCGTGCTCGCGCTGGTTGTTGTGCAGGCGCTGGCAGAAAGCCCGTGGGGAGTGTTCACGATCGCGGTGACGATCCCGGTGGCGCTCATCATGGGCATCGGTCTGCGCACTGGCAAAGTGAACGTGACTGCCGTCACCATCTTTGGATTGGTCGGTCTGGCATTTGGTGTCTGGGGCGGACAATTTCTCGCTCACTATCCGGCGATCGAGGCATGGTTCCGACACGATGCGAGCTGGCTTGCGTTTGCGATCATGGCTTACGGGTTGGCGGCGTCGGTGCTGCCCGTATGGATGCTACTGACGCCTCGAGATTATTTGAGCACGTTTCTAAAGCTTGGAACTGTCGCCGCGCTCGCCGTCGCGGTGATTGTGATTCATCCGACGCTGCAGATGCCGGCGCTCACAAAATTCATTGACGGCAGCGGTCTGGTGTTTGCCGGGCCGGTGTTCCCCTTCGTTTGCATTACCATAGCGTGCGGCGCAGTCTCCGGTTTTCACTCACTTATCGCTTCTGGCACAACGCCGAAGATGATCGGACGCGAATCGCGGATCCGCGACATCGGTTATGGCGCAATGGTGACCGAGATGATGGTGGCGCTGATGGCGATGATCGCGGCGTGCGTGTTACAGCCGGGCGAATATTTCGCCATCAACTCTAAAGGTGCGCCTGCGCAAGTGGTCGCGACTGTTTCGGCGGCCGGTTTTCCGGTGACGGAACAGGAGATGTCGATGTTAGCGCAGAATCTGGGCGAGACCACGATGTTCAATCGCGCCGGAGGCGCGCCCACTTTTGCTGTCGGCATGGCGCACATGTTTGCGCGCATTTCCGCGGGGCCGAGCGCGCTGGCGCTCTGGTATCACTTCGCCATCATGTTCGAGGCGCTCTTCATCCTGACGACCCTCGATGCTGGAACACGTGTTGGACGATTCTTGTTACAAGACATGTTAGGCAACGTCTGGCGACCGCTCGGCAACACGCGTTCATGGACGGTGAACTTTTTCACGAGCCTGGTGCTCGTCGCGGCCTGGGGCTGGTTTTTATATCAGGGAGTGATCGATCCGCTCGGCGGGATCAACACGCTCTGGCCGTTGTTCGGCCTCGCCAACCAATTGCTTTCGGTCATCGCGCTCTGTTTGTGCACGACCATTCTGATCAAAATGCAAAAGACGCGTTACCTCTTTATCACTCTCGTGCCGCTTTGTTTCATGTGCGCGGTCACGTTCTCGGCTGGGTACCTCAAGATTTTTTCGGCGAACCCGAAGCTAGGTTTCCTGAGCGGCGCGCAATCGCTCATCGAGCAAGCATCGAAAATTGTCGATCCAAATAAAGCTGCCGAGTTAATTCGCCAAGCTGGTGTCTGGCGCTTTGACGGGCTCGTCGCTGCGTTGTTTCTCCTTCTCGTTTTCCTGATCGTCCTCGGCTCCGCCACCCAATGGTATCAACTCATTTGCGGAACGAAACCGGTGATCTTACGCGAGAGCGACTTTGTTCCGGTCGGCGAGACACAGCTGGCGAACGTTTGATCGGCAGTCTGTAGCCGAGAGGACCGCTTGCCCAACGGGAAGCTGTCAGCGTCCCGTTACAGCTCGATAGGCGATCAGGTTGCGCTCGTATCGAGGGAGCGAGTGCGTAAATCTTGAACGATCTGCCTCATAACCTGGAGGCCAGCCTCGCTGCAATAGCTGTGAGGATCGGAAGGCGGAAACTCATCTCGGATTGAGACACACTTCTGTCGAACGGCCTCCACGTCGGGATCGTCTAGTCGGATCGACACGAAACCGTCCCACTCCCACTGACTTCCTTGGCCGTTAACAAAGCCGTCAATTGTGTTTGCGACCTCCTGAGGTGTCCTCTTCATGCGATCTAACGAGAATTAGACATATTCAGTCTAACCCCCCGACTCATTCTCGGTGTAACGGGACAAACGCGTGGTCAAACACGTAATCGGCGACCTGCTGGCCCTGGGCGATGCCCTGGGCTTTGTCGAAGGACCAATGGATGCCGAGATAAATGCGACTTTGGCCGTTTTCTTCTTCGGCTTGTGACAAAGAAGTAAACGTGCGCGGCATGTAGGGGCGGACGTTGCCCTGGTTGTCCTTGGTGATGCCGTTGAATTCGTCGGAGACGAACGTGAACGTGATCGCGTCGGTGCCGAAGAAGCGGCGCAGGGTTTGAAAGATGGCGCCGCCGAAACCGGCGTGACCGGAAGGATAAGCGGGAAAGGGTGGAGTAAAGTTAGGGCCGGTGAGATTCGTGGCCGGCGCGCCGAGCGGGATGAAGTTTACGTCCCCGATGGTATCGGGATTCCCGTCGCCCAAACCGGTGGTGCCGGTGCCGGGATCGGACTCGCGAATCCCGGCGATTGGTCGCCAGAAATCCCAGTAAAATTTGGATTCCCAAACGGCCATGCCGGCATCGGCCATGGCGGTGTTCATGAGCGCAAGGAGCCGGGCAAGATCGACAATGTTTAAATGCTTTTGGTCAGCGAGCTGAACAGTGATCTGATTGTAAAGCCGCGGCGGCGCGCACAAGCTCGGAGTTCCATCGTAAGCCCAGAAGGTGCCGATGAAGGTTTGCTCCTCCGTGCGTGAAGTGGGCGTAACGATGCCGTCGCCCCCGAGACTCTTCACTTCGTTATAAGCGGCGGTGTAATCGGCGCTGGTCATGGCCGGCGGCGCAGGCACGCGGAATTGGTTGGTGGAAGTGAGAACGAATGGTTTGCACTCACTCCAATGCGCGCCGAGCGCGATCGGCGCCAAACTGATCGGGTCCTGGCGCCAATGACCGGGCTGATCGCTCGTGAAATAATCAACTCCGAGGACAGGCTCCGGAATTTCCGAACCGTCGTTGGTGCGCAATGTGAGCAACGCGGCGGCGACCTGTTGACCCAGAGCGATGCCGTTGTTTTTGGCGCTCTTGCCTTTTATCTTCGCTAGATCGGCGGCGAGATCAGCATCGAAAGCCGGCTTTTGCGATGGATAAAGTGCGGCCAAGCTGTCATGGGCCGCTTCTGCGATAGCGGCATTGAGTGAGACCGGAAGCTGCGTGATTTTGACACCGGTATAACTGTCGTAAGCATGCGTGATCGCGCTGACCGCATCGGCCATCGCGATGTGCACCATGGCCATGGCGCGGCTCGCGCGAGTCGGACCGAATTGTTCGCCGAAGACGCGGTTTTCGCCGGGTTGAACCGGCGTGTGATCGAGCCCGGTGGCATCGATGGCAACGGTGTTCCAGCGGTGAACTGGATCGACCGGGCGGCCGACTGTGCTGGTTGTCGTGATGTCGCGCGCTTGAAAGAGAGGGCCGTAACCGCGGCGAATGTCAGTTGATTGCGGCTGGGCAAAAAGCGGAATGCTAAAGCCGATGGTAAGAAAAAATGCGAAGGAAAATTTCATGAAGTGATTTCGGTTAAGGTTCGCCGCCAGAGTTTTGGCGCGAATGGGCGAGAGATTGGCTGCTTTCCGCGGAAAAATCAATTCGATAATCGCGATCTCCGCGGCACGTTTCGAAGTTGTCGATCTGTACGCCGAGTGGCGCTTAGCACAGCGAAGCGGCTACAATTATTTGCGACGGAGCGGGACGAGGATTTCGCCGTCCGAGCAGGCGAGAATGACCTGGCCGTCCTGGATCGCCTTGACCTTGAGCTGGTAGCTTTGCGTTCCGGAGCGGAGACTGAACTGCTGGCCTTCCTGCATCGTCTTGCCGTTGATGATGGCGAAGCGGGTGCCCTGCTCGAGCGTGATGGACGTAAGCAGGAACGCGCTCAACGGAACATCAACCGCGGAACGGCCATGAGCGTTCGTCATCTGAGCGGCCGGCTTGAAGCCGATCGGCCAAAATGGATTGCGCCCGCCGCCATCCAGTTGGAATGCGGACTTGTTCTTGAGTTCGAGCGGCGGATGATCCTCGGCGCGAAGCATGGCGAATCCGAGCAGGATCACAAGCAGGCAGGCGCTGGTGGTTTTCATTTCTTTTCGATGAGATTGGCGGCGGCGAGCTCGACGTGCTGGTACTGCGGCGCATCGGGCGAGGCGTGAATACTCAAACGCGTGACGCAAAGGAACGGCTCGCTGTTTTCCAGGTCGGCCAGGGCTCGTCCGAGCGTGCCGTAGTCGGCCTGGGGCAGGTCGATCACCCAATTGTAGCGCAGCCAGCCCGAGAGCTCGTCCTGCTTCAAGGCTGTGTTGCCTTCGAGCCGCGCTACCGCCTTGTCGATCTGCTCGTTGGCAAAGAATGTTTTGATCCGGGGCGGGAACCAGGCAATGGGCGCCCCTTCGGTGTTTAGCTTTTTGAACGCGGCGAAAAGGTCAGTCGCGGCCTTGGCGCTTTGCTCGAGTTTGGCGGCCTTGGCCATATCATCCTTGGAATTGTCGATCTTGCTCTGACGATCGTTGATCTTGGTCAGGGTTGCGGTGCGGCTGCGATTGAGCGGGCCGAGAAAGAAAGTGAAATAAACGTAAACTAAAAAGACGAACCCCATGATGCTGAGGCTGAGTTTTTTGATCTGATCCTTAGTCAGTTTCATGTGTCGCCTGCGCGTTTTTTCACGCGGCCGGGAGTTGCGGCCGGGGTAGGTTTGGCAGCCGGGGCCGGATTAAAGTTAATGGCGAGCGTGTAACGGGCGGTCGGCATGTGCGTGCCGCCGAGAGTGACCATGGTGTCGAGATCCTCGAGCGTTTTGAACTCGACCCGCACCTCGCTGTAACTCTGGCCAAGTTGTTCGAGCAGCAACTGGCGCAGATCTTCAGCGGCGGCGCGTGGCTCACGTCCTGCGGCGATTCCCTCGAGCGTGACACTTACGCCCTTGTTGTCGTCCAGGACCGAGCCCTCCAGGCTTGTCAGTTGCGCATTGGGCGCGACGCAGCGCGCCACCTTTTGGAGAAAAGGAGCCCAGAAAAATCGGGTCTCGATGTAATCGCCGAGGCCGCGCGTGGTTTTGACGATGCCCTGAAGTTCGCTGACGCGTTTTTGTGCAGCAGTGACCTTCGGTTCGACCTTGGCCCAGTTACGTTCGATCGCGCCGAGCCGGCTCTTAATTTCGAGCGTGCGATAAGCGCTCCACGAATAATAGAGGAACATGACCGCGCCGCAGCCGATCAGCACGAGCATGCCGATCTTGAGCGGATCGCGCTGACGCTGGCGGTGTTCCAGAATCTGCTCGTGGAGAAGGTTGAGTTGGAGCGCCATTGGCTGTCAGCTTCTGAGGTATTCAAAGGCCGCCCCGCAGGCGACATTGAGCGAGACAAATTCGTGCGGCAATGCCTCGCGCTTCGCCGCCGGGAGAGCGACTTCGCACGTCTCCAGCGGATCCCAGATTTCACATGGCAGTCCAAGTTCATCACTGAGCGTCTGGAGAATGCTCTCGAAGCGGGCCAACCCGCCGGAAACAAAAATTCGATAAATGCTTTCCTCGCGTTGGCCTTCGAAAAAGCCGATCGAGTTTCGCACTTCAAGCGCCAGGCGCGCGAGCGAGGAGCGACACACATCGACCATGCCCGGATCGCTTTGCTCGATCAGCAACCACGCGGCGTCCTGCTCGAGCGCTTCCTCGGCGGTCAGCGCCTGCCCGAGGTGTTTCCCGCCATAGGCTATGCTGCGCACGAGCACCAGCTCGCCTTTGCTGCCCATCAGCATCGTGCTTTGCAGATGGCCAAGGTCGAGCAGGAGGAAAGCTTCATGATTGAAAATTTCCGGGTAAGCGAGTTCGAAGGCGTTGAAGGAGCAGACCGGCGCGAGCTGAAGAATTTGTGCCGGAACGCGCGTCTTGCTCATCGCCTCGGAAATCTGTTTCACTTTTTCGCGCAACATCCCGCCGACCACGTAGCGGGTTTTGGTCAGAACTCCGCTCTGGACGGCAACGTTGCCGGCGTGCTCGCTCGTGCCGGCGCGGCCATTGGCAGAGGCTCTTGCCGCAACCGGCGCAACATCGAGCACGAAGTCTTTGCATTCCTGGTTCAGCACGGCGAGACCATTCCAGCGCAGCGCGTTGCGCAGCAGATCGACCGGCGTGTCGGGTTGCTCGACAATGCGCAAAAGCGCGGCGGGATCGGAGACCCCCACGGCGCAGGTTTTGCCGCTGCCGCCGAGCTCGCGAATAAGCGGTTTCAAATGCTGCGCCAGCTCATCGGCCGAACCAAACTCCTCCGGCACCTGACGGGATGCGAAATTCGTCAGGACAAGGCGTGAATCGCCTTTTTGGCGCAGCGATACGCCTTTGAAGACGCGTTTGCCCAAGTCCAGGCCGATGACGGAGTCTGCTCGCTTGCCCATCGCGACCCCCATGTAGCGGGAACTGTGCCGACCGCAGCCGGTTTTGGCCGGCGGCTGCGTCGGAAGCCGCTGCCAAAGTACGTATTGGCCCGCGGTGATCTTACGGTTCGACCCGCGCACGCTGCTTTTTCAGCTCGGCCCGCCGGCGTTTGGAATCTCGAATCCGGCGTTTGAGCCGCGGGGGCCGCGGTGATTTGCGGCGACGCTCTTTTTCCAACGTGGAAACCAGCGCTCGCTTGGCGGCACGTTGTCGACCTTCAATCGCATGGAGCAATCGTTCGCGCGCCATTTTGCGGTTTTGTGCCTGGGAGCGCGAATTCTGCGCGGTCACGCTGATGCCGGTTGGGCGATGGCGCAGGGTGACTGCCGTTGCGACCTTGTTCACGTTCTGGCCGCCGGGTCCGCCAGCCCGCGCAAAAATCTCGTCCAGTTCGCCCTCATGAACACCGAGCCGTGCCATGCGACGGTCGATCTTTTCTCGCATGTCGGATTCCGAGCTATACCGGTGCGATGTTCTCGCGGCCGTCGCGTAACACGCGCGCCATCCAGATCAACTCGTTCAGGAAAGTATCGAGTCGACGCACGTAGTTTTGATCGATCAGATTGCCCCGCTCATCGAAGAGGGTCCCGATTTTTCCGAAATTCACGTCTTCGAAAATGGTGACCAGCCCAAGCTCGCGCATGACGGGCAAAAGCTGCTCGATCACGCGTGCGCCGCCGAACGATCCGGCCGATACACCGCAAATCCCGACGGCCTTGTGGATGTATTCCTTCAGATTCGTGTCGAGGGCGTGTTTCAGCAGGCCTGGATAGCTATGATTGTACTCAGGCGTGACGATGATAAGCGCGTCGCAGCGCTCGATTGTCGCCGAAAAACCCGGGTCTTTCATTTGTTCCCCCGCGTCATCGAGCCGCATCGGCAAAGAGCGGATGTCGATGAATTCGGTTTCTACACCGGCACGCTTTTTTGTTTGTTCGAAAACAAAGCGCGCTGCGTGCTCGCTTTCCCGCCCCTGCCGCGCAGTGCCGAGGATCACCGGAATAAACAGAGGGCGTTCAGTTGCC
Source organism: Chthoniobacterales bacterium (assembly GCA_046262735.1). GTDB lineage: Bacteria > Verrucomicrobiota > Verrucomicrobiia > Chthoniobacterales > UBA10450 > AV17. Next base: position 7,502 of record JBHEMD010000144.1, on the reverse strand, counting down.
ATTCACGAGGAGATTATCGATCTTTGCCGGCTGCAGTTCGGATTGCCGATGGCCGGATTCGAACCGGCACGGGCCTTTTCGGCCCAACGGATTTTAAGTCCGTTGCGTCTACCGTTCCGCCACATCGGCATGACCGGACTGGAGTTTACGCGCGCGGCCTGCCAAACCAATTGTTTTTGCTGGCGCAAACCGTCGCTAAAAAAAGGCAACTGACCGGCAGCAGCGCGTTTACGCGTATGTTAGGCTTTGGGAAGTGACGGCGATTGCTGTGAAAACTTTCGACAAACCCATCCGGCTGCTGATCTACGTGAGCCTTGGCGCGGCCGCACTTGTCGTCGTCGGGATTCTGATCTGGCAAGGAATTACGGCCGAGGGCGCGCCCGATCCGACACAACCGGATACGAGCCCGACAGTCGCTTTCCTCGACATTGGGATCCTGGTTTTTCGCGAAGGCTTGGAATGCATTCTCGTGTTGGCGGCGATCACCGCGAGCATGACCGGCGCGAAACGCGCCTATCGCCGGCCGGTCGCAGCGGGCGCCGGTCTCGCGTTTATCGCCAGCATGATCACCTGGTTCGTGGCGGTGCGAATTGTCGATTCGCTGAGCGACAACATGCGCGCGCTCGATCTCCAGGCCGCCACCGGGCTTCTCGCGGTGATCGTGTTGCTCGTGATCATGAATTGGTTCTTCCACAAAATTTACTGGGGCGGCTGGATTCGCGCCCACAATCGGCGGCGCAAAGCGTTGCTCGATAACGACCGCGAAATCGGCCGGCGCTCGTTGCTTTGGGGCCTGCTCCTGCTCGGCTTCACTTCGCTTTACCGCGAAGGATTCGAAGTAGTGTTGTTCCTGCAAAGTTATAATCTGCGACTCGGTGGCGACGTTGTCCTGAAAGGCGCGCTACTCGGGATCGCACTTTCGGCGATCGTCGCGGTGCTCACCTTCGTGCTCCAGCAGCGGCTGCCGTATCGAAAGATGTTGATCACTACCGGGGTCCTGCTCGGCATCGTGCTCCTGGTGATGGTGGGCGAGCAAGCGCAGGAGATGCAATTGGCGCACTGGATCTCGACGACGCCGATTCTGTGGCTTGCGCGGTTCACGCCGCGCTGGGTCGGGATGTGGTTTGCGGTTTTTCCCACCTGCGAGACGCTCATCGCTCAACTGATTGCCGCCGGCCTGGTCATAGGCTCCTACTACGGCGCGCGACACTTCGGAGGCAAAGCTCCGATCGAATCACCCGAGCTGGCGGAAGAAGCAAAAGCAGAAGCCGGCGACGCGCTGCCGGCATTTTCGGCGGCAGAGCGATTTTAGATTCTCGAGACGGATTCTGGATGGGTCTCTCGAGCATTAAACATCCGGCATCCAGAGTTCTTTGCCTCCTCGCATTGTCGATCTTGGCGGCCGCTCATTGTGGCGGCGGCGTCCGGCGTTTCACCTATATCTATGAAACGACCACTTCGCCACCGGGTGGTTTTGATCTGGAAACGTGGGTCACGTGGCGGGCGCATAACGATCCGCGGTTCGATGAGGTCGATTTCCGACATGAGCTCGAGTTCGGCATTACCGAGCGCTTGCAATTGGCGCTCTATTTCGCGGACTGGGATTACCACGATGGGACTGACAGCAACAGCGGCGGGTTCTTCTATTCAGACTCGGCCCTCGAACTGATCTACAACTTGACCAATCCGGTCATCGATCCGGTCGGATTGTCGATCTATCAGGAGTACAAAATCGGTGACCGGTTCTTCGAGTGGGAATCGAAATTGATCGCGCAAAAGAATTTCGGACCGCTGATTCTCGTTTACAACGCGACATTGGAAGCCGCATGGGAGGGAAAAGATTTCGCAGAACGCGAGGGCGAAGTCACCCAGGCGTTCGGCGCGAGCTATGAAATTTCTCCCAGCTTGTCGGCCGGTCTCGAGCTACTGCATGAAATCGTGTTCCACGACTGGCGCGCCGCTGATCGCGCCACGGATTTTTTCATCGGGCCGAATGTGTCGCTTCGCCGCGGCAGCGCCTTTGTCACGGTGACCGCGTTGGCGCAGGCAACGGACACGACAGGCGAACCGGATTTTCAGCTGCGCAGCATCTTCGGCCTCGGCTTTTAATGTGGCGAGTGTCGATACTGGCGGTCTGTCTGTTGTGCGGTTGTGAGGCCGCTGATTACTACACGCCGCCGGTCGCGACCTCCGCGATAACGCGCGCCCAAACTGGCCGAGATGTCGATTTTGCGACATTGCAAAGAGGCCGGGCGCTGTTCGCGCACCGATGCATCCAGTGTCATACTGCCCCTTCAATTTGGTATTATCGCGCGGAGGATTGGCCCTCGATTGTGAACTCGATGGCGCACCGCGCCAGTCTCAAGCCGGCTGAACGCGACGCGATCGTCGCCTACATTCTCGCCGTGCGCGGGCAACTGTAGCCATCGCCCGGCTGGCCGCGCCGCAGCCGTGCGGAGGCGGGTGGGCAACGCGCACGAGCGTGATATTTAGCCTACGTCGCGTTTCGCGCAGCGAAGCGGCTACAGGATTCCGGTTGAACACGCGCGCAAGCTTTTCACCTTACGCGGATGATTAGGCCCCTTCTCCGCTTCGGCTGGTTGTCGATCTTGCAGTTTGGTGTGGTCACGTGTGCACTTGCCGCTAATCCAACCCCGCTGGGAAAGGGACCGGGTGTGCAGCCCGCGACGTCGCCGCCTGCAGCTGCAACGTCAGTATCGCCGCCGCGGCCGGGCGCAATCGACGAGAAACTATTCAAAGGTATGCAGTGGCGCCAGGTGGGTCCGTTCCGCGGCGGTCGCGCCCTCGCAATCGAAGGCGTCCCGGGCGAACCAGACACGTACTATTTCGGCGCGGTCGCAGGCGGAGTATGGAAAACGACCGACAGCGGGGCGACCTGGACACCGCTCTTTGACAAGGAGGCCATCTCATCCATTGGCGCGATCGCCGTCGCGCCGTCAGATCACAATGTCGTCTACGCTGGCACGGGCGAAGCCGCCATTCGCGGCAATACCACCTACGGCATTGGCGTTTTCAAATCGATCGATGCCGGTAAGGCCTGGAAAAATATCGGGCTGAAAGACAGCCGCCAAATCGGCGCGCTCATTGTCGATCCAAGAAATTCGGATGTGGCTCTGGTCGCGGCGCTCGGCCACGCCTTCGGGCCGAACAACGAACGCGGTATTTTTCGGACCGCGGACGGCGGCAAAACCTGGAGCAAAGTCTTGAGCAAGGACGAAAACACCGGCGGCATCGATGTCGTATTCGATCCGCACAATCCCAACATCGTCTTTGCGGCGCTTTGGCAGGCCCGCCGGCAGCCGTGGTTTTTTTCCAGCGGCGGGCCGGGGAGCGGTTTGTATCGCTCCGAGGACAATGGCGTCACTTGGAAGCAACTGACTGGAAATGGATTGCCCGACGGGATTCTCGGCCGGATCGGCGTCACCGTTTCGGGCGCGGATTCAAACCGCGTTTATGCGCTCATCGAAGCGAAGGAGGGCGGCATTTATCGCTCGGATGATGCCGGCCAGACGTGGACACGGGTAAATGAGGACGGCCGCTTCCGCCAGCGTGCCTGGTACTTCAGCAAAGTTTACGCTGACCCGAAATCGGCGGACACCGTTTATGTTCTAAACACCGGCGCGTTTCGTTCGGTTGATGGCGGCAAAACTTTCAATCTGCTCCCGGCGCGGCACGGCGATCATCACGGCCTCTGGATCGATCCGCAGGATCCGAACCGGATCGGGAACGCGAGCGACGGCGGAGCGAGCATTTCGATCGACGGCGGCAAAACCTGGACGACGCAGATGAACCAGCCGACGGCGCAGTTTTATCACGTCGCAGTGGACAACGCGTTCCCGTACCACATTTATGGCGCGCAGCAGGACAACTCGAACGTGGGCATCGCCAGCCGCACCGACAGCGGAGTGATCGGGCGCGAGGATTGGTTTGAGGCCGGTGACGGCGAGTGCGGCTTTGTCGTGCCCGATCCGCGCGACTGGCACATCATCTATTCAAACAGCGAAGGTTACGCCGTTCGCTATGACAAAAATACGCAAAACGTCCAGGACATCAGCCCCGTGCCGCTGGATAATTCCGGTCACGGCGCAGTCGATCTGGCCCATCGTTTTCAATGGGTCGCGCCGCTCATGCTTTCGCCGCACGACCCCGACACCCTTTACACCGCGGGCGAAGTTGTTTGGAAATCAACCGATCACGGCCAAAGCTGGACGCAAATCAGCAGCGATCTCACCCGCAACGACAAAAGCAAACAGCAACCCAGCGGCGGGCCGCTGACCAACGACATCACCTCGGTCGAATATTACGACACGATCTTTGCACTGGCGGAGTCGCCGCAGAAACGGGGAACGCTGTGGGCTGGCACCGACGATGGTCTGGTGCACGTGACCACGGATGACGGTCAGCATTGGACGAAAGTCACGCCGAAGATGCCGGAGTGGAGCACTGTCGATCTAATCGAGCCGTCGCCGCACGACGCGAACAGCGCATACGTGGCGGTCGATCGGCATAAACTCGACGACTTCAAGCCTTACATTTTCAAGAGCGCTGATCTCGGCAAAACCTGGTCGGCGATCGTCAATGGTATTCCCGACGGCGCTTACGTTCACGCCGTGCGCGAAGATCCGAAGAAGGGCGGCTTGCTTTATGCCGGGACCGAGCTTGGCGTGTTCGTCTCCTTCGATGACGGCGCGCACTGGCAACCGTTGCAGATGAATCTGCCGGTCTCCCCGATCCACGATCTCGTAGTGAAAGATGACGATTTGGTGGTGGCGACACATGGTCGCTCCTTCTGGGTGCTGGACGACCTGATGCCGTTGCGACAGGTGACTGGACAATCAGCGGCGGCCGACACCATTCTTTACCAGCCGCAGACCGCGCTACGATTGCATTACCCGGAAGAGATCGACAAGAAACAGCCGGTCGGCGACAACCCGCCGCCGGGCGCGATCATCGATTATTATTTCAAGAGCGCGCCGAAAGATGAAGTCACACTCGATATTCTCGATTCAGCTGGCAAACGGGTCCGGCATCTGTCGAGCAAGGAGAAAAAAGAAAACGAGCAACCGCCGGAATGGCCGGATCGCGTCGAGCGGGTGAAAACGATCCCGGCGAACGAGGGGATGAACCGGTTCGCATGGGACCTGCGCTACGACGATCCAATTCAAATTCCGGGCGCGTTTTATTCTGGCAACGGGCCGAAAGGGCCGCTCGCGTTGCCGGGCGATTATCAGGTAAAATTAACCGTGGCCGGCAAATCCCAGACCGTCCCGCTGCACCTCGCGATTGATCCGCGGACCAAAGGCGCCGAGGGCGCGCTGCAAAAGCAGTTCGAGCTCGCGATGCAGGTGAACGATCGCAATTCGCAGCTGCACCAGGCGGTGAATGAAATCCGGGAAGTGCGCTCGCAAATCGAGTCGCTTCACAAACGCTTTGGCGAAGAAGAACGGCTGAAAAACAGTCTCGCGGCGGCGGACGAGCTCAACCGCAAGATGTCCGAGGCCGAGCAGCAGCTCATGCAGGTGAACATGAAAGGCTCGGAAGCGAACCTCGCTTTTCCGAACATGCTCAACGAACGCTTCGACAGTTTCAGTCACGTGATCGAAGCCGGCGACGACGCGCCGACCAAACCGCAGCTCGACGTTTTTCAAATGCTCAGCGGCCAGCTTGACGAGCAATTGAAGAAATGGGCGCAAATCAAGAGCGATGACGTTCCCAAGGTAAGCGGCCTGATCAAGCAACTTGATCTGCCCGCGCTGGTGATCACGCCGGCTGGCGTGAAATGAAAGTGAGAAGTCGGAAGTCTGTCCGGTGACACTTCTCACTAATTCTTATCCACGCTGTATTTTCCCGGCCCCACGAGTAGCAGGCTCACAAGTAAGATCGACATCTCAAGCGCGGGCAGGTGTGCGAAAAAGCCGCCGCGTCCGGTCCAGGTCGCCACAAGATCGACAATTGTGATGACGAGCGCACAGAGGACGCCGATTCGAAAGAATAACCCGAGCACCATCAGGACGCCGCCCACGCAGGCAAGCAGCGCGCCGAGGATTCCCCAGAATTTGAAATGGGAATGAAAATCAAGGTGCCGCATGGCTGAGCCAAAATGCTCCCAGCTCCCTGGGCTCCACAGCACCGGCCCGATCAATGCGATGAAAATCAGTCCGAGGCTGACGCGAATTAAAAGCAGACCGGTCTCGCGATATTTGCCGAGAAACTGCAACGTGGCCATGTGCGCGACTCTGAGCGAGCCGCACGCGAATTTCAATGCAAACTGCTCTTTGTCATTCCGACTGAAGTGGAGGAATCTCTTACCCGGCCTCTAATTCCCTCGGCGTAGGAAACAGCAAGAGATGTCTCGACTTCGCTCGACATGACAAAGGCTAAAATCGACAGAGCCGTCATCCTCGCGGCGGGGCGCGGCACGCGCATGCGCGAGTTGACGAACGATTTGCCGAAGCCGATGATTCGCGTGCGCGGCAAACCGGTCTTGCTGCACATCGTCGAGGGGCTGCAGGCCGCCGGGATTAAGAAGTTCCTCATCGTTGTCGGGTATCGCGCCGAAACCGTGCGCGACTACTTTGGCGATGGCGGCGGCTTGGCATTGCAGATGCAATACGCCACGCAAACGGTGCAGGATGGGACCGGCCGCGTTGTCGATCTGGCGCGCGATTTTGTGGACGCGGCACCGTTTCTTCTCATTTACGGCGACATTTTAGTTGATCCGGCAAATTACAACCGACTTGTCGATCTTGCCGACGACGTCGACGCAGTGGTGAGCATCACGCGTGGGGAAGACGTCAGCAAAGGCGGCGCCGTTTTTGTGAACGAGCGAATGGAGCTTGTCGATCTTCGCGAGAAATCAAAACCCGGTGAATCAGCAAGCTCGTGGTATAACGCCGGGCTTTACGCGTTTCGACCGAGCATTTTTGAGTTTACGGCCAAATTGCAGCCATCGCCGCGCGGCGAGTACGAATTAACGGACGCGATTCGCGAGCTCGCGCAATCCGGCAAAAAAGTTCGAGCGCTCGAGCTGGCCGGCGAATGGGCGGATGTGCGCGATCCGGAGACGCTGGCGCGGCTGAACAGTGAGAAGTGATTAGCAAGAAGTAATTTCAACTCGCTCCTTCTTACTTCTCACCTCTCATTATTCATTGGTCACAGCTTCTTCCCCCGGCTCTTCGCCAATTTCCTCCTCAATCTCTCGGCGCCATTCACGGGAGAGCCACGGCCGCAGAAAGCCGTAAAGCAAATAGGCGAGGAACAGCAACGCCGGCATCCATTCGTAATTCAGGACCGTGAAAATGAGAACGAGAATGATGACGAGGAAGCGGGGAATCGACTTCTTCGTTTTCCAGTTGATCGCCTTGAAGCTCGGATATTCGAACTGGCTGAACATCATGAAGGAGAGAAAAAGGAGGAGCGGCGGCAAGACAAAACGCCAACTGCCAAGGCGGTGTTCGCCTTCCGCCAGCCAGAGCAAGAAC